>JAJDWI010000156.1 GCA_022825665.1 Candidatus Poribacteria bacterium
AGAATCTTCTGGTGTAGCAGAACCAGTATCCGTATCAGTTATGGTTAATGGTGAAGCTGCAGCAATGAATGATGATGGCACATATTCTCCAGCATCTGCTTTAGGTGATGGTGAACATACAGTCGTTGCTACTGCGACAGACGCAAATGGTAAGACTGCTGAAGCAACAGTTATTTTCTCAGTGTTGATACCAGGACCGTCTATAGCGATACATTCACCTGCTCCAGGTCAAATGTATAACCATGATATGCCAAATATATCTTGGGAAGTATCTGGTATGGCAGAACCTGTTTCTGTATCACTTACCTTAAATGGTGATGCAGTAGAATTAGCTGATGGTGCAGTTAGTTATACACCTGAAGATGGAATTGGTGAAGGTGAACACACTGTTGTTGCTACTGCGACAGACGCTAATGGTAAAATGGCACAAGCAACTGCTGTCTTTACAGTAGAATTTCCGATGGCATCTGTAACACTGCTATCACCTACGGCTGGTCACACATATAACAATGGAACACCTATTGTTAGTGGTGAGTTTACAGGTGTAGGCGAAGTCACAGTGAAACTTACCGTAGATGGTGATGAAGTTGATCCTGAGATTGATGGCAACGGCTTCACCTATACACCTGATCCTGCATTAGGTCATGGTAATCATACGGTTGCTGTTGAAGTAACGGATGCTAATGGTGAGTCAGCAATGACATCTTCAGAATTCATAGTTGACATTCCAGGTCCATCAGTTGCTATCCTATCACCTGCTCATGGACAAACCTATGAACATGGTGAACCAGTTATCAGAGCTGAATTTTCTGGTATGACCGATGTTGAGGTATCCACCTTCACGATTAACGGTGAAGATGTTGAATTAGGTGAAGATGCAGTAGAAGATAATCAACTTGCATATACACCTGCTACAGCATTAGTAGATGGTGAGCACACAGTCGTTGTTGAAGTCACAGATGCGAATGGCAAAACAGCGAGAGATGTAGTAGTCTTTGCAGTAGCAATACCGAAAGATACTACTCCACCTATAATTGCAGAGGTATCTCCATCAGGTGTGGTTAGGCTCAATGAGGCGGATGTACTTGCTGAAAATATGGCGGTCACAATTTCCGCAGTTATTGTTGAGGAGCAATCTTCAATTACAAATGTGGAATATACTATTAATGACGGTCCACGTAGTACTTATCCAGTTGAACGTGCTGCCAATAAGTTTGAAATAACTGAAAGTTTCTCACCAGGTACACACAAAATCAGTTTGAGTGTATCAAGCGAAGGGGGAACACAGGTGCACAGTTGGCAATTCGTACTGGAAGTTGATGAAACCGCACCGATTATTTCTTCCATAACACCTGCTGGAACTATCCACGCTGGACTCCCGACAATATCGGCGAGTGCTACGGATGCCTCTGGTGTGCAGGAAATAACAATTGCTGTTATGGATAGCAATGGTGAAGTGGTAAATGGTGATACCAGCGATGACGCTGAAGATAGGACAAACAAAGGTATTACTCGTTTAGACTTCCATCCTGAAGCTCCACTTTCAGAGGGAACTTACTCGATTGAAGTTCGTGCGACAGATACATTCGGAAATTCGTCTACTTCCAAAGGTGGCTTTACAATTGACTTTGATACGGCTGCCCCGATTATCACATCGTCATCACCACAGAACGGTGCACGTCTGATGTATAAACATGACGAGGAAGCAAGACCGGTTATTTCTGTGACATTTGCCGATGCTGAAAGCGGTATCAATCCCGATTCGATTCGACTCGTAATTGAATATCCGCAGGCAGGTGGTGGAAGTCAAGCACAACCGATTAACCTAACAGATGAGCAGATGTCTGCGACTCAGGTGATTTATACACCTGCTGCACCTGCATTCCCAAGAGGATTTGATGTTGCAGGTCAGTATACGGTAACACTTGAAGTTTCCGATAATGCGCATCAGGAAGGTAATGTTTCCGATGAGAGTGAAGGTGCTCGTACGTCTAACATGGCTGTCTATAAGTTCACTTTCTCAGTAGAACATATGGACGCACCCGTGTTGAAAACGGTATTTAACTTCCCCAACCCATTTGAGTCTAACACGCGTATATCCTTCGGACTTAACCAGATGTCCACTGTGAGTATTGTGATTTATGACAGTACTCAACGTCCTGTGCGGACACTTAGGGACAATGCGATAATGTCTGCAGGAAATTACACTGGTCAGAACGGAATTGGTTGGGATGGAAAATCCAGTAATGGCGAAGAATTAGCTCGTGGCATCTATTATTGCCAAATCATTGTAACAGGTGGTTTCGAGCCAGAATATGCCATTCTTAAGCTCGCTCTGACGCGCTAAGTAAACAGTAGAAACGCAAGTCGGAAATTGGGTATTATACCCATTTCCGACGATGCATCTACGAAGGAGGATATAAATGTATATCACAAAGCAAAGATTGCTATACGGTGTAATATCCGTTTTATTTCTTATCCTTGCTGTGACGCCTGTAAGTTTTGCTCAGGATGAGGATTATGTAAATGCTATGCCTCATCTGCGCCTCGGTGCGGGTGCTCGATCAATTGGTTTAGGTGGTGCTGTCACAGCAATTACACATGATGCCACTGCTACTGTCTGGAATCCAGCTGGACTTGGTTCTGCGGCAGATCTGAGTTTGAATTTATCAACACAGCAAATTTCTGACAATGGTATGCTTGGACAAACTAAACACTTTATTGCTCTGACGAAAGCACTTGGAAGCTATGGAGCCGTTGGAATCGCCGCTACTAATTTTGGTGTAGCTGACTATCCTATCTATAGTGCCTCTGGGGACTACGAAGGGAAAGCTGATTATGGAGCAAATACATACTCACTTTCTTACGGTATAGGCTTCAGAAACTTCAATATCGGTCTTACCGGTAGGATGATGAATGATAGTTTTGGTATAGAGAGTGATGAAGACCAGAGTGGTTTCGGTGGTGTTGATCTTGGTTTCATGGGACATGCACTACATATTGATGTAGACGAGGCACAAGTACCAACTTTCCATTATGGTATTGTTGCTAAACACCTCGGTGCTTCTTATGATGGTGGTGTCGTACCGATGATTGTTGATGTAGGTGTTGCTTATGACCTATATATGGGTAATGTCGTCACATTCTCAGCCGATATTGAACAAGAGTTTGTTAATCTCGACGAGAGTGCCTTTAGCATGCGTGCTGGTGTTGAGTATTCAATAGTCACAAACAAATCAACCGAATTTGCTATACGCGCTGGTGTTAGAGCATCACGTGATGTACAGGACATCTTCGGTGGGTTTGGTGTAAACATCGCTGGTCTGCAAGTTGACTATGCTATCCAAGATGGTTTAAATGCAATCCATGGTGTTGGAATCACTCACTATCTTTCCCTATCCTATGGATATTAACACCTAAGAGGAGAATACTGATGAAAATGATAAAATCCACACTTAAATTAACGTTGGTTCTTTATCTCTGTGTGGCACTCAGTGGTGTATATGTATTATCCGCCTCGGCAAGAATCACACCGCATGAAGGGGATGATGAAACTAAGCTTATCACCATTGTAAAGGGTGATACCCTCTGGGATCTGTGTCAAGAACATTTGAAAGATCCTCTCCGATGGAGAGAACTTAGTAAATATAACGATTTTACTAATCCGCATTTGATTTTCCCTGGTGAAAAACTGCGTATCCCTTTAGCGATGGCTAAAGAGGTAGTTGACAAAGCTGAGGAAGATATGGTAGAAAAAAATGCTGAGTTAGAAAGACTACGTTCTGAACTGGAAGAGTCTGAAGCAACACGTGAAAAGCTGATGGCTGAAATTAAGGCTTTAAATGCGAGTACTGCAAAGTTAGAGAGTCAAATTAAAGCACTTGAAAGTAACCAGAAAGCACAGAAAGCATTGCTTGATGCAATAAATAAAGCAAGTAATGACGCAGCTAACGATGTCAAAAGAGCAGTTAGATCAAACAAAAATGCGCTTCAAAAGCAATTGGAAGATGTACAAAAACACCATGCCTCTTTCAATGAAATGTTGTCCGGTCTGCAGAAAGATCTGAAGGCTGTGCAGGATAGTATAAATTCTATTCAAGGTGATGTTAAAACTGCATTGACTCAGATTGAGACAAATCAGAAAGGTATCATGGAACTGAAGATGATGATTGAGGATGCGAAAGGTGTACACGAAGAAGTGTCATCAACCAAACGCGCTTTAGTCGTTATCACTACAGTTGCAGCAGGTATCGGTTGGTTTGCTCTAAACATCATTGGCGGACGTAGCGGCGAATAAGTCAATTCACGCATTCTTTTAGGCAGGTTAGGTGTGTTTAGCACCTACCTGCTTTTTTTATACAGGCAATGCAATCACTCAATTTTAATTATCAACATCCTCCATTTGAAAAGACAATTCAACTTTACGGTGATAGAGCAGGTGGACAAGGTAACTTTGACTTTGCGGGGTTAGCTGAACTTCGAGATATTCAAGTTGTCTTACTTAAAGGCAATTCTGATAGTCTTATACAACCTGCTGATTGGAGACGTTTCCTCCGATTAATTAACCTTGCACAACGATTAAAAAAGCCTATAGTTTTATGGAATCTATCTATTGTAAATGTTATATCAAACCAATACCATACCTCATTAGCATTGGGAACTGCAATTCATGACACGACATTGCGCTTACTAAGGATACCTTATCCTATTATTTCAATATTTGATGAGAATTATATACGGATGTCTGTAGTTGACAAGGAATTGGGATGGATGGATGGTAAGGTTATTGTTAAACCTGATGAGGAGATATTTACAGAAGAAAGTGAATTGAAACAGGAAAACCTAAAAATTGTAGGTACATCCTCAGAAATATCCAATCAAATAATAGATCTCATAAGATTATTATCAAATATAGACCAAGATGTTTTAATCGGTAATCGTTTAGAAAGTTTTCATCTCTATACAGAGAACAATTGTAAATTCAATTGACCAGTTATATTGGGTTACTATTTTATGCTATCTGCCTCTATACAACGAACACATCTTTAAATGTATCCCATAACAGTTTTGTTACAGAGGCAATCACAGCGATAACTAATACTACTTTAATCCATTTATCACCCATCTTCACTGCCAAATGGCTTCCAATCCAAGCACCAGTAGCGTTTCCAGCTGCTAAAGTTATACCTAAGATCCAATTGACTTGACCTTTGCTAACAAAAATACCTAAAGCAATAATTGTATAGAAGAAAATTATAAATACCTTGTGTGCGTTGGTAATTACCAGATCCCCTCCATCAAGAATTCGCAAGGTTGCTATAACGAGTAAACCCACACCTGCTTGGATAAATCCACCATAAATTCCAACAAGAAAGAGGGCAATAGTAGTAATGATTTTGTACTGTGTCCCACTGGGGTTTATTTTCTCATGTAGCCAATCAGTAGGATTAAAAAGTGCCAAAAGAAGCATTGTAACCATTACACCAGCAAGAATTGGCTTGAAGACATCATCAGAAGTTACGGTCGCGATGAGTGCTCCTATAGTTGCCCCGAAGACTGCAGGGATGGTAAGTGTTACAGCGTGTCGGAAATTTGAAATACCTTTCCGACGAAACCCCATAATTGCACTAAAGTTCTGAAAGAGAATCGCTACTCTATTTGTTCCATTGGCGATGTTTGTTATGTTAGTACCTGTGGGAAAGTTTGAAAAACCGATAGCTTCCATTGTAAAAACTAATGCGGGAAGCGTTAGGAGTGAACCACCAAAAGCAACTGTATTGACAAAACCAGCACATATTCCAACACCCATAAGTAGTATGATATACAGTAAGTCTAAACCGAAAATATCAATTCCCATCAATGTCTCCTTCTTCTGACGATATTTTTCGTGATGCTTGTTGGGACTTTACAATCCTTATCAATAAAAAGGCAACGAGATTACCAACGATAATTGCAGAAATAGCCCCAGTGAGTGCTAAAAAACCAATTGTCTGTAATATACCGTTACCAAATGGGTTGCTCCAACCAAGTGCAAGAAAACCTATTCCTGGAATCACTGCCCCAAGCACAAATCCTATACAACCAGCGATACCAGCGAAGTTCTGATACTTTCTTAATTTTGGTAGGTGTATTTCAAACATGTATTTCCTTTTGAATTAACTTACCGTTGCCAAATTAACGAATCTATGTGTGGTTGTATCATAAAGCATAAGGTGGTGCGTATCTGATGCACACACCACCACCAAGGTTTAGAAACAAATTACTGTAAATCTTAATGGATTTAAAATTGAATATCATGGGTGAAGTGATATTTTTTAGGAGCTACCGAGATATTTGTTTCTACCATTTACCAATGCCTCAATTTTTCTATCAACTACAGATCGTTGTAGCATCCAAAATCCGCAATCAGGATGTACCCATCCAACTCTTCCGTTTCCTAACACTTCTTCTGCTTTTTCTATGCTGGCTGCGACATCATCGGGTGTTTCAATAGGGTTAACTTTCACATCAATTACTCCAATTCCGATATGGATATCTGAGGATACATCTTTGAGTGCTTGAAGGTCAGCATCTGGACGGTGTTTTAGTTCTAAGACCAGATGGTCACATCTGAGCATATTTAAGAAGTCAATCAAAGCTTTCCAATTACCTTTTTGTATGACTTGTCCTCCATAATTTCCGAAGCAGAAATGTACTGCCTTTTCTCCGTTGAAAGCATCAAGGACAGTATTAATTGCTTTTGCTGCACGAGGTCCGTCTTCAGGATTTCCTGGAATGTTTGCCTCATCAATTTGAAGACATCTACAATTTAGTTCTGATACTTGCGCTGATATTGTTTCTGCTAATGCTGAGAGTAATACATCAAAGTCATCGTAATATTTATCAAGGAGTGTTCTTGCCAGCATATAAGGACTTGTCACAGTAAATTTGATGTTAGTGCCAGCAACATTTACAGCACGATCACAATCGGAAACGAGGTTTAATGTTCCTTCCCCTAACGCATTTTCAACAACTCCTGCGGGTTTCGCGCGGAATGCCATGGTTTGCATCTCTCGGAATTCTGCCCATTCTTGTCGTCCTACTTCGGATCTGATACCTGAAAGAGGTCTAATAAAATAATCAATCATACCGTTTGTTTCAGGATGGTTGACATCAAAACGGTATAACTCACCGTCGGTTGGAAGGTCTATACCGTGTTGTCGTTGGATATCAACTACCACGCGTGTTGCATCAATCAAAGCTTGTTCTGTCGGCATTGAGTGAAGCCATGCTGGCACTGGATAAGACCCGACTGTTGTGGTTAAAATTCTCGGTCTGTTTGTGTCAATTTTCAATTATCATAACCTTCCTACAATCTTAATTATCCACGAGTTCATAGGAGTCAAGTTCAAATTCCGATTCAACTGTTATACCGCCTCGTGTTTGAGATTGCGTAAATTTAATAATACCTATATCTGGTGCGAGCCATTTTTGTGTGATGGTAGTGTCAAGGGTGAAGTCTGGACCATCAAGTTCATATATCCAATGGAACGATTCTTGTACCTGAAACACGTTCTGAAAAGTTCCCGCTGGAACAGTGACAGTTTCTTCAGAGATAACTTTAAACTCGTCTAAACCACTATCTAAAGGAAAAAGCTCAGGAACTAATTTTGCTTCGAACCTGACTTGCCATTGCCAACCTGTAATGAGGGGAAATTTATATAACGGTAGAAAAGGAACAAACATAACTGTGTCTTCGGATCCAGGTGTAACATTTGTTGCATGCTGTAGAACACCTGTAACGTTACCTTCATCGTCATAAGAATATCCGAGATATGAATAGTCAGCGATGTTTTCCAGTCCTTCTGCCGTATTTGTTTTTTCGAGAACATAACTCTCAACAGTCTCACCATCTTTTAATTGAATCTGTATGGTATCTATGATTTCAAAGGTAATTTGTGTGCCTTCTGAATCACGGTATCTCCATGTATTTCCAACTGCTAATGGATAGTAATTTCCGGGACGATTCCGCCAAACTTGTATATCAATTGTACTTGTCGTTGTTTTTTCACCGTCGCTAACTGTTACCCTTATATTATATTTTTGTTCAGTATCAGGTGCGTTCCATATTGCACCAGTTGCGTCTCCAGTTATTTCTCCATCGGATGCATACCATTTGTATGTAAGTATATCATTTTCAAGGTCGTTTGCTTGTAGTTTGATGGAAACTTGTGCCCCTGGAGGAACAATCTCCGAATCTGCTTCAAAGACAGAAATGACAGGAGCTAAATTGCCATTTACCGTTACATCGCGATCACAACCAGCAATAATTGTAAAAATGAATATGAGGAGAAAAATCCAGATGCAACTTAACCTTCTCATGCGTTGAATTCCTTGCCTCGCAGAATTTCACGTGACTGTGTTGTTCCGTTTCCAGTAACATTATATGCGAATGTGTTCATTAACCGATCCTTTTTGGATACGTTTGGCGCGGAACCGTGTATAACAAGAGCGTTAAAAAAGACACCATCACCTGCTTCCATTTCCACTGCAACTGCGTCTTCGCGTTCTTGATAGTGTCCGGGCAGAAATACCCCGAAAGTTTGATGTTTGCGTTCATGCTCCTGCAAACCCCAATTATGACTACCCGGTACAAATTGAATACATCCGTTTTCAAGGTTTGCTTCGCTGATAGCCAATTGACAATTAATCATCACAGGTTTGTTATGGTCGTTTTTCCAATAGGCGTAATCTTGATGCCATGGGATTGCAGTACCGTCACCGCCTGCTTTTGGGAGTAATTTACTGTGATATAGTGAGATGTCAGGTCCCATCATTCCTTCAAGTACATCAAGAACTGCGTCAGAACGAAGTAGACGGTTTAATGTTGGACTTACCAGTTCACTGTGCATTAGCTGTTTTATGAGAGGCGGATGATCGGGATCATCTTCGTATACTTCCCACGAAATCCCTATGCCTTGGGTCGGATTTTCAGCCATTCGGTTGTGTATATCATCAACTTCTTCCAAGATACTCGATATGTCTTCAGAAGAGACAAGTCCCTTTTTTAGGAGATAACCGTTTGTTTCATAAAATTGTAATTCTTTATCAGAAATACCCATTTATAGATCCTCTTTTTCAGTAAAATATGTGAAAAGTATACATCATATTTTCGAAAATTTCAAGGTATTCCATTAGGACGAGTCTCTGATATATGATTTATCTATTTTCTGAACCAAGATTAGAATGCAACTTTAATCATATCGAACCTAATATACTCAACGTCTTGTTAAGGAAAAAAGTTTACTTCTATAACGAATGCTGCTACAATACCGATATACGATGTGAGGACAATAGACAATACGATGGATTACACTCTTGAAAATTGCCAAAAAATAGTTGATGAATGGATAGATTCTGTTGGTGTGCGTTATTTTTCAGAGTTAACGAATACAACTATCCTCATGGAAGAGGTAGGCGAGTTAGCAAGAATAATGTCGCGTCGCTATGGGGATCAGAGTTTTAAGGAAAATGAAAAAGATTTAGATCTTGCTGATGAGATGGCAGATATCCTTTTTGTGCTTATCTGTTTGGCAAATCAAACCGGTGTTCAACTTGAAGACGCATTTAAGAAATCCATGTTAAAGAAAACACAACGCGATAAGGATCGACACGCCAATAATCCGAAACTACAAAAAGGTAGTGGAGATCATGATAATGTTTCATAGATGGTTATCTTCTATAGTTCTATTGTATGCATTTTTTCTTGTTGGTTGTAGTTTCTTTTCAAAAACTCAACCGAGTTCACCAGAGATTGTGGATCCGCTGATAGAACGTAATCAACAGTGGCGGGAATACGTTGCAGCAGGTGATGTGGCATTAGAACAAGGTCATCTACGGGACGCACTTGCTGCTTTCCAATCGGCGATAAAAATACGTCCGAATTCAAGCGCGCCACATTATAAAATTGCAGAAATATACTTACAACTTGAAGAATATGAGAATGCTTGTGAATCTTTTATTACATTTTTGAAGCTTGAACCAAGCCATATCACCGCGCTTAATTATGTTGGATACATCTTTGAGAATCTGAATAATTATGAAAAGGCAGCACAATACTATGAGCGAGTACTTAGTATTTCTGAAGATAACCTGTATGCGTTAAACCACTTGGGTTTAGCATATAAACAGTTAAATCGTCTTGATGAAGCAGAGGCTGTGCTTCGTAGAGCATTAAAACTTGATCCGGAATGTAAGAGTCCAGATTGTGAAAATTTGCATAATTACTTAGGATTGATTCATTTGCAGCGTGGTGAAATTGGTGAGGCAATTGCTGAATTTCGGGAATCAGTCCGGTTGTTTCCTAACGATATCTGGGTTAGGCAACAACTTGCGTCAATCTATGAAGACAATAATAGATATTTTGAAGCACAACTTATATATCAACAACTATTGGAAGTTGATCCAAATAATCTATTAGCTGTAACGCGTTTGCAAGCACTTGCCAATCTTGATCTAACACCGAATTTGGCAATAGATGTTCCTGCTGTTTCTATCCTCAAACCTGATGTTTCTCATATAATTGCTAATTCACCTACTGCAAGCGAATATCCGGATGCAGATGTCTTGATTCTATTCGACCACTTCAGTCATGATGTTTTGTCAACTGGACAATCCCGATATACTACTCACCAAGTTGTTAAGTTATTGAACGAAAGAGGAATTCAAAAATATGGTGATATAGCAATACCTTATCAACCAAATTCGCAAAATATAGGTGTGAATATTGCACGGACAATTGATTCGGATGGTAATGTATATCTACCACCCGATGAAGCATACAATGATGTAACTCCTCCTGGATTACTATCCTATAATCTCTATTCTGATCAGTTGTGGCGAGTTATCTCAATGGTAGGTCTAAAGCCGGGTGTATGTATTGAATATCAAGTTACACTTGAAGACAAAACAGAGAATGTGCCTGGTAACAAAACTTGGATTACAGGTGGATACAACTTTCAATCTTCAGAAGTAACACTTGAAACTGTCTTCGCTCTTAGAATACCGAATGCTTACAAAATTGAATGGAAGACTGACAACATTAAAATTGAACCATCCATATCTTACGAATCAGATGAAAGGGTTTTGCATATTTGGCAATGTGGTGAAATGCCTGCCTTGAAGTTAGAAGAAAGTATGCCACATATCAACGACATTGCTCCGCGATTGAGTTATAGTTCAATTTTGTCGTGGGATGCCGTCTACAAATGGTATAAGGATTTGGCGAAAGGTCGTTATGCTGTTGATGAAATTATACAGAAATCAGTAGAGGAACTCACAAAAGATCTGTTGACTGAAGATGCAATGATCCGTGCAATATATCATTTTGTCGCTAAACAGATCCGCTACGTTGGTATTGAATTAGGTCAGAGTGCGTACCAACCTTCTGCTGCTTCAGAGGTAATTCAGAATCAATACGGAGATTGTAAGGATAAAACAACGTTACTTATTTCAATGCTTGATATTGTTGGGATAAAAGCATATCCTGTTATGGTTAGTACATCACCGTTTGAGAGAGTTGATACCGATTTACCTTCTCTAAGTCAGTTTAACCATATGATTGCTGCAATTTCCAAAGACAATGGTGAGTATATCTGGTTAGATACGACTTCATCAACTTGTAGTTATGGAGACTTGCCGTATATGAACCAAGGTCGGGTGGGATTTCTTATAGGTGATACAGCGGGAAAATTTGTTGAGATACCTGTCTATCCAGCCGAAAAGAATAAGCTCGTTTCTAATACAAAGTTGTGGTTGAATAGTGGTGAAAGTGTACGTGGAAGAATTGATGTCCGTCTTACAGGACAGTATAGTCTTAATGCACGGTGGAAGTATGGACAGATTCCACCTACCAAATGGAAGGAAACTCTTGCAACTGAACTGAGTCAACTTTTTCCGCATATCTCTATTGATGATGCGTCAATATCTGAGTTGGATAATCCGGACACACCTGTCAAAATAGCAATTGATTTTCATGTTGGAAAATACGTTATTCACTTAAATCAACAAACCCTTCTGCCGTTGCCAATAGATGAGTTTGCTGAATATGCGGAAATCGTAGCTGCTGAAGAAAGGACATATCCGCTTGAATTAAGTTATCCCATGAAAATAGAGAAAACAATTGAGATTCGCTTTTCAGATGAGTTTACAGCTGTACTACCTAAAGATATAAAACAGGTGACAAATTTTGCTGAAATGGAAAGACAGTATAGCAATGTTGATGATAGTGTTCTTTACAGTCTTAATTATACGTTAAAACAACGGACAATCCCGGTAAAAGATTATGCAGAAGCGAGACGGTTTTTTAATGTGCTGGCAAGTGAAGATGGAAGCCGTTTGCTTCTAAATAAGACAAGTAGCGGTTTATCTTCCTCTGGTTTTTAGTAATCATATCGTGAGTTTGATAATTATAGTAAAATTCGTAATTACTTGGACACTTTGGTATGTTCGGTTTCCTAATCGAACATACCAACCTACGGAAATATTAGTGTTGATTTATCAACTCAGGTTAATTATGGTTAGTTTTAGGATTATTTATAGACTGATGGTTTTCCGATTCCCGACTACCAGCGAGTATGTCGCGATACGGAGATCGCTCTTACGGAAAAGTATAAACTTATGAGTGAAAGCAGAAAGCCAAATATAGTTTTGATATTAAACGATGATATGGGTTTTTCAGATTTGGGATGCTATGGTGGGGAAGTCCATACACCAAATTTAAACAGTCTTGCATCTAACGGACTTCGTTTCACTCAGTTTTACAATACAGCACGGTGTTGTCCTTCTCGTGCTTCATTACTTACTGGTCTCCATCCACATCAAACTGGTGTAGGACATATGACGAGTGACGATGGATTAGAAGGTTATCGAGGTGACCTGAATGATCGCTGTATTACGATTGCAGATGCTGTACGTTCTGAAGGATATGGCACCTATATGTGTGGAAAATGGCATCTTACCCGACATATAGGTGCAGACGATCCCAAACACAGTTGGCCCTGTCAACGTGGTTTTGACAAATTTTTTGGAACAATCAGAGGCGCGACCAATTATTGGAAACCATTTGCATTAACTCAAGATAATACTCGATTAGATAGTGAAAATCTTCCTGATGGTTTTTTCAACACTGATGCTATCAGTAGCGAAGCGATAACTTTTGTAAAGGATCATTCCGAAAAGAAACCTGATAATCCATTCTTTCTATATCTTGCCTATAGTGCACCACACTGGCCACTGCACGCACATGAGGAGGATATATCTAAATATAACGGACGATTTGCTGCTGGTTGGGATGAACTTCGAGAAGAACGGTTATCACGAATGCGTGAGATGAAGATATTGGATAAATCGTGGGGATTGACAGACCGTGATCCATCTCAGCGACCTTGGACTAAGGCAGAATATAAGGAATGGAACCAACGTCGGATGGAGGTATATGCTGCCCAAATTACACGTATGGATGCAGGTATTGGAGAATTAGTTAAGACACTTAAGGAAATTGGACAATTAGACAATACGCTTATTCTTTTTTTTTCCGATAACGGTGCTTGTGCCGAAGAACTCGGTGGTCCACCCAAGAAACGTGACAGGGAAAAACTCATCAGTACGCAAACGACCTCTGATGGTAAACCTGTTTATCGTGGTAACGATCCAAGCATCATGCCTGGTCCAGAAACTTCCTACCAGAGTTACGGTGTTCCATGGGCAAATTTGTCTAATACACCATTCCGCTTATACAAACATTGGGTGCATGAAGGAGGAATTTCTACACCGTTGATTGTGCATTGGCCTGATGTAGTAAAAACTGCAGGTGAACTTCGTCATCAAACTGGTCAACTTCCAGATATAATGGCGACGTGCCTTGAGGTATCTGGTGCGACTTATCCTGTAGAACATGATGGGAAACCAATTCTACCGTTAGAAGGAACAAGTTTAGTTCCAATTTTTGAAAACAAACAAAACGGTAAAGAAATTCTGTTTTGGGAACATGAAGGAAATTGTGCTATTCGTCAAGGTGATTGGAAACTTGTTTGTAGATTTCCAGGAGATTGGGAATTATACGACATGCAAGAAGAACGCACAGAAATTAAAAATATTGTCAAAAGGCATCCACAAAAGGTTCGAGAGTTGGAGGGTCTTTACCAAGATTGGTCAAATCGCTGTTTCATTTACCCTTGGGATAAACTTAAAGAACACCGTAGATTGAGTCGTCAACAACCCTGACGATACGTATCAATTAGTTATCATTTAGTTTTGCAGAAGTTTTATAAATAAAAATATTGAATGAGGTGTATATTATTATTATGGCAGAAAACACAAAACCAAATATTGTATTAATTTTAAATGATGATATGGGTTTTTCGGATTTAGGGTGTTATGGCGGAGAGGTCCATACCCCTAATTTAGACCGTCTTGCTTCTGGAGGACTTCGTTTTACGCAGTTTTATAATACTGCTCGGTGTTGTCCATCCCGTGCATCAATGCTTACGGGACTTCATCCGCATCAAACCGGTGTGGGACACATGATGGGTGACGATGGCTTGGAAGGTTATCGCGGGGATCTGAATGACCGTTGTATCACGATTGCAGATGCGGTGCGTTCGGAGGGATATGGTACTTACATGAGTGGTAAGTGGCATATCTCACGACACATTGGACCAGATGGACCGAAACATAGTTGGCCTTGTCAACGTGGTTTTGATGAATACTATGGAATAATAACGGGTGCAGCCAATTTTTGGAAACCAAACACTTTGACACGGAATAATACACGGCTTGATAGTGATGATCTGCCAGAAGGTTACTTTTTTACGGATGCTGTTAGTGATGAAGCGGTGAATTTTATACAGAAACACCACGATAAGCAAGCCGATACACCGTTTTTCACTTATGTAGCTTATACTGCACCGCATTGGCCTCTCCATGCACATGAGGAAGATATTGCAGAATACAATGGACGTTTTGCTGCCGGTTGGGATCAACTACGAGAAGAACGTTTGGAACGTATGCGTGAGATGAATATATTAGATGAATCGTGGGGATTGACAGATCGTGATCCCTCCCAACGACCTTGGACTGAAGCGGAATATAAGGAGTGGAACCAACGTCGAATGGAGGTATATGCTGCCCAAATTACACGCATGGATGCTGGCATAGGACGAATTATCAATACACTTGAAGAAACAGGACAATTAGACAACACACTCATCCTATTTTTAGCTGATAATGGTGGTTGTGCTGAGGAACTTGGTGGTCCTCCAGCGATACGCGATAGGGATACACATATTAGCACCCAGTTAACCTCTGATGGAAAACCTGTTTATCGAGGTAATGATCCGAGCATAATGCCTGGTCCAGAAACTACCTATCAGAGTTATGGAGTTCCATGGGCAAATCTGTCCAATACACCATTTCGTTTGTATAAGCATTGGGTGCATGAAGGTGGAATTGCTACTCCATTGATTGCACACTGGCCTGATGCTATAAAATCCGTTGGTGAACTTAGACATCAACCGGGTCAACTTACTGATATTATGGCAACGTGTCTTGAAGTTTCTGGTGCAACATATCCTGAAGAACATGATGGAAAATCGATACTTCCGTTGGAAGGAACAAGTTTATTGCCAATCTTTGACGATAAAGATAACGGTAAGGAAATTTTGTATTGGGAACACGAGGGGAATTGTGCCATTCGGCAGGGAGATATGAAGCTTGTTTGCCGATTCCCTGGAGATTGGGAACTCTACGATTTGCATGAGGAGCGGACAGAGATCAACAATATCGGTGACAAACATCCGGATAAGGTTAAGGAGTTAGATGGCTTGTATCAGGATTGGGCTAACCGGTGTTTCATCTATCCTTGGGATAAACTGCAAGAACACCGTAGAAAACGACGTCAACAGAGATAACTATTACTTGTAAGAACAATTTCCGAATTGTAACCGATGACATACATAGTCGGTATTCCCAATTACAAGTGAATTATGTAGAATTACTTCCAAGTTCTATCATGGTAGATTGAACTTTGGACTTGGTAACAATCTGATATTTATATTATAGATTAGAATAGGAGGAAACAATGATTGAAATAGGCGGACAGACATTCCCTTCAATAGCAGAAATGCGGGAGTATGTTCATAACCTTTTAAATAATGCTCCACTTGACGAACCGTTATCTGAAAAAGATGACAAGTTGATTCATGAACTTTTCTTACACCATCCTGAAGCAAAAGAAAAGTTGGGTGATCAACAACCTGAGTATTTTAAGGTTGGTAAGCATCCACAAGCTGGCGCACGCGCGTTTTGTGTTGTACGTACGGACGGTGTTGAAGATACATTTAGTATGAATAAATGTTTTTCGGCGTGGAGACGAATAAATGAAGAGAAGGAAAAACAGTCAAAGTCAACAGCAAAGAAAAAACCACAACAACAAAAGAAGAGTACGGTAGCAGGGGCAAGTCAGCGAACTGAAGTTGATGGATTATCTGGACTCATTCAGCGGTTTCAACGAGTAATTCTCTTATATAACGAACTTGGTAAAGAGATCGAACAAATTACAAAATTGTTAGCAGAAGAATCTAAACGATAAAACTTGGTAACAATGCAGGTAACACATAGGTTGCCTGCATTGTTTACGTGATCATCTTCGTTATAGATATAGTTTATTTATACATGTTTTTAGTTGCATACAAGCATTTTCAGGCAGACCGGTGTCGGTACTTCTACAACATTTCCTGTTTCAGATAGTTTGCCAGTGTCTGTATCAATTGCAAATGTTACAATCGTATTTGTTGATTGATTGGCAGCTAAAAGGAAAGTTCCTTCCGGATTCAATGCGAAGTTTCGTGGTGCCTTACCTTGTGTTGATTCACAACCGACGTAACTCAGCATTCCTGTTTTTTCATCTATAGTGCAGATAGCGATGCTATCATGTCCACGATTTGACCCGTATAGGAATTTTCCTGAAGGATGGACGTGAACATCGGCACAGTGGCTGGTGCCATCAAAGTCTTCGGGTAAGGTAGAGATTGTCTGTATTTCAGTAAGGCTGCCTGTATCCGCTTCATATCTAAATGCGGTAAAAGTAGAATCTAATTCATTTATCACATACGCATATTTTCCGTTCGGATGGAAATCGAGGTGTCGTGGTCCTGCACCTGGGTGCACGCGTGCCCACGGTTGTGTGTTTGTATTTAATTTCCCACTTTCTAAGTCGAGTTGGTATATAAGGATTTTATCCAGTCCAAGGTCGGGTGCAAAGGCGAACCGATTTTCATTGTCTATCATAATAGCATGCGCGTGTGGTTCAGATTGCCGACTCTGATTGACACTTGATCCTTGATGCTGTACGAAATCGGAAGCCTCTCCAAGTCGTCCATCCTTGCCAATAGGAAATGCTGCGACACTTCCTCCACCGTAATTTGCAACGAGTATATATTTTCCGGTAGCATCAATACTTAGATGGCAAGGTGCCCCACCGCCTGTCGGTCGTTGGTTTAGGAAACTTAATTCTCCTGAACTTCCATGTATGTAAAATGCTGTAACAGCCCCACTTGGTTTACCTTCATAGTCACCGATCTCATTTACTGCAAAGAGATAGCGTCCACTGGGATGAACATCCAAGAAGGAAGGATTCACAACACCAGTAATACTGCTGGAATATTCTAATGCCCCTGTTTTGTTGTCTAAACGATAGACGTATATGCCCTCGCTGTCTCCATGTGTGTATGTGCCAATGTAAACATAATAGTCTTGATTGTTTTCTTGCGCCATTGATTGTTTCTCCTTAAAATAAGTGCACACTCCCCGGTAGATGCGGTTTCCTAACCGCATCTATGAGACTGAGTAAACACCGGTTCGGTTAGGAAACCGAACCTACCGTAGTGTGCAAATAATTATGGTTTTCACTATAATATCATCAGTTTATAATACTGAGACATTTAGCGTGTTCTCTTCGCTTTCTTTGTATCCAATTCGAATTGCTTTAGTTCTAACAGTGGTTTCTCCTTTCAGTATATGTAAAGGTTCGGTATACAATTTCCATTGAACATCTTCGCCTTGTTCCATTGTATAGGCAATAGATGCCCCATGTGTAGAACAGTGGAGTTGCAGAAGTAGTGGTGCTTCCCACTCGCCACTCTCACTTGCGGGTTCTCTACCTGGGTTTGATGCGTTGATTGGAATGAAAATTGGTGAGGCTGTTTGAGGTTGTACTCCATTGGGATGCCAACTTGCGACCATCTGTTCTTCAGATATATCCCCCATATCTCCGAATTCAGACTGCCAATCAGTGAGTGTATTTCGCATCCGTTGAAGTATATCTGTATGTGATGCATCTTCTGCTAAGTTGTTGAGTTCAAACTTGTCATTTTCTACATCGTACAGTTCTTCTGTGGGACGTGGATAGCGGAACATTGTCAATTGGTCTCCCTCTAACTTGTCTTCGGCATGAAGCCGCCACATCTCTTGCATTACTGGGTGCCGGTTTCGGTAAGGAATCCAGAGTAGATAGGGCTTTTCAGGATAATAATTTCGGATGTATTTATACTTTTTATCGCGGACAGCACGTATCATGTCATAAGATTCATCGTATCTATCACGGGTTGCAAAAATATAATCTCGTTCAACTTTTTGGGGACCAAGGAAAGGTTGTCCTTGAATGTGCTGTGGTATCTGAACCCCGCACAATGATAATACAGTTGGACCGAGATCAATTAAACTCACCAATTGATCGGTATCACTGTCTGGAGTAAGTTCTCCATTCCAACGGACAATTAGTGGGATTCTTATTCCTGCATCATAGGGCCATCGTTTTCCGCGTGGTAGTCCTTCACCGTGGTCACTCCATAGAAAGACAATGGTATTCTCTGCAAGTCCATCTTCTTCCAACTGGTCTAACAATTCTCCGACACGTGCATCTGATGTAGCAAGGTTGTCGTATTGTCGCGCCAACGCCTTTCTCGCTTTTGGTGTATCGGGTAGATAGGATGGTAACTCTACGTCGTCTGGATTCGTTGTCAAAGGTCTATCGCCTCGATCCCACATTCCACTTTCGTGTGTAACGGTTGGATTGAATACGGAGAAGAAGGGTTGTCCTTCGTCCCGATTTCTCCAGTGTCCGTTGTTGCTATTGTCATCCCAAGCGGTTATGGGAGGTGTAAATTGATAGTCGGTTTTGCTATTGTTTGTGCAGTAATAGCCAGCTGCTCTGAGGTATTCGGTAAAGGTTTTGACATAAGGAGGTGGGACAGCGGAATAGGGTGTAGCCATGTTTGGAGCATTTTTGTTTGAATGCCCTGTACGCATGTGATGTGTCCCGATTGAAGTTTGGTACATACCTGTAATAATAGCGGAACGACTTGGTGCACAGACTCCTGCTGTTGAAAAGGCATTTGGAAAACGACAACCGCCTTCTGCAAGTCTGTCAATATTCGGGGTACGTGCGATGGGATCACCGTAGCAACCGAATCGCGGGGTTGTATCTTCTAATGATATCCAAAGGATATTTGGTCGATCTGTTCTGTTCATTCTGACTCCTGTTTTAACAATGATTTTACCCTAAACGGCGGTTTAAGTCAATAATGTCTAATTAATTTCCAGAGCCATTCGGTTTTCCAAACCCTATTATTTTCAATATTAAGTCTTCCTCTGTAGAAGCACTCTCTGAATCGCGACCTCTTCTCCTGAAAATCCTGGTTCAGACAGAATATTCAGACAAAACACCATTAGAACCCTATCCCACGTTTGCATTTTACACACTGTGCATGTTAAAATATTCCTACCATTTATCCCACAGGTTTCTAATACATGCGCTCATGCCGCCTCCTTATACATCTCAGCCTATTGCTTCTCTGTATAGCTGCCATCCCAAAAATTGCTCACACATACAACGATGTAGGTCAACAGACTATCCAAGAGAGCCAATCATCAGAAAACGAAACAGAGGATATCAACACGATTCCCCTTTACACCATTGCTAAGCTCAACTTTGACGGAAATAAACATTTCAATAATAGACGGTTGCGTGATCTATTTGATTGGCAGTCAGAGAAAGTATACTCTCGTAAGGAAATTAGCGACGGATTTGAACGTATCATTGGTGCGTATCGTAAAGACGGTTTCATTTTCGCACAAGTCATCCCACGCACTATCCCTATAGCAACAAGAAATCCAGCCATATCCATAAATGTAAAAATCCGAGAAGGGAAACGGCTCCGCTTCGGAACTTTTACTATAGCAGGGTACAAACTATTCTCCAAATCAAAATTATTGCGTGAACTCAGCATACGCAAAGGACAATACTTCACACGAAATTTACTTGAAGAAGGTATTCAACGAATTCAGACTTTATATAGCGAACATGGATATCCAAGAATTGAGATAGAAACTTCTATCCTTAATCTTTCCCAAGATGCGGGGGAATTGAATATTGGATTACAAATACGTGAAGGGGTAAAAGTTAGACTCGGTGAAGTAAAGGTTAGTGGTAATGAAAAAACAAAATCTGAGGTGATTCTAAGGGAAATCCCAATAAAAGTTGATGAATACTATGATGAACGAAAGATAGAACAAAGTTACCATCGTTTACGGAATTTAGGTTATTTTCACCAAATTCATCCGAATGTTTTGGAGGAAGGAACAACTGAAGATACAGTTGTTTTTCATGCGAAAGTTACAGAAGCCCGAACAGGAAGATTAATAGGGATTCTCGGCTATGCCCCACCTGTTGAAGGTTCCGAATCAGTTCCGCAACTAACAGGAGTGGTAGAGTTTCGTGAATCAAACCTGTTAGGAACAGCACGAGATATACATTTCCATTGGAAATCCGGTCTTTTAAATTCCTTAAGTATTGGGTATAGAGAACCTTGGGTTTTAGACAAACCTATTACATTAGGATTTACATATAGTCAACTTAGACAACGTAATCCTATTAATGATGCAGAATCTGAAGAAAATGCAGCAAATATCAGTGGTAATATGAAAATTGGCGGGTACTATGAAGGGGAGATGACACTTGGCTATAAACGGATTATGTTTGAAGGAATACCGCCACCGTTACCAGTCACCACACAACATGACCCACTTTTTTCATCTATGACTACACAGTTAGACACGCCACAGTCAACTATTGAACGTGGAACAAAGTATAGTGTAACCCTACGGTTAACACGAGATTCGCGTGATTATTACCTAAATCCAACACGGGGAAGACGCGACAGTTTTGCAGTTGAACTTTCTCAAAGTAAATTTAATCTCCGTAAAATGTGGCTTGACATACAACAGTACTTTCAAACATGGGAAAACCAGATCGTAGCAATAGAAATCCATGGTGCTGCAGCATGGGGAGTTAACTTTCCACCAACAGAACTTTTTTATTTAGGAGGGGCAACAACATTGAGAGGTTATGATGAAGACTGGTTCTCAGGACCCCGCAGAGTACATGCAAATCTTGAATATAGATTCCTTACGGGTAGGAATTCACAAATCTTTACCTTCGTTGATTTAGGTTCAGTTACTTTCATTGACCGTCCATCTGTTTTTGATAAATTGAGAGTAGGATATGGGTTCGGAGCAAGGCTTGAATCCAAAAGTGGTATAATTCAACTTGACTACGGACTTGCAGCAGGAGATTCTGCACTACGTGGAAAAATCCATGTGAAATTAGGGGCATCATTCTAACATTGTTGTTCCCATAGATAACCTTCAACTTTATCAATTTTCGGTGTCAAGACCCCGTTGCTTTAGTGCTTTAGCACGGGGATGTAGACACCGCTCAGTTCCTTGTCGTCCCAAAAAAACTTGACTTTTACGCGTATTTTTAGTATGATATGTTCAGCATTGTCGCGGTGGGTTCTACCTCTCGCTTGAGAGTGCCACCGCACCATTTAGAAGTAGTGACAATGTGAAAGGAACTGACAATGCGAACCTACAAATACAAGATACAGAAGCACAAGCGCAACCGACGTCTTCAAAGAGACTTGCACATCATTGCACACGCCCATAACCATTTTGTTGCGTTGTGGCAGCGTCATTACAGAATATACGGACACCGCGAAGACTATAAGCGACCGAGTGCGTTTCGGATGATCAAACATCTGACGAAACTGAAACGCCTTGGTAAATACTCACACTGGACTATTCCCTATTCTTGGGTGTTGCAAGAGTGTATCCAGCGTATAGATAAGGGTTGGCAGAACTTCTTTGCGAAGCGTGCGAAGCGTTCGCCAAAGTTTAGAAGTAGACATAAATATCGTTCCATGACGTTTGATGGTAGCCAAGTCAAAATAGAAACTATTGACAAAACTAACGGGTGTCCTGTTGCGAAAATCCGTATCAATAGAAGATGGTATCGTTTCTGGTATAGCCGACCGATTGAAGGCAACATCAAAAGGGTTACCGTCAAGAAAGATTTTGTAGGGGATTGGTATATCACGCTCATAACAGATGCTGAAGGACTTGAACCCGTACCTAAGACTGGTAGGACAGCAGGGTTTGACTTCGGACTCAAAGACTTTCTCACCTGTTCGGATGGCACGAAATATCAATCGCCAGAGTTCTATAAATCTGCTTCTAAACTGATCAAGCGCGCAAGCCGTGCGTTGTCTCGCAAGCAGAAAGGCAGTAACAATCGCAACCGCGCAAGAAAAGATTTGGCTCGTGTGCATCTGAAAGTCAACAGACAACGCGAAGATCATCATTGGAAACTCACACTTGAACTTGTCCGAAAGTTTGATGTCTGCTACTTTGAAGACCTCAACCTTGAAGGCATGAAACGACTTTGGGGCAGAAAGGTATCCGATTACGCATTCGGAGACTTCATGCAGAAAATCAAGTGGCAAGCACAAAAACGAGGCAAGCACGTGGTGCAGACGGACAGATGGACACCGACAAGCAAAGTCTGTCATGCCTGCGGACAAATACATAAGTTTTTTGATTTGAATATCCGTGAGTGGTGTTGTCATAACTGTAAAATCTCTCATGACCGTGATATAAACGCTGCTATAAATATTCATAAGGTTGGGGCATCAACCTTTGGAGTAGAGGGGGTCAGACTTGCTTCGGCAAGCACCCCTTGTTGATACCACAATCTACCCTGTGGCAGGGGACTAAGAATCCCCTATGCTTTAGCAGGGGGAGTATGTCAAAATCGATATAGAAAGCCTTCCTGACATTGTAGGGAAAGGTGGGTTTTCAGCATGGATAGTAAGGGTACATACTTACTCCAAAAAATTAGCATGAAATAAAATCCGATAGGTGCTATACTTTAACATATAGAAACCTTCAAGAATAAACAGGTTAGTTTCAAATAACAGGGTTTAATAATGAATTTATCGTCTACATTATTTAGTACTGCCACCGCGTTTATATCAATTGCTACCACGATTTTATCATCTGCCGAAACCGTAAAAAAGCCAACTGAACCACCCCCTACTGTCCGTGAAAAATTTGGTATGTCACCTTTTTACCAACAGTGGATTGATGTGGAAGGATTCCCAGTTGTAGCATCCGAGAAAGTGAATCCGCATGCTTTACAGGAGGCTGCTTGGCTCATTAAACAGATGATCGGTCACCGAACAGATCTGTTACACGCACTTGCAGAAAACAATGTCCGTTTCTCCATTATGGCTTATGATGAGATGACTACAAAGATTCCTGAACACAGCGACTTACGTCCTGATTTCTATTGGGATCGTCGTGCTCGTGGATTGGGTGCAACATCCGCGCGTCCGTCAGTTAGTTGCGGTGAGGAAAACCTTCTTAACTATCCGGGGGACCCTTACGGGACTGAAAATCTCCTTGTTCATGAGTTCGCTCATGCAATACACCAAATGGGACTCAGGACCGTTGACCCGGATTTTGATAAACGGCTTAAGGTTTTGTACGAGAAAGCGATGGAAAAAGGGTTGTGGAAGGGAACTTATGCTTCTACAAATAAAGAAGAGTATTGGGCTGAGGGTACGCAATCTTGGTTTAACACGAACCGAGAAAACGATGCTCAACACAACCATGTCAGCAAACGGAAGATTTTGAAAGATTATGATCCCGATTTGGCAGCATTGCTCACTGAAATTTATGGTGATGAAGATTGGCGATATACAAATGCTATAACACGGACGCATTTACCGCATCTGGATGGATTCAATCCTGATGATTCACCGAAATTTGAATGGCCTCCTGAACTCTCAGCCTGCTATGAACAACTGTTTGATGAGAACAGCAAGGGTGGAGATAAGTGGACAGATTTGAAACGTTATGAACCGAATCAACTTTCAACTTTGGAGT
The DNA here is from genome assembly GCA_022825665.1 of Candidatus Poribacteria bacterium. Classification (GTDB taxonomy): domain Bacteria; phylum Poribacteria; class WGA-4E; order WGA-4E; family WGA-3G; genus MSPOR6. The sequence goes on from JAJDWI010000156.1 coordinate 24,322, forward strand.
CTAATGGCGGTGAGCATACCGCTATTCTTTTTGTGAACAAAACCGAAGCAGACATTACCTATTATTGGATAGATGCTGATGGTAATGAGTCTTATCGTGGACGTGCTGCTGCGGATGCGTTCAGTATTCAACATACGCACGTTGGACATATTTGGCTTGTTAAAGACACCGATGGAGTCGATATCGCCATTTTTCAAGGGGAAGAAAAAACTGGTCGTGCATTAATTGGAGAGTGATACGATAATATATGTTCCTCTCTGGTGGTTACGGTGAACAACCGGACCTATTCAAGTGAAGTTTTAAATATTGTATAATAACAAGTTTATTACAATGAACGAACTATCTCTAATATTGTTTAGATGTATTCATCTAAATCATCAATTTTATTATATTTGAAAGGAAAAAATCATGAGAAAAATAGGTTTTCGTCTTTTAGTATTAGCATTAGCATTTTTAATGGTTTTACCACTGTTTGCGGATGATCACGAGAGCATCCTTGATAAAGTTAAAAAAAGAGGCAAAGTAGTCTGTGGTGTGCATGGAGGTTTGCCGGGTTTCGGTTTCCTTGGTGAAGATGGTAAATGGAGTGGATTTGACGCAGATTTCGGTCGTGCGATTGCCGCTGCTGTTCTTGGAGATCCTGATAAAGTTGAGTTTGTTCCACTAAATGCTGCAGAACGATTTACCGCACTTCAAACAGGTGAAATAGATGTCTTAATCCGAAATACGACTTGGACGCTTAGCCGTGATGCTGAATTGAGTACTGACTTTGCTCCACCGACATTCTATGATGGACAAGGATTCATGTTACTTAAATCTCTGAATATTACATCGATTGATCAGTTGGCAGGAGCAAGTATCGGAGTCACTGCTGGTAGTACAACCGAGTTAAACCTTGCTGATACGATGCGGTCTTTAGGGATTGATTTTAACCCGGTAGTCTATGAGGATATTGACACACTATACAGTAGTTATGATGCTGGACGTGTGGATGCAGTCACGAGTGACAAGTCTCAACTTGTTGCGCGGCGTAAGGATCTTAAAAAATCAGATGATCATGTTATTCTGGATGTGACTATTTCAAAAGAACCACTGGGTCCTCTCACTATTCACGGTGATAATAAATGGAACGATGCTGTGAGTTGGGTCGTTTACGCGACATTTTTTGCTGAAGAGCACAAAATTACGCAAAAAAATGTGAAGTCTTTAAAAACCGATAATCCAGAAATCAAACGTTTCTTGGGTGATTCCGGTGAAATGGGTAAAAAGCTTGGGCTTCCTAAAGATTGGGCAAAACAGATTATTATTGCTGTGGGGAACTATGGCGAAATCTTTGAACGTAATCTCACTCCTATTGGTTTGCCTCGTGGCGTAAATAAACCTTGGACGCAAGGCGGTTTGCTTTATGCCATGCCGTTCCGTTAGAACTACACTATACATAGGAAAGTCAAGAAGCATGGTGCATTTCTATGCACCATGCTTCAAATACTATGGCACAAAATTCAACAAACATCCCATTCTATAGAGATATTCGGTTTCTGAAAGTCTTTTTTCAGATACTATTCCTTATCGGTCTTATTTTGTTAGCAGGGTTCCTCTACTCCAATATGTTGCATGGACTCAGAAGACAGAATTTACCGCTGGATCTATCCTTTTTAAGTAGTGAAGCAGGATTTGGCATATCCGAAGGCATTGATTACGATCCTGCAGATTCATATCTCAAAGCATTCTGGGTAGGTGTCGTCAACACAGTCAAGATAAGTATCATAGGGATAATATTTGCAACGGTATTTGGTTTTATATTTGGGATCGCTCGGTTATCCAGCAATTGGTTAATCCGAAATATTGCTGCTGTCTACGTAGAGATTTTCCGAAATATTCCACTCCTTCTACAGATTTTCTTCTGGGCTGCACTAACACGTGCGTTGCCTATGGTAACAAACAGTATTACCATTTCCGATAGTATAGTTTTAAACGTACGTGGCATATACCTTCCCACATTGGAACGGACACCTGAATTTAATACTTGGTTATCGTATCTCTTTGCTGGTATCATCTTAGCGATTATTGTTGTGTTTGTTCTTGCAGCGTTCCGGCATTTCGGACGACTTAGTGAAGTTCATCATACAGACCGTCCTTCTTTCATCTCTGATATTATTTTTGGTACTAAGTGGGCTGCCGCACCTACTTTTTTGATAGTTGCAATTGCGGGGTTGTTTTTAACATCAGAACCACCATTTGTTGTAAACCGACCTGAGCTTCAAGGTTTTAACTATGTCGGTGGCATGAACTTTACACCAGAGTTCTCTGCACTCTTAATTGGACTTACAGTCTATACAAGTGCATTTATTGCAGAAGTTGTGCGAAGCGGTATACAAGCTGTAGTCAAAGGACAACGTGAAGCAGCAAGAGCAGTTGGTTTAAAAGAATCACAGGTGTTGCGATTAATTGTTATACCCCAATCCATTCCGATTATCGTGCCACCGCTTACCAGTCAATATCTAAATCTTGCAAAAAACTCCAGTCTTGGTACTGCGATTGGTTATCCGGAACTACTTCATATCGGACACACGATGATGAATCAGACGGGACAATCCATTCCTATTTTTGGTATGATTATGGCAAGTTATCTCATCATGAGTCTAACGACATCCGCCTTCATGAATTGGTATAACTATAGAATCACCCGAATTGGTCGATCAAGTTAGAACTGAAAAGGAAACAAAAAAGTGGAAAATATTGCAATTACACAAGAAGTCAAACCGCCAAATACATCAAAAGGGCCGGTGAAATGGTTACAAGATAACCTTTTTAACACATGGTATAACACCATTTTGACTTGTTTAGCACTTGTGTTTCTATTTTTTGTCTTTAAGGGAGGTTTAACTTGGATATTTACGCAGGCAGAATGGGAAGTAATACCTGCTAACTTACAAATACTAATGATTGGACCTTATCCGATAGAACAAGCATGGCGAATATGGATAGTCCTTTGTACTTTGTTTGTATTGTTAGGACTGAGTGCGGGAGTTTGGAAAGGTTTGGTTCTTCGCATCTCAGCTGCTATTGCAATTTTTGGACTGATTTTGCTCCTTATACCTTTAGATGTTGTTAAAAATAGTGAGGCTGAATATGCTGTTCTTGAATTTAATTTTAATATTATTTATCTAATTTTTTTAAAGCGGACATGGTTATTGGGTGGTTTAGTACTCTTTATCGTCACCTTCTTTCTCGGACGCGATAAGAATGTATTGAAGCGGTGGGTCATCGGTGGATGGGTTCTCTCCCTTCCGTACACCATGATGGTACTACACGGATTTGGTGAAAATTCCGTCTCCACAACACATTGGGGAGGACTTTTCTTAACGTTGGTTTTGGCAGCTGCGGGGATTACCATGTGCTTTCCACTGGGTGTACTTCTTGCACTTGGTCGTCGAAGTCAATTACCAGCAATTAAGTGGGTTTCTACAATATATATTGAAACGATTCGTGGTGTGCCATTAATTACCTTACTGATCATGGGGAGTGTATTGTTTCCTATATTTATGCCGGGAGATTTGCAACTGGATAAAGTTTTACGCGCTGAGCTCGCTTTAATCCTATTCTCTGCTGCTTATATGGCAGAGAACGTACGTGGTGGACTTCAAGCGGTTCCACAAGGACAAGTTGAAGCAGCACAAGCAGTTGGACTTACTTACCCTAAAACGATGCTATTTATCGTTCTTCCACAAGCACTTAGAGCTGTAATTCCAGCAATAGTGGGACAGTTCATTTCGCTATTTAAGGACACATCTTTGGTAACAATTATCGGATTGCTTGATCTATTGGGAATAGCCAGAAGCGTACTCGCGAACCCAACATGGCAAGGTCGATATATTGAAGTATATCTATTTGTTGCGGCTATCTATTTTGTTTTCTGTTATGCAATGTCTTATGTTAGTCAGAAAATTGAAGCAGACTTAGGAGTCGGAAAGCATTAGGGGTTTGTAGGATATCTTCACATCAATTTGAGAATCATAAAGGAAGGAATATATCAATGACCGAAAATACAACAAATGATCCAATTATTATCTGTGAAGACGTTCACAAATGGTTTGATGATTTCCATGTCCTAAAGGGTATAACTACCACTTTTAAGAAAGGTGAAAAGGCAGTTATATGTGGTCCATCAGGTTCAGGGAAATCCACATTCATCCGAACAATAAACAGACTGGAAGAGCATCAACGCGGGACAATCATTGTTGATGGAATTGAGTTAAGCAATGATTTGCGTAATATCAATCTCATCCGACAAGAAGTCGGTATGGTTTTCCAACAGTTCAACTTATTTCCTCACCTAACAAATATAAAGAATATCACCTTAGGTCCAATCCAAGTTAGGAAGATGTCAAAAAGTGCGGCGGAAGAAGCGGCTTTAGCTTTATTGGATCGGATGGGCATTGAGGATCAAGCGTATAAGTATCCTGCAGAAATATCGGGTGGACAGCAGCAACGTGTCGCTATTGCAAGGGCATTAGCGATGGAGCCCAAAATCATGCTATTTGATGAACCGACAAGTGCACTTGACCCTGAGATGATCTCTGAAGTGTTAGACGTGATGCGTGAACTTGCCCATTCAGGGATGACGATGTTGGTTGTTACGCATGAGATGGGATTCGCACGTGAAGTAGCGGATCGGGTCATGTTCTTTGATGAGGGTGTGGTTGTAGAGGAAGCAGCACCCGCAGATTTCTTTGATAACCCACAGCATGAACGGACAAAACTATTCATATCGCAAACGCTGCAACATTAGGATATGTTTAATGAATGCAGAATATGACTTTTCAAAAGGTGAACGTGGTAAATTCTACAACGAAGATGCTATTTTCAAGATTCCCATCTATCTTGAGCAAGATGTTGATGAATTTATGCAACATCTTGCTGAGGTTAAGGGAAAAGATGTTGGCGAATTGGTTAATGAATTGCTACGTTACAACATTCAGTTAATCCAGAGTATCCAATAAGAATATACTCTCTTGCGGTTTTAGTAAGAATTCTGTAAAAGCATAATCGGAATCGTTTCTGAAATTGATGGCGTGTAAGATGAGAGTAATAGCACATTACTAACCGGTGGACGTTGGAGAATATCTAAGACGATATCTTGAAGATCATCAGACAATTCAGATATACCTGTGAGTGGGAAACTACGAGGTCCCATATCGGTTTTTTGGGCAAGTATAGAATATTCTAATAAAGTCATCCCAACTGCCTTTCGTTCCTGTTTATTTAGTCTGAGCAAAATATGGGGAGTCAATTCAATACCGGTTGCTTGTTCACCTGGGGCAAATGAGATGTACAGTGTATCACTTACTTCATCGTAGTTAAAAATTGGTTTAGTCATATATCCGATATAGTCTTTAGGTGATGGTTTAATTTGCTTTCAATTATACCATACAAAGTAGAAATAAAGATACGAAAAACGACATTATGCGGTTAAAAGATAAAGTAGCCATTGTCACAGGAGCAGGACGCGGTATAGGTAGAGCAATCGCAATTCGGTTTGCTGAAGAAGGGGCAAAAGTTGTGGTTGATGACGTAAACGATGATATTGGTAAGGCAACCGTCTCTGATATTACCGATGCTGGCGGTGAAGGACTATTTATCAACGCTGATGTCTCCGATGCTGCGGATGCTGGAAGACTTATTGCTCAGTCGGTTGATGTTTATGGAACAGTTGACATTCTCGTAAATAATGCTATCTGTTCAACAGAAGACGTATTGAACAATAATTGGGAAGCAAACTTAGCAGTTGCACTTCAAGGCACAAGTCATTGTAGTAATGCTGTCATTCCAGTCATGCAACGGGAAAACGGTGGCAGTATAGTCAACATTGCTTCAGTTAACGGTCTCATCGGGTTGCAAGGAATTCACGCGTATTCCGCAGCGAAAGGTGGTGTAATTGCATTGACGCGCTCTATGGCAGTTGTACACGGTAAAGATAATATCCGTATCAACTGTATCTGTCCTGGTACTGTGCAGACTGAAGTCTGGGAACCGATGATTGAACGTAATCCGCAGATACTGGACGAAATCATCCCATGGTATCCGTTGGGACGTATCGGAAAACCTGTTGACATAGCAAATGCCGCGCTGTTCCTCGCATCTAATGAGGCAAGTTTCGCAACGGGGGCAGTGTTTGTTATTGATGGTGGTTTGACTGCAGGTAATCACCAGTTTCCTATCTAAGGCATCCATATTCTAAAATTTTTATTGGATAGAATTGATTATATGTTGGCATACATATAAAGTCATTGAATATCATATTCACAAGGAGGGACACAATGATAACACAGCAACAAGTTGACTTTTTTCAGGAGAATGGATACCTCAAATACGGCAAAGTATTAGACAGCGATGGCGTTGAAGCCATGCGAGATGGATTAGATAGCATCATTGAATTAGAACTCAACGAGGGAGACGATTCATCACCGGAATTTAAGTATGGACATGACCGTCAAGGACAGCGACTCCATAGAGGTAGAGATCACCCGCGCGCTATCCATCAATTTGTCAACATGTGGAAACGTGAACCCAGTTATGAGGCAGCTATCCATAATCCACTCATCACCAGCACAGTTCGTGCATTATTGGAAACTCCTGAAGTACGTCTCTGGCATGATCAAGTTATATCTAAGCCACCACAAGATAACGGACACTTTGGTTTTCATCACGATTTCTTTTTTTGGCCCCTAAGTCCTCCGAACATTGTAAGTTGTTGGCTTGCATTAGATGATGCTACGGTGGAAAGTGGTTGCATGCACGTTATGCCGAAAAGTCATAAAGATGAACGTTTCTCTGTTGAGGCAAAAGCAGCATTTGATGCGGAAACAGCAAAGGCTCAAGAAGAAGGACGCGAGCCACCTCCGAATCCATGGGCAGAAAGACGGAGTTTAGACATCAGTCACGGTATCCCAGTGGAACTTAAAGCAGGGGAGTGTATGTTCCATCACTGCCTAAACTGGCACGGCACACCACCGAATGTGACAGACCATCAACGACGAGCATTTGTCATGATTTTTATGGCGCAAGGTGTCCGCTATAACAACGCTCAGTCACCGGGACACGTCCTTGTTCCGACTATTGAAGTAGAAGATGGTGAACCACTTGTGGGAGATGGATTTCCTGTGGCGTAACAACTTTGGAATACTGAAATGCAAGATTCAACGTTTATCAAAAGAGTTATTCTCAAGAATTATAAGAGTATTGCAGCATGTGATGTGCAGTTGCAGCCTCTGACGTTTCTTGTGGGTCGCAATGGTTCGGGGAAGAGTAATTTCCTTGATGCGTTACGGTTTGTTGCGGATGCGTTGAATATATCGTTGGAGCACGCGATACGGGCTCGTGGAGGAATCAATAATTTAATGAATCGTTCATCCGGACCAACGAACAATTTTAGTGTTGAACTTGAATTTTCCTTATTCAATAATGCTGCTGGATACTACAAATTCAGTATTGAATCTCGTTCACGCGGGAGATACAGGATTCATACTGAAGAATGTAGAGTTCAAAGGGCACAGGATAATACTCAAGAAGTATATTTCAGAGTTACTAATGGAAAAACAATCAATGCGAGTGTAAAGGTGGCACCAGCAGCTGTAAACGATAGACTCTATTTAGTAAACGCCTCTGGATTGTCCGAGTTTCGCCCTGTATATGATGCGTTCTCTCGGATGGGATTTTACAATCTCAATCCCCAGATAATCCGAGACTTGCAAGATCCCGACCCTGGGGACATGTTGATGCAAGACGGAAGTAACTTGAACAGCGTCTTCAAGCAACTCTCACCTGATGTGAAGAAAAATATTGAGGAATATCTGGCAGTGATAGTGCCTGGCGTGCATAAAGTACAAGCCCGGAAGTGTGGACCGAAGGAAACATTGCAGTTCAGACAATATGTTGCAGAAGACAAAGATCCATTGATATTTTATGCAAACAATATGTCTGATGGTACACTTCGCGCGTTGGGGATTCTAGTGGCTCTGTTTCAAGGAGATCAGGACGCACAAAAACGCGTGCCGCTCATCGGAATTGAGGAACCAGAGATAGCACTTCATCCAAGGGCGATAGCCGTACTGCTTGATGGTCTTCGAGAAGCTGCCCACAGAACGCAGGTTATCGTCACCACCCACAGTCCAGAACTGCTTGATGACAAGCATCTGGATGTGGAATCAATTCTTGCAGTTGAAGCAGATGATGGCAATACAGTGGTCGCTCCAGTGGATGATGCAAGCAAATCTGTGGTGCAAGATCGGTTGTTTATGGTCGGAGAACTTTTACGGAGTAATCAATTGCAACCAGATCCGGTAGCTCTCTCTGCTGCAAAGGAGAAACAACTATCTGTGCTTGATTTCGATAAGTAGAAGTCTGGTAAAGCGAAGAGCAGAGGAAAGCACAAATGACAGTCAAAATCGGTTGCATTGTCGAAGGGGAAAGTGAGGTGGTAACTGTACCCCTTCTGATTCGCCGCATCGCTGCGAATCTTTATCCAGAATTGCCGATTGTTGTGCCACCACCTATTCGCCGTCCTCGGAATAAGGTTGTTAAAGAAAACGAACTTGAAAGAGCAGTTGAATTCGTGGCTCGGCAAATTGGGGGGCAAGGTGCTATATTTATTATCCTTGATAGTGACGGTGACTGTCCAGCAGAACTGGGACCAGCACTGCTTCACCGAGCATCGCAAGCCCGCAGTGATTTGTCCATTGCCGTTGTGATTGCTAATAATGAGTTTGAGGCGTGGTTTCTTGCAGCTGCCGAGTCACTTCGTGGAAAAGGAGGATTGAATAATGATATTGCCTCTCCGAAGAATCCGGAAGGGATCCGTGATGCAAAGGGATGGCTTAGTCAGCAAATGGGGGGCAGTAGGAGGTATCGTGAAACGAACGATCAACCAGCACTTGCAGCAATCTTTGATATTGAACAAGCACGGAAAGCAGATTCATTTGATAAATGTTACAGAGACATCGTTCGTCTCCTTGAAAAATTGCAAAAAGTGAATAAGGAAATATAAACTATTACATTCAGCCACCTATTTATACGGAGAATTCAATATGGAAAACAGACCAAATGTCATTTTTGTTTTAACAGATGACCAAGGACCTTGGGCAATGGGTTGTAGTGGGAACGATGAACTCCGCACACCTTTCATAGATCAACTCGCCGCCGAAGGAACTCGCTTCCCTAACTTTTTCTGCACGAGTCCTGTGTGCTCACCTGCACGTGCAAGCTTGATGACAGGACGTATCCCATCAGCACACGGGGTACACGACTGGATTCGTGATGGAAACATGCCACCTGACCCCGCAAGATATCTTGAAGGTTTGACCTGCTATAGCGATGTGCTTGCTGAAAATAATTATACCGTCGGTTTGAGCGGTAAATGGCATCTCGGTGACAGCCTAACCCCACAACATGGGTTCAGCCACTGGTTCGCGTTGCCTACAGGTGGCAGCAAATATAATGACGCGAATATGATCCGCGATGGACAGGTGGAGATGCAACCCGGCTACCTCACAGATATAATTACCGATGATGCGTTAGATTTTATTTCCGCTAATAGTGAAGGTCCATTCTACCTTAGCGTCAACTATAATGCACCGCATACTCCGTTTAATGGACATCCACAAGACATCGTAGATTCCTACGATGATTGTCCGTTCAAGACATGTCCACAAGAACCGTTGCATCCGTGGGCAGTGCAAGGTGCAGCCGCACACATGGGTAATCGTGAGTCGTTGAAAGGTTATTATGCTGCGATTACGGCACTTGATTTAAATGTCGGACGTATATTAGATCGACTTTCAGAGTTAGGTATCCGTGAGAACACACTTGTTGTCTTTAGTAGTGATAATGGATACTCATGCGGACATCACGGATTTTGGCATAAAGGCAACGGAACTTTTCCACTGAATATGTATGATAACTCTGTTAAGGTGCCATTTGTTATCAGCCAACCCGGTAGGATACCAGAAGGACGTGTCAGTGAGGCAATGGTAAGTCAATACGATTTCATGCCGACACTGCTTGATTATCTTGGTTTGCCTGATCCCAACGATGATATGTCTCCTGGAAGGAGTTTTGTTTCCGCACTTACTGGAGAAACGAACGATGCGCAAGACGAAATCGTCGTTTTTGATGAATACGGACCTGTCCGTATGATCCGGACACAAGAGTGGAAATACGTTCACCGCTATCCTTATGGTCCACATGAACTATACGACTTAGCAAACGACCCTGGTGAACGCAAGAACCTCGTTGATGAGAACGAACATAACGCACTCATCTCGGAAATGCGCCAACAGATGGGTGCGTGGTTTGAAAGATATGTGGATCCTGAATTAGACGGTGCAAGATGTTCGGTCACAGGTGGTGGACAAGCAGCGAAGCTTGGAGAAGGTAATTACGGAGAAGATTCTTTCCACCCAAGATATGCACCACCAAGGCGGAATGTTTAGGCACATCTTTTCATCCAAATCAACTGCGGTGAGTATAACATGCGCATGTAGTGTTAATTTTGTGATACTGATTAGAGGTGAGACATGTCAAATCAGGAGATAAACAATAGCACGAATATGTCGCGCAGAAAGTTCTTAAAGAACGTAGGCACAGGGACTGTCGCTGCGGCTGTCGCGCCAACGGTCTTACTGGGTGCAGAACAAAAAGGAGGAAATCAAATGCAAAACCAACCAAATGTCATTTTTATTCTGACTGACGACCAAGGACCTTGGGCAGCAGGTTGTTGTGGTAACGATGAGGTCCGTACACCTTTTATAGACCAACTCGCTTCAGAAGGCACACGTTTTCCCAATTTTTTCTGCACAACTCCTGTATGTTCACCAGCACGTGCCAGTTTAATGACTGGACGTATCCCATCAGCACACGGAGTGCATGATTTTTGCAGGGATGGGAGCATGCCACCAAATGCAGAACGTTATCTTGCAGGTTTGACATGCTATACCGATGTACTTGCTGAAAATAATTATACGGTAGGTTTAAGTGGTAAGTGGCATCTTGGTGATAGTCTAACACCACAACACGGTTTTAGCCATTGGTTTGCTTTGCCATTAGGCGGAAGCAGATACAACAATGCCAACATGATTAGAGATGGAAAAGTAGAAAGACAACCGGGTTATCTCACTGACGTAATTACCGATGATGCAATAAATTTTATATCAGAAAATAAAGAGGGTCCGTTCTATCTCAGTGTCAACTATAATGCCCCGCATACCCCTTTTAACGGGCATCCGCAAGACATTGTAGATTCTTATGATGATTGTCCGTTCAAGACATGTCCACAGGAGGCATTGCATCCGTGGGCTGGACGAGGCACGTTACCTCACATGGGCAATCGCGAGTCGTTGAAAGGATATTTCGCTGCAATAACAGCACTTGATCTCAACGTCGGACGTATTTTAGAACGACTTACTGAGTTAGGTATTCGTGAGAATACACTTATCGTTTTCAGTAGTGATAACGGATACTCATGTGGACATAACGGTTTTTGGCATAAAGGCAATGGAACATTCCCACTTAATATGTATGAAAATTCCGTCAAAGTGCCTTTTATCGTGAGTCAACCCGGTAAGATACCAGAAGGACGTGAAAGCGAGGCGATGGTGAGTCAATACGATTTCATGCCGACATTACTTGACTATCTCGGTTTACCCGATCCCAACGACGACATGTCTCCCGGTAGAAGTTTTGTCTCCGCGCTTTCCGGTGATACAAACGATGCCCAAGATAGGATTGTGGTTTTTGATGAGTACGGTCCTGTTCGAATGATTCGGACGCAAGAGTGGAAATATGTACACCGTTATCCTTACGGACCGCATGAACTCTATGACATAGTTAATGATCCACGCGAACGGAAGAATCTGGTGGATGACAAGGCACATAGAGCCCTGATTAGCGATATGCGAAGACAAATGGGCGAATGGTTTGAGCAGTATGTAATACCACGTTTGGATGGATCAAGATTTGGTGTCACTGGTGGAGGTCAAGCAGCAAAGATTGGAGATGGAAAGTATGGTGAAGATGCCTTCAAGATAAGGCAACCCAGACAAAACCAGAATAGACAGTAATCTGGTCTATTTGATTGATATGTGTTTTAACATAATAGAGTAATTAGTGGTCATTCATTACAACTAAGCGACCATATATATAGTTAACAATCAATATCAAACTACTAAATTTTAAAAAGGAGTGATATGGCGAGTGCGTTTGCACCTGGTAACATTTCGTGTGTATTCAAAATAATTCCGCACCCAGATCCGGCACGTATGCATTCTCTCGGCATGGGTTTTACTGTCAAAGAAGGTGTTGAAGTCACCGTTTCTGAATATTACGAAACAAAAGTTTCATTTAATCAACAAGACATTGTTTTCCCAACAGTCAGTGCTGTGGTTAGTCGGCTAATCCAAAATACAGATGTTTCAGGGATAAAAGTAAGTCTCACGTCCCCGCTTCCTTTGGGTTGCGGTTTCGGTTTGAGTGGTGCTGCTGCACTTGCTACTGCTTATGCACTGAATGAACTCATAAAGTTGGATAAGGAAAATGAAGTTTTAGCAATGATCGCACACGTGGCGGAAGTTGAGAACCGAACTGGGTTAGGCGATGTCTGCTCGCAATACCACGGTGGGTGTCTCGTAAAGCTGAAAGAAGGAGCACCCTTAGTTGCAGACAAATTGCCGATACCTGATCAACCTATATATTATCGCTACTTTGGACCAATTCAGACAAGCGAAGTACTCAGAAACAGTGAACAGACAAAACGTATCAACTGTGCGGCAGATACAGCATTAACGGTTTTACAAAAACTTACACAGGCTCAGTCAAACCCTGATTTATTTACTGAATGTTTTGCTGTTGCGAAGCAATTTTCAGTGGATAGTGGCTTGCTCAGCGATAAACGGGTGATAGACACAATTGCACAGATTGAGGCAGCAGGTGGGGTCGGTTCAATGATTATGTTAGGAAACGGAGTCTTCAGCACACATGCCTTTAATGGTGCAACAGAGACAATACTCTCAAAAAATCCAGCACGACTCATCTAATATACCTGTTTTACGTCTAATACATAACGAATTCCGCTATTTGGGGTTGTTATGAGAATGAATGTCGCAATTATCATCGCGTTTGTTGTTGTATCTTCAGCATTCTGTGCTGTGGATTTTGAGGAGGTAACCTTTGGGTTCAACAACGGATATAAACATGGAAAATGGGCACCACTGAACGTTAGTCTTCGAAGTCAAAATGAACTTGTTCCGTTCAACGGAGAACTCACCGTTGAAGTTCGTAATTATAATACGGATGAGACAATCTGCCGATATGCAACGTCACTACATCTAAGTAAAACTGATCGTAAGCAGAAAAAACTGTTCATCTACTGTCCAAACACTTCTTTCCATCTTCTCATTCAATTAGAACCATCAGAAGTCACAGAGACATCTATATCAGAACCACACACAACACACCAAATTACACCTCTAACACCGATCGCAAATAGAGACTATTTTGCTTTGGTTTTAGCCCCCAACAGAGACAAAATACAAAAGATTATTGATAAAAAGCGATTAGATGAGGATGGTACACAGGTTCATATTAAATATCTACCAAACTCTCGTGCAATGCCTACAAAGTGGGTAGGTTATAGTGCCGTTGATTTGATGATTATTCGCGAGGTATCACTTACAGACAAAAGGATTTTAAAGCAACAACAAACAGCACTGTTAGATTGGGTGCAACGTGGTGGGACACTTGTCGTTTCCGGTGGAAGCAACTTCCGTTTCCTAAAAGACAGTTTTATTGAGCAATTACTTCCTGTAAAATTGATCCGTGAAGAGACATTTGATAAAGTGCCACATGCTTTAAGACAACAATTCGGTGTTGTTAATTCAAACAATGCAATCCACGCGTTTAAGAACATTCATTTTGAACCCAAACCTGAATGTCAAATACTGCTTGAAACTGATGAACAGATTTACATTGCACAGCGAAACTTTGGAAGCGGACAAGTAATATGCTTTTCCTTTGATTACAATACACCGCCATTTTCAGAACTGAAGTTGGGAGAAACATTTTGGCGTTGGCTACTCAAAACACATGGGAAATCGCCTCGGTTTTTTGCTGATAAATACGCACCATTTCGGCAACATGAGGAAAAAATACATGAGCATTTTCTCTCAAAAATGCCAACACAGATTCCGATCATAAAATTACTCTCAATAATACTTCCGATATATTTACTCAGTTTTGGTGGTATAACGCTTTTTTTTAGCAAAAGAAGAAGAACTGTGCCTAACAGAAATCGTCGTTATTGGATCGTAGTACTAATCTTTGTTCTTGTGTCCGTTAGTATCATTGGTGGTGCGCGTGCGGTATTACCTAAGAAAATAACAACAGAACATTTCTCAGTTTTATCAATATATCCCGATCAAAATAACGCGCACATGCAAAGTTACGTTTCACTTAGGGCTGCTGCGCGGACTAAAACGGTAATTCCATTAACACAAAACACCTTTATTTGTCCTTTGAGGGTTGATAGTATCACTGAACCTGCACAGTTTTTTCTTGGATCACCGTCTGAGTTGCGGGATGTATCTGTAGAACCTTGGAGTCCTAGTACATACATTCAAGAGACATTTTTTTCATTTGATATACAGGAAACTCCGATAAAACTTGAAAATACATGGAGAATTACAGGAGGAGATGCAAACTACTTAGGGGAGGTCACACTGGGAAAAAGCAATTTATGGGTATCAGATTCACCGAGTCAAGCGTTAAAAAAAATACCATCACTTGAAGAACTTGATGAACCAAGGAAAACTTTAGCGAAAATCTTACAACAGGAAGGTCTACTTCAATATCTATTGCAACAGGAAGATACTCGTCAGATTGGCAAAACGCAAAATCGCACGGTATTAATTGGATGGATTTCACAATCGGAACAAAATTTAACACTGATTCCGCGTATATCAGCGGACGAAATTGTTAGCGATAATAATGAAACGTTAGTTATAATGTATATGGATGAGATGGACACAGAGTTGTAATCTTACACTACTTTAGCGTATGGGAAGTAAAATATGGACGTGCTATCACTTGGAATATTTGTCGTTGATGTAATTGGAAAACCGATAGACAGTTTTCCTGAAAAGGGTAAATTAGTCCTCTTTGATGAACTGGAAATCCATTCAGGGGGTTGTGCTAACAACACAGCCATTGCACTTGCACGTCTTGGTGTTTCTGTTGGTGCTATGGGTAAAATCGGCAACGACAATTTTGGCAATTTAGTCCTGCAAACACTTACAGAAAACAATGTCGGGACAGCAGGCATACAACGGAATACAGGTGCGAACACCTCCTATACATTTGTTGCGGTGGCTTCCGATGGTGAACGAAGTTTTTGCCACTACATCGGAGCAAACGGTGAACTTTGCGAAAACGACATAAATTGGGATATAATTAAAACAGCAAAAATACTCCATATCGCTGGTGCACTTGTCATGCCCCAATTTGATGGACAACCGATGGCGAATGTTCTCAAAAAAGCAAAGGCATTAGGAATAACAACATCCCTTGACACCGCATGGGATGCGACAGGAAAATGGTTGGAAACATTGGAACCGTGTCTGCCTTATGTTGACATCTTTCTACCGAGTTTGACTGAAGCAGAACATCTGACAGGTACATCCGACCTCCGTGAAATCTCAACATTTTTGAGAAACTACGGGATTAGCACAATAGGAATAAAAATGGGGGAACGTGGTAGTTATGTCTCTACCCCCGATGAAGATATGTTTGTCCCCGCATACCCCGTTAACATCATTGACGCTACCGGCGCAGGTGATGCTTACGTGGCAGGATTCCTCGCAGGAACTATAAAAGGGTGGGACCTCAAAACTACTGCTCAGTTAGCATCAGCAACAGGTGCAGCTTGTGTAACTGCTATCGGCACCACCGCGGGTATCCAAAATCTTGAAGAAACTATGAAAATCTGCCAAAACAACACCGCAACATAAGAACGGAATAGGAACTCACTTCATGAATGATAATGCCATCGTTCAAACAGAAAACCTGACAAAATGGTATGGAGAAGTAATGGGGGTGAACGATGTTACGTTAACCATTCACCCCGGTATTACCGGTTTGCTTGGTCCGAACGGCGCGGGAAAAACCAGTCTCCTCAAATTAATGACTGGTCAACTCAAACCTAACATGGGAGTCATCTCTGTCCTAAACCAACCTGTCTGGAATAACTATATGTTAACGCGGCGAGTTGGTTACTGTCCAGATATCGAATTAGCATACCAATTTATGACAGGTTTTGAGTTCGTCACTTTTTTCGCAACATTGAGTGGGTATCAAGGATCAGAGGCAGAAGATCAAAGTCTGAAAGTGATTGAAACTGTGGATATGATTTCAGCCAAAGACAAACCCATCGGATCTTATAGCAAAGGGATGCGGCAACGGATTAAACTTGCACAAGCACTTGTGCATGAGCCAGAACTCCTATTCTTGGATGAGCCACTCACCGGACTTGACCCGATCGGCAGACGGCATGTCATAAGCCTCCTCACAGAACTCGCAAAACAAGGAATTAGCATGGTCGTCTCAAGCCATATACTTTACGAAATAGAAGCGATGACAGAAACCATCCTGCTCATTCATCAGGGACGTATTCTCGCTGAGGGAACTATCTCAGATATTCGCGAACTGATTGATGAACACCCACACAAAGTCTACTTAAGTGCTGACAACCCGCGCCGTTTAGCACAAATCTGTATGCCGTTTGAAGATATTCTCAGCGTTACCTTTGGCGATGAAGCGGGTGATGTTATCATTGAAACAGCAAAACCGGATGCTTTTTACGCACGTCTCCCCCTAATTCTCATTGAAAACGAGTTGAATGTTTCTCAACTTTACTCACCTGACGACAATCTGTCTGCTGTTTTTAAGTATTTGGTTGGGTAGACGGTTTTCCCCACACCATAAGCGTCAATTTAGTGATTCTTGCTTGTCTGCATCGCTTATTGTCTGAACCAGGATTTCCAGGATTATAGGATTTCCAGGATTAGGAATTTGTAGTATATATTCCGTTGTCCAGGATGAAGGGCTAACTTTTGCATAGGAACATTGGCATACAAATCTCTTATTTTGTAAATCTTGGTTCAGACACAATACTTGTCGTAGGTCGCTTTGCTCGCTCCGACCTACGGGACTGTATGTGAGCCTGCGGGCGAGGCAACCTCGCCCCTACGGCATGTAAAAGACGCAATGAAAAGCGCAACGACAAACGCATTTCTTCCTTAAATTGACGTTTATGGGTAGACGGTTTTCCCCACACTATATTGTTCAATCAAAAGAATTTTTATCGGAATCAGTTTCCTTCAGAATTATGTAACCATTCGACACATAACCCGCGTCATTATTTATTGATAGAACATTAAGCAATCTTCCACTTTCTTGAGGTGTCTAATGAGAGAAAATGATGTTAATCTAATACGACAAATCATTGCAGGTGACGATACTGCGTTTGTTAGTTTGGTAGAGAAATATCAAAAGCAGGTACACGCACTCGCTTGGCGGAAAATAGGTGATTTCCACATCGCAGAGGAAATTACACAAGACACCTTCCTCAAAGTCTACCAAAAACTTTCTACACTGAGAGATCCAAACCAGTTTGCTGGATGGCTTTATGTAATCGCAAACCGTCAATGCCTTGCATGGCTACGTAAAAAGCGTATAGAAACAGAGTCGTTAGAAGACACTGACACTGAGTGGATAGATGAAACAATATATTCCAGATATGTTGCGGAAGAACAAGCGAAGGTTACGGCAGAGACGCAGCGCGAGGTGGTGAAAAGATTGCTTTCCAAACTAAAGGAAAGTGAAAGAACCGTAATGACACTCTACTACTTAGGTGAAATGACGACTGAGGAGATTAGCCAATTTTTAGGCGTATCCACAAGTGCAATCAAGCTCCGTCTTCACCGCGCACGGCAAAGGTTACAAAAGGAGGAAATCATGATCCGAGAGGCACTCAGCAACTTCAAACTATCCCCAAATCTTACCGATAATATCATGCAAAAGGTTAAACATATCAAACCCGTTGCCCCATCAGGAAGTAAACCGTTAGTGCCGTGGGCGGTAGCTGCTTCCACGTTAGTAGTGGTGTTGCTCATGCTCGGTATTGGAAACCACAAATACTTAACACGTTTCCAGCAGCCTTATAGTTTAGATGCTACCTCAGAAATGACGGTCGAAATTATTGATGCACCTATAGTTGCAAACTTGGAATCTAAACCAGATGTGTGGACGCAAATAGGAAGTGTCAATGCACTGGATAAACAAAATAGCCCGGATCTGCAACCTAATGACGTTTCTGCAGCAATTGCGGAAGCACAAGGAGACGAAATAGTGGAAGATTGGACAAAATGGGAATTACCGAAAGAAGCGAAAGCGCGTTTTGGGAAAGGTGGAATTAATGTGCTTCAATTCTCACCAGATGGTAAGCAACTGGCGGTAGGCAGCAGTATCGGTGTTTGGCTTTATGATGCGAAAACGGGTAAAGAAGTATCCATGTTCCTCGGTAAGTGCGAATCCGTAGCATTTTCTCCAGACGGTCGCTTCCTTGCAGGCAGTATTGGCGGTTATCACAGAGAGGGACCCCAGTTGTGGGAAGTAGCTACTGGTCAGAAAATGGGACGCACTGGTTATTTTCCACATGCCTCAGTATTGCGATTCTCTGAAGATGGCAAAACACTTTTTGCTTTGAGTGACGGGGGAGAATCAATCAGCCAGTTGGATGTTGAAACTAGAAAAGGAAATGTGAAGCATATTGAAGAACAGACAGAGAGAATCGTTGATCCTGGATGCTATGCGTTCACACATGATAAATTTGCAATTGGCGTAGGAACCAAGATTGAGTTGTGGGACACAACAACCAGCAAAATACTATTTACACTCAAGGGAAACATATTTCTTTTAGCCTTGGAATTTTCACCTGATGGCACACGTCTCGCAAGTGCAGGTGAAAATAATGATGAAATAGTCCCATTACAGTTATGGGATATCGACAGTAAGGAATCTATTCTCCTTGACAAACACACTGGGTGGGTCAACGCGTTAGCATTCACTTCGGATGGAAAAATGCTTGCAAGCGGAGGGTCCGATAATACAGTGCAATTATGGAATATCGCCACTGGTGAACCTATCACCACTTTCACAGGTCATACCAGCAGCATCAATGCTTTAACGTTTTCACCAGATAATCGCACACTTGCCAGTGGAAGTGCTGATGGCACAGTCCGATTTTGGAATATCAAGACAGGAGATTCATTACCCATTCGCATCTACCAACACACGATGGAGGTGGAAGCAGTAACTTTCTTTAAAGACAACACCACGCTTGCGAGTGTCGCTTATGATGAGGTAATTAGCCTTTGGGACATGAAAACATTGCAAAAAACGGATTCGAATGCATTACAAAAAACCGATTTCTACCCTGAAAGACATCAAGATTGGTTATCGGCTTCAGCGTTTTCTCCTGATGGGACAAAGTTCGCCAGTGCTGGTGTAAAAGGTAATAGAGCCTTCCCGCATGCCTCTATGGAGTATGCACATGAGCCGCTGGTTCGTCTGAGTGACGTTAGAACGGGACGTGAATTGCAGACTTTGGCTACGGAAGGAGGTTCTTCATGCCTTACTTTTTCACCTGATGGAAAAACGGTGGCATTCGACGACTCTGGTAAGATTCGTGTGTGGAATACAGAGACAGGTGCGACTTCTAATATATCTCTCCCTGATATATTCCTCTTGTATCAGAACGAGAAGCACAAGATTAAGTCTAAAATCAGTGCTTTAGTTTTTTCGCCAGACAGCAAAAAACTTGTCTGTGGAACCATGGGCGGAAAAGTGCAGATGTGGGATGCGAAAACTGGAGTTCCGTTAGCACTCCTCTTTACCGGAGAGGAACCGGTATTAACAGGCGAACCTGATAATATTGTTATCGAAGTCATATTGAGTAAAACCTATAAATGTGGTAATATATAGATATATAAACAATAATGTAGGTGCTATTTTTTTCTTAGAGGTTCTCTTATGGCTGACACAACTGAAAAACAACACACTTTCAATCGTCTTCCGAAACAA
>JAJDWI010000027.1 GCA_022825665.1 Candidatus Poribacteria bacterium
TGTATGAAACTCTTGAGGACATGCAGACAAAAGTGTCAGAGATACTTCGAACTTATTCCAACACTATGATTGCTAAACTTACGGGGTTCCCATATTTTGTAAAAACCGCTAATGACATGTAATCTATTAGAAATGGTATTATTTCGTAGGTCGGGTAGAAGCGGTAGCGAAACCCGACTTTTTATAAAAAAAATGGACAGGAATAGATGATGGATATTTACATCCAATAACTATACCTGCCCAAAGTGATTAAGCTCTACTGCAACACTTACTTATTGAAAAGAAAAGAACGTGATGAAAGAAGTGCCCAGAGTAAGTCTTCTGTATCTTCACGTCTCGTTGCTTCATCGTTAAGATAAGCTGTAGCCGTTCCAAGTTCCACTTCTGTAGGAGGACGACTTAATGTCATGAGATACAACTCTTCAACTAATGCTTCAGGTTGCATCTTTTCCCCTGTCTTCGGTTCAAGAAGTTGCTTAATTGTCTTACTCTGTCTCAACTTTCCGTTGACATAAGGAGAATTAATGATGTGAAGTGCCTGCGTGAGTGTAGGCTCAAGTAAAGGATCTAAGTTGCCTAAGAACTCCCTATCGGAACGTCCGAATAGACTAAGAAAACGTGAACTGACTGGGAGCGGTACTTCAATTGCACGCCAACCTACCGGATATCTTCCATATTTCTCGGATGTTCCTGTAACATCATTTAAGACATCAAGTAACACCTGTGCCATCAATGGACGCGGCATGAAGCGAGAGAAGAACCTATCATCTAACTCATTCGTTTCATTCGGAGCTGCAGAGAGTTGATATGTCCTGGAGTTCAGAATTATCTTGATTAAATGTTTGGTATCATATCCACTCCGGATTAATTCCTCTGCTAATGCATCTAAGAGTCCTTCAACGCTTGGTGGTGTTGTCGCGCGCATATCGTCAACAGGATCAACAATCCCTCTACCAAAGTAGTAACTCCATAAACGGTTGGCAGTAGCCTTTGCAAAGTATGGATTTGAATCAGATGTAATCCAGTCAACAAGATGTTGTATAGCATCTTCTCTATACGCTTCTGGCAGCGTTGGTCCACCGAGGAATGTAGGTTGGGCAACCTGTCCACGATTCCCTTGTACAGATTGGTTAACGACCCTACCCTGAGGATTATTGTAGATTACCAGTTCTTGGTAGAGTCCACCGCCACGTGTGCCAACTTTACCAGTAAATGCAGCGAAGTTCCAATAATCATCTGTTGTCCATTCATCAAATGGATGTTTATGGCATCGCGCACAACTGAGACGGATTCCGAGGAATACCTGGGCTGTCGTTTCTGCTCTACCCGAAGGTTGACGTTCAATCCGATAGTAGTTAGTCGGACCGTGTTGATATGTACTACCTGTAGCTGTCAATATATCACTAACAAACTGATCATAAGGTTTGTTTTCTTTAACGGAATCTTGTATAAACTCATGAAAGAGTGTCGCACCTCTATCCCCGTATTCTCCGTTACCTAACCTTCTTGGATGGACACGCAACATATCCGCCATTTTTAATGTACGCAAATGAATCCAATTTGGATCTTCCATGAGGACATCTATTAAACGTGAACGTTTCTCTGGATTTGAATCGGCAAGGAACTCCCTAACTTCATCAGCACTGGGCAATTTTCCGACTGTATCCAGATAAACTCTACGTATGAATTCGGCATCTGTCGTAAGTTCAGATGGACGCACGTTCAACTTTTTGAGTTTTGCCGCAACGAATTCATCTATAAAATTGTTCGTCAATACCTCTGGATAAGGTTTTCCATCGTCTTCCCTTGGTACAGTGATAAAGGAAGAGGAAACAACCCCCAAGTATCTTGCTAAGATCGCAGTTCCACCCCACCGTGTGCTTGTTACCAACCCAGATTCTGTCACAGTAGCAACAGGCTCATCTTTAGACTCGTAGACCGCTTGATCAGTGACATCTTCAACTGAACCATCTGTAAATGTTGCAAGTACTTTCAGTTGAATGGTTTCACCAACAGAAGTGAACGCATTTTCACTCGGTTTAATCTCAAGTTTATCCAAACGCGGTTCGTCAGGTGAGAATAGAGCACCAGCAGAAATCCATGCCAAAATGGTTTCCGCTTCGTCTGAATTAACCTCAAATCTCATGCCACCCTCATGTGGGATTTGACCTGTCGGTTTTAAGTAAAGCAGGCTTTGTTCAGGTTCAAGCAGATTGATCCGTCTACCTCGGTTGTGAAGCACAATCGGTTCGTAATCACTTTCTGGGTTTAGTGTGAGTAATGATAAATTCAATCCACCTTGCCCACCGAATTTACCGTGGCAGAGACCCGCGGAACATCCGTTTTTGTCAAGGATAGGTGCGATATCTTTGAGAAAAAGCGGCGCACCTTTGTTTGTTTCACTTTCATTTTCTATTTCGCTATCTGTATTTCCCCAACATGACATTGTAGCCAACATGTATGTAGATGCTACAATAGCACATACTATGAGGAAAGGAACTACACTGTTCCATCTTACGCTTTTCATTTCATATCTCCTTCCTTGAACAAGGAATTTATGGTAATGACGTGTTACTAACTTTAAACGAAGTTATGCAATATCTCAGTCATTCAATGTCTAAACTTGATACTGCAGTCAAGGTCAATATTAAAAGCGTCTTAGGTTTACAATTCTTCCTACTTTTTATCGAATACCTCTGAAAAGACTTGATTCATATTTTCAACGAAATGGAATGCAAGACCTTCTTGGATATCCTCTGGTATTTCAACAAAATCCTTTTGATTTCCTTGAGGGACAATAATCTTTTTGATACCTGCTTGTTTGGCTGCAAGGATTTTTTCCTTGACACCACCAATTGGCAGGACCCTACCTCTCAATGTCAACTCCCCGGTCATTGCAACTTCAGGGTTAATCCCTTTCTTTGTTGCGATAGATGCAAGTGCAGCAGCGATGGTAATGCCAGCAGAAGGACCATCCTTCGGAATAGCCCCAGCAGGCACATGAATGTGGATATCATCCTGTAACGCGTGTGCATCAAATTTCAAAGATGAAGCTTGGGATTTTATATATGTTAATGCGGTTTGTGCTGACTCATGCATCACATTTCCTATCTGTCCAGTGATAAGAAGTTCGCCTTTGGCATCCTGTTTTTCTGAAGCAGTTGCCTCTACAAACAGTATTTCACCACCAGCAGGCGTGACTGAAAGTCCTGTAGCAACTCCTATATCTGCAGTCCTACCAGCGATTTCGGAATCGAACTTGGGAGGACCAAGGTAGTTCGGTATATCCTTAACACCAATCTTATTACGGTCAGTTTTACCTTCTGCGACACGACGTGCTGATTTGCGACAGAGCGTACCAAGTTCACGTTCCAGATTCCGTACACCTGCTTCTCGTGTATATTCTTTGACGACTTTTTGAATCGCCGCATCAGAAATTCCTAACTGCTTCTTCGTAATACCGTTTTCTTTCAGCTGACGAGGTAATAGGTACTGTTTGGCAATCTGTTTTTTTTCATTTGATGTATAACCGGGTAACTCAATTGTTTCCATTCTGTCGCGAAGAGGTGGAGGTATTGAGTGTACTTGGTTTGCAGTTGTAATGAACATAATCTGCGACAGATCGAATGGAACATCTAAATAGTTATCAGTAAACGAATGATTCTGTTCAGGATCAAGCACTTCAAGTAGTGCAGCCGCAGGATCTCCACGAAAATCGGAGCCGAGTTTGTCAATTTCATCAAGCATAAAAACAGGGTTGTTGGATTCCGCTTGTCGTATCCCTTTCACGATCCGTCCCGGCATAGAACCGATATAGGTCCGACGATGCCCTCGGATTTCTGCCTCGTCGTGCATACCCCCTAAAGAGAGACGGACAAATTTCCTACCGATAGCACGAGCGATTGATTTACCAAGAGACGTTTTCCCAACCCCCGGTGGTCCTACAAAGCAAAATATAGGTCCCTTTATCTCAGCTTTGAGTATGCGTACAGCAAGATGTTCAACAATACGTTCTTTGACTTTGACTAAATTATAGTGATCCTCGTCAAGAATATCCATCGCTTTTGTAAGGTCAATGGAATCCTTTGTACTCTTCGACCACGGTAGATTGAGAAGCCAATCCAAATAATTCCTTGAAACCGTTGACTCTGGTGAAAAAGACTGCATTTTGGATAGACGATTGAGTTCTTTATTTGCGGCTTTTCTCGCTTTTTGTGGTAACTTCGCTTTTTTCAACTGCTCACGCATCTCCTCAATATCGGAGGCTAAGTCATCTGCTTCACCAAGTTCAGTCTGTATTGCCTTGAGTTGTTCGCGTAGAAAATATTCGCGTTGTCCCTTATTAATAACCGCTTGTGCATTAGATTGTATTTTGCTTTCCAATTCATGAAGGTCTACTTCTTTAGCAAGTATATGAGTAAGCTTATTAAGCCGCTCAGCAACAGGCACTGTCTCAAGAATCTGCTGTTTTTCCTGTGGTTTTAGGTCTAAGACAGCAGCGATATAATCTGCTAACCTTCCGGGCTCATCTATACTCTTTGTCATTAATCCATGTTCTTCTTGATACCGTGAGGAGAGTTGGACAATCCGTTGGAACATTTCATCAGTGCTACGTACAAGTGCTTCTAATTCCAAATTTCCTTCCCCATCCTCTGTGGTGTCTTCGTCATCTTTAATAATCTCTTCCTCTTCAAAGTCCTCTTCATCTTGTAGGAGACGGACACGTGCCTTTAAGAACGGTTCTGTGTGAAGTATCTCCTCAATCTCAACCCGAGCCCGACCATTCGCGAGAAACAGCACATCCTCGTCATCTTTTTTCGCACGTAGAATGTGAATTAAACTTCCAATTGGACGCAATTCATCTAACGTCATGTCCTTCACTGCGCGCGGGTCTGCATCAAGACTACGTCCTGAAGTCGTTTGGAAAATACAGAGGACGCGTTCTCCGTTAAGCATCGCATCATCAACTGCATCCATTACTATCTTTCCTGACAAGGCAACGTGATGCGGAGGAAATGGCGGAACAGGGGGCATATAAGGAAAAATTACAAGATCGTCTACTGGAAGTATCGGTAAATCTACCGTCTCCAATTGTTCTTCACCATTTTCTTCCTCTTCAGGATTATTCTGTTCGGCAGTGTTTTGATTTTCCATAGTTATTCATTCTCCTTTCTAAATACATTCTATACTTCGTCACGCTGCTTTAGATAGTGTTAAGTATATATATATATATTGCGATATATTCTACTGTGAAGTATTAATGCTGTTAATCCAACCGCGTTCTCCTTTAATAATAACCTCTGTATTTAGTTCAGCGCAACGTTTTTGATACTCCTTCAAGGTCTCAATAGCAGTTTCTTCCAAATTTATATCAAGAGACTCCTTCGTGGTTTCCTTAGTTTTGAGAAGACTCGGTTGAGGAAATGACGCACCCGGTTTATCTGCAAGAATCGGTATCAACTCAATAGATTTTAGTACACCTTTTGCATAAGTCACTTTTGGAATAATTGTACGAGCATACTGTAATGAATATGTTTCGTAGATGAAGTCTGCGAGACTATAGATAATCGGTTTTCCTTCATAGAGTTCAATACCACCAAGGGTATGTAATTGTTGACATAAAACCAAATCCGCACCAGCATCAATCAGTGCTTGTGCAAAAATACGTTGTCGACCAATACTTGATTGTTCTGCATTCGTATCAGATTCCTGTTTTCCCCAATGTAACCATACAATCACAATCTCTGCAGTATCATTAATCTCCTTGACAGCACTTGTCATCTGACTAAAAGCAGCAGAAGCAACAACGTTCAGCGATGCCATATTGAATTCATTTCCGCGTAAATACGATAGTAGCGCAACTTTTTTGGATTTGACATCCAACCATACTGGTGCATTTGCCGCAGCAGGTGTAAGACCTGCACCCATCGGTTTGACGTTATACCATTCTAAATGGGTTAATGTATCTTCAAGTGCTTCAACACCAAAGTCCATGATGTGTGGTGTTGCTAAGGAAACCGCATCAAATCCAGCATTTGCAAGTGCCCGAGCAAGGTCAGGAACAGCACGGAAACGCAATTCTCTCCTCGGATCCGGTTCTCCTCTCTCTGAAATACTGCTGTTGAGCGATACCGTGGCAACATCTGCAGATTGAATGACAGAGGCTGTACCTTCAAAAAATACGCCCGCACCGTGCCTTTCAATAGTTGGTGTCAAATTACTTCCTACTGTTATATCCCCAATTGCAATCACGGTAATTTCTTCAGTATCCGAGTGAGATTGTTGTAATGGGATACAAATTAGTATCAATAGAACTATAAAAATGAGGATAACCGTAGAGTTTTTCATTGCTCTTTTTTTAGCTGCGTGCCGATTGCTATCAAAGCATCTGCCAAAGCTTGTCGGTCTGACTGACCTGTGTTTTGTAGTCTCTGTGTTTCAGATTGAAGTCCGTCAATCTGTTCCTGAAATTCTGTGGCAAACTCATTAATAAGCATTGATAATTTCTCAAGATCATTCTCGCTACGACTAATGAGTTCGTCAATACGATTATCAACACGCTGCACTATGCTGTCCGGTATATTTCCATACTGTGCTTTAACATCCGAGATTTCCTTCAACAACCTCGCTTCTACTTCAGCAATACTCTGTCGTGTAATTTCGATATCTTGTGTTAATTTTTCAAACTTTTCATTGTAATTACGGAATTCATCTCCAAATAAACTATCTCTAAGAAACGATTCTAAGTTTTGCGGTTGTGTCTGTTGTGATTCTGGGGTGTCATCAATTACAACTGGTTGCTGTGGTTCTTTCATTAACTATCTCCTTTGCAAATCTTAGCCCGTAACACAATGCTTCTATTATTCTTGATATTTCTCAAGTGAATTTGTTCGTGGGAAACATACCACATGCAATATATACGATTCAATCACATATATTATGGATAATTATATAAATTCTCTGGTGTGCCATCCTCTTTATTAACATCTATTGGCACTGTAGGTTCATCTGATGATTGCGTGCGATTCGCATTAAATTCACGGAGGATACAGTTGACAATTTCCTCACTATATGCTTCCGCAGAAACTTGTCGCTGATTTGCTTCCCATGCCATACGCGCGACTGCTTCAAAATATTCAGCGTGTTTGTATGCCTCTAAAAGGTGATTACCTCGCGAGAATGTACCATGTCCAACCCAATAGAGAATGTGTCGCATCGGGTCTGCACCATTCTCAAATAACCGCAAACTTTCATAAGACAATTCCGGTATACCAGGTACACGTTCTTGTACAAACCCAATCCCACCAGATGGATCGTAAATTATCGGTGTCTCCGGTTCATATCCCTTCAAAAAGTTATAAAAACGATCTGGATGTCCATGTTCAGTCCGCGAGATTAGGTTCAAAAACTTCGGTTGTAAGTGGACTAAAGCTTGAAATCCTTGTTTTTCCAATTGCTCAAAAATCAGTAGATAATGGAACATCTCACTTGTAGGCACGCACTGACTTGAAGCGTTTTCTGTATCAGTGTCATTATCTATTTCTGTTTGCGTTTGCGTGCCATAACGCATCCGATAATGCGTGCCATCAGGTTCTACTTCAATGACGGTGACATTCAGCGCAGGGTGTTCTATACCTATCATGTCTAACCGAGAACCCGATTTAGTTAAAAGCACATGTCTACCCGCTAACCCTTTGACAACAATTGCAGCTGGCAACGCATACCGTGGCGATTCGTCATAGTCAATAAGACACTTCGCATCAACTGTTTCTGACAATATCACCCCCATATTTCCTGCGGATGCCCAAAGATAGTCATGAGCATGTGCATGTGCACCAACCCATCCCATCTGCCCGATACAGGTGCCTAATTCACTGTCAGGAGAAATTGGGTGGAGACCTTGTTGATAACCTCTGGAACACCATTGTCGGTATCGGTAACTAAGAACTGGTGGCGGTGCTTGTTGTTGCGTCAGATAAGGATTGACTAATGTGAATTCCACTTGTACCTTAAAAGTTCGTATTAAATTCCAAAATCTTTACTTAAAATATATCATGTTTCAGACGCTTTGGCAAGTAAAAAGCGTTGAAATGTGGTAGGAAAAGTTATTGGTATCGTCTGAACCAAGATTTACAAGATTATAGGATTTTCAGGATTGATCAGGATCTAAATACTATATCAGGATATAAGCCATCATGCTAAATGAACAATTGTGTCAATTCGGAGAAAAGACCTTTATCTATGAAGAAACTAATCTTGGAAATCCTGTAATCCTGCAAATCCTGGTTCAGACAATTAACATATCCTTTACACATCTGATAAACCCTATTACTTGACACACATGCGTACTTGCGTTAAAATTACATCTGAAAAACGAAATTATTAAAGAGGATTTTGATGAAAACACGAATAGAAAAAGATAGTTTAGGTGAAGTAGCCGTTCCAGAGGACGCTTACTGGGGTGCACAAACTCAACGCGCATATATCAACTTTGACATCGGAGACGAACATTTTCCACCAACATTCATTCGCGCACTTGCCATTATTAAACACGCCGCAGCGATAGTCAATGCAAAACTCGGAGGAATAACTTCCGACCTTGCAGACCTTATCTGTCGCGCTGCGGATGAAGTCGCAGATGGAAAACTCGCAGACCAGTTTCCCCTACGAATCTGGCAAACAGGAAGCGGTACACAGACACACATGAACATCAACGAAGTCATCGCTAACCGGGCAAATGAACTGGCAGGAGAAGGACTCGGAATGAAATCCCCTGTGCATCCGAATGACCACGTGAACCGATCGCAATCAACAAACGATGTTTTTCCGACAGCCATACACATAGCAGTCGTAACTCAGTGCGTTGAAAGACTTTTACCCGCAGCTGCTGCATTACAAAACGCATTAGAGGATAAATCACACGAATTTGCAGATATTGTAAAGACAGGTCGCACACACTTGATGGATGCAACGCCATTGACGTTAGGACAAGTATTTGGAGGATATGCACATCAGGTAGCACATGCACAAGAGGCAATTCAGAACACATTAACACATCTCTATGAACTCCCAATTGGTGGAACAGCAGTTGGAACAGGACTTAACACACACCCAGATTATGCCGATGCAGTAGCATCACGGATTGCGGAACGCACTGGACATCCATTTGTGAGCGCACCGAATAAGTTTGAAGCAATGGGAGGACGAGACGCACTCGTATCCGCAAGTGGAGCATTAAAAAGATTCGCTTGTGCATTATATAAAATCGCTAACGATATCCGTTTATTAGGAAGTGGTCCCCGTTGTGGTATAGGTGAGTTAATTCTTCCAGAGAACGAACCGGGAAGTTCCATCATGCCCGGTAAAGTCAATCCGACACAGTGTGAAGCAATGACAATGGTATGTGCTCAAGTGATCGGCAACGATACAACCATATCATTGGCGGGTAGTGCAGGTAATTTCGAACTCAACGTGTTTATGCCTGTGATTGCCTTCAATAGCCTACAATCCATACGGTTATTATCAGATGCCTGCAATGCGTTTCGGCAGCATTGTGTCGTCGGTATCAAAGCGAACACATCTGCAATCGCTGGATATTTAGATGCCTCGTTGATGTTGGTAACAGCACTTACACCCAAGATAGGCTACGATGCAGCAGCAAAACTCGCACAGAAAGCACACCGAGAAGGTTCTACACTACGCGAAGTAGCAGTTGAAGAAGGAGTATTAACCCCAGAAGAATTTGATTCCCTTGTTGTACCAAGTGACATGGTTGCACCTAATTTGTAGTTGTCAAGTAGGAAAAATAAAATGCACCTTCACACCACGGTAGGCGAGGTTTCCTAACCTCGCCATTGCATACTGATCAAACTGATACTATGAATTACCAATATCTACAGAACGGTTATGGATTCTGTATTATGATATGAATATCAATGTTCTAAGGAGGATTGCAAAATGAACCAACACGATTTCACTATGACCGATTCGGAAATTAACTTCTTCAAGACCTTTGGTTACCTGAGTTTCCCACAACTGATGGCAGACCGAATTGAGGCAATTCAGGACGCATTTGAAACCGTCTGGGAAGAACGCGGTGGTGGTCACAACGGCAAACCACACGAAGGCACTGCACGTTCTTGTATCGTGCCTTTCATTGATCAGAGTGAGGAACTATCCTCGCTGCTTGATGATCCGCGTATCCTTGCAATAGCAAAAACGCTACTTGGAGACGATTTCAACTATATGGGAAGCGATGGCAATTTCTATGTCGGTGATACAGGATGGCATTCAGATGGTGGACATCGCTTAGAAGATCCGATGCACATTAAGATCGCATTCTACTTAGATCCACTTACGCGTGACACCGGGGCACTCCGCGTTATTCCGGGCAGCCATCTATTCGGTGATAACTACGCAGATGGACTGAGCCAACAAGTAGGAAAAAGTCAAGAGACGTGGGAAATACACGGAAAAGATGTACCTGCAGTCGTCTTCGAAACAACACCTGGCGACCTCGTCCTATTTAATCACAACACCAAACACGCAGCTTACGGTGGCGGCACACGCAGACGTATGTTCACCATGAACCTTTGCCAACGTTATCCAGATGAGAAAATAGACGCATTGCAAGCATATATTGCGGGTTCTGCAAGATTCTGGATTGATCGAAAATATGGTGAGAAAATGGTAAATACTGCGACTCCAGAGCGGGAGATACACCTTGAACAGGTGAGGGCAAACGATGGACATCTTGCAGAGTTGTCACGACAAGCACAGGAACGGATGAGCGAACCATCACGCGGATGATGCTTGATGCCATGCTTGTTTAACATACATAATTGCATCTTCAAAACCGCTTTGCCCTTGTCGACTCGCTTCCTCTATGCTAAGCCAACCGTCGTAATTTGCTTGTCGCATCCGTGAAAAGATTTGCGGAATCGGTGATGCACCTGTACCGATACGCACAGGTTCAAATTTCCCTACTTCACGCATATCAAAAACATGTAATACCACAACGCGCTCAATTACTTTATCCAACAATTCCAGCACATCCTCTTTTAGCACAAGTGGATTTGCTGTATCAAAGCACACACCGAGTGGTGTGTCAGAAAGTGCATCGAGGATTTCCAAGAAAATTTCCGATGGTTGAGAGAAATCCCAATACTCCCACGGTGCACCTATAGTATGGTTCTCATAAGCAAGTGTGATGCCATGCTTTTCTGCTTCATCAAGTGCATACTGAAACCCGTCCGTAACCCATTGCACTCCATCTTTGCGTTCTATACCCGGATGGTTTTGTCCTGCCGTTATCCGAACAAATTTTGCTCCCAAATCCTTTGCCAATACAATGTCTGATTTTAGGTTCGTTAATTCCTCTTTACGCTGTGTTTCATCAGGATGTGTAAAGTCAGAATAACACGCAATCATACACGCTTCCATACCGCGTTTCACAAGGATTGTGCGTATCATGTTGACTAACTTTGTTTCACGGTGAGGAAAGAACTTGATACTAAAGTCAACTGCATCAAGTCCCAATTCCGCACCAAATCGAATCCAATCAGCAACAGTACTTTTCCCACTAAAGATATCATCATAAAGAGAAACAGGCAGACAACTCAGTTTCATCGTTCTTGTAGTTCGGGAAACGTCCCGCACTACCATCCTACAATGTAATATTTTATTATCATAAGTGAACGTATTATATAGGAGAATCTCAAGATTGACAAGCAATATTGGGAAGAAGACAGAAACAATCAATTATGCTTAGAAATCTTGTTGAATGTATTCTCACCTTAGACGCGGAAGGAAGAGGTTTGCCTTCGTAGGGGCGGAGTTGCCCCGCCCGTAACGCAATTTCTTATCCTGCAAATCTTGGTTCAGACAATACTTTTCCGACAAAACATCATCATTCTTCGTAGCACAAACTTTCCAGTTTGTGCCATTTACCACCAGTATTCCGATATGTTGTCATCCTGTGAAACGGACTACAACACACCGGATTCCCAACCCTGAAAATACTGGTTCAGACAATACTGAAAACTGACCACTGAAAACTGAAAACTACCCCAAACATACATGAAATATATTGTTCCAATCCACCCAAACCCCTTACATCCCTTTCCACCACCTGTTATAATACTACCACTATGAAAACCAAAAACTGCATACTACTTACATTCTCAACAAAAACCGACACCCGTTACCCAAAAAATATCCACCTAAAAACCAACCATAACCAAGCAAATAAAAACGTACCAAACAGAAAATTTCAAAAAGTTTCGTACACACTGATAAACCCAGTTCCAGACTGGCATAACCCCGAAAAGTAAAACGTACACAGAAACGAAAAACGCCCTTTTTGTGTACGTTTTTAAAATGAGCAAAAACCGATGTATTTACAAGCAAAACACAAAGAATTTACCGTCAGATCTTTTGCAAAATTCATGATGTAGCGTTGATTGGGCAATTCATACAAAAAATTCGTAAATTGAGTGTCTTTAATCCACATCCTAAATACTATTGAATCTATTCAGTTTGCATGTTATCATTATCTTCAAGTTATCCGCACTGAAAAGTAAAGATATGATGGCAGACCAAAATCAGGAACTTGCACAAAAGTCCTTCAATAGCGGCGTTGAAAACAGCAAAAAAGGTGAGGTAAAACTCGCAATTGAAGACTATACCCATGCAATAAAACTTAAACCTGACTATGCAGAAGCATATTACCAACGTGGCGGTTCGTGGTTACGTCTTGGAGAGTGGGAAAAAGCAAGATCTGATCTTGAGACTGCAAGAAAATTAAATATGAAGATTATTATTACCTCAGATGAAATACGGGAAAAATACAAACGAGCATGGAGAATATTAGGCAACATATAAAATATCTGGCAATTGAAGACATATTGGTAATTGCGGAGAACCACGTCGGAAAATTCCATATAATTAATGACAGTCAACTATATTATATGGATGAGGTGGTTGAGGCAAATTTTGAGGGTATAGACCTATATCCAAATTTATTCCAAAAGGCTGCGGTATACGCACACCACATTATTACTGGACATATCTTTTTTGATGGAAATAAACGCGTCGGTATGCATAGTGCACTCCTGTTTTTAGCATTAAATGATTGTTCGATTCAAAATAACATTGACGATTCAATTATTAACCTCGGTTTTCAAATAGCAAATGGAACCATTACTGATATTGACACAATCGCTAACTACATACAACAATGGATCTTACCGCAATAGTAACATTTTCACCACTCCATGAATCACCCTACAAAATACCTCAAAATGTGTCAACACCCCGAAATACAAGAACTTAAACCCAACACAGTAACCACCCAAGACTTATGGCTACCAACCACTGAACAACTACACAAACTTTTAAACGAGAAACTCCCCTACCCAGAACGTACCAGCTTCCACCACACAGAAAACGGATGGATATACGAAACCTACTTCAAAGAATGGGCAGATGACTACGGCACTTATATTGATACACATCGTCAGTTTGTGGGAACAGAGGAAGAGGTCGTGTTAATGCAGGTATTAATGGCACTGTTAGGTATTGATGGAAGATGGATGGTATAGAATTTCAAAACTCTCAAGGAGAAATGTATGACTTATGATATATTATTAGCAACGATTCGAGAATACAAACATGCAAGTATCACTGACATTGATACACTCACAACACTTCTCAATGACACATTCAAGGACTGGTTAAAATCACAAGGCATAAGTCATCTTCAGATAGTTGATGAAAACAGGTTGTGCTTGAATGTAATGGGACAGCTAAAAGAACACAATCCCTCAAAAGGAATTCAATTATTCTCCCGTTTTCTCGTGATTTCGCTTGACGAAGATGCAGCAAATCCAGAAGCGATAACGGATGCGTTGCAATCCTATACCTCTGAGGGTGACGGTGCTTATGTTTGGATAATTCCCGACGGCTACATGGCAGGTTTAACCGCAGCAGAACAGGAGTGGGAACAGCACGGTGGCGGGTATTTCTCACACGAATCTATCTGCATCTCTAATACCGCAGACATTGATACCAGTTGCCTTTTAGAAGTGCTTTACGAGGACTCTGAGATGGATAACGTCTCATGCGAATTTGATGTGCCAGCACATCGGTCAGTGCATTACCGTTTAGATAAACTGAAGGATGCAAACGGTGATCCACTAATTGCCAAAGATGCTCCCGTCAGCTACAAAATCACAAGCAGAGATGCACGGATTGTTGTGCAAGGTTCACGTATCTTAACAAGTGGAGATAACAGCATATTCGCAAGTTTCGGTACTGTGATGGCGTGGTCTCCACAATGACCGCTCCCCGCCCTAAAGGACGGGGTTTCTTTGAACCTCATCCGAACAATTAGGGGTTAGACGCACATCCACGTGATGTTTTTGTCTATGGGACCATCTTCAGACTTCTTTAGGTATGAACCGTCATCACGGGGTCCTCTGGAGTCTGTTTCCAGCC
>JAJDWI010000025.1 GCA_022825665.1 Candidatus Poribacteria bacterium
ATCCTATAAAGCGAGATAGCCTCTCATCACATACCAACTGGAGTATCACTGCTCCGAAAGGTATAGGTCAATATGTGGTATTGTTGGATACACCAACACCAACTCTGTCCAAGCAATTGGATTGGATAGGACATTAGCAAGGTAGCTAATGATTGCTTTCCTATCCAGTTGGTATAAATAGGATACCACATTTCTTGAATTAAATCAAGCACTTTTTGACGAAGGAGACGTTTGGCGTTGTTTCATCCCAAAGCTAAAGCATTGGGCTTTCACACCGCAACGTTTGGTTTCATCCCAAAGCTAAAGCATTGGGCTTTCACACCGCAACGTTTGGTAAAACTCTATGGCATTGTCGTGAAATAGTTTGGACAACTCATCAGGAGAACAGCCTTCAACTGCTTCATGTAATGTATTTACCCAACGCTGATATTCTGATGCCAGTGTTGATACGGGCCAATCACTTCCATATACCACACGGTCAAACCCAAAACAATCTATTACGTGGTCGATATAAGGTTTTAAGTCTGACGGTGTCCAAGATTCATGATCTGCTTCGGTAACCAAACCGGATATTTTGCAATAGACATTTGAATGTTCAGCAAGTGTGCGAATCTCCTGTTTCCACGGTTCAAATAACTGGTTCTTGATATCTGGTTTACCGATATGATCCAAGATGAATTGAACATTGGGACACCGTTCTACAAGTCGAATGGCATTAGCAAGTTGTGGGTGAAAGATGCATATATCAAAACTCAAACCGTAAATTGCAAGTGTATTAACTCCATCCACAAAGTTTGATTGAATACAGAAATCAACACTTTCTCCTTGTATAAGTCTTCTAATCCCTTTTACAAGTGTATTCTCAGCCAATTTTTCAATAAAAGGTTCAACTTGATTACCTTCCTCAAGCGGTGCCCACGCTACAATACCTTTTATACGCGGTTCAGCTGTAGAAAGTGATGTTACCCATTCGGTTTCTTTCAATCCATCATCAGGATGTGTGTCGCACTGAACGAAGACAATGGATTCTATATCAAGATTCTCATACGCTGCAGCATAATCATTTAGTAGATACGGTTTGTTTAGTTCTGGTACCTGCTTTAACCAAGGGTATCTAAGCTGCTTCGGATGCCATAAGTGGACATGTGTATCTATAATCGGAATATTGTCCATTGTTCTCCTCCATATTAGTATTATTGTTTCATGTTAATCTATCTTATGAATCATGTCAACGAATTATGACGTTATAGTCATCGCATCAAACGTAATGTCAACAACTTAAAAACATTGACAGTAAAATCGTAAAAAGATATAATTGAATTAACCTTTATTCACTTCAAATTAGAAATACATTACATCCCAGACAGTTTTATATTTGTACATAAACTATACAATTATCCGCTACTAATTTTGGTAATGACTATCTGTATATTCAGTTTTGAGAAACATATTTTTCATATAAGGAGACAACAATGTCAAGATATATATTCGTAATACTTGCCTTCTGTACATGCGCGCTGCTTCTTACGCCGTCATTGGGTATTGCTCAATTTCCAGAAGATGGTGTTGTAGGATATTGGTCATTTGATGCTGGAACCATAAATGGTGGTAAAGTTCAGGATGTATTAGGTAAGAACGATGGTGAACTTGATGGAAATCCAAAAACAGTTAATGGAAAAGTCGATAAAGCCCTTGAATTTGATGGTCAAAATTTTGTACATATCCCTGGTTCAGATACATTAGATTTCAATGGTGCTGAAGCAATTACCGTTGCAGCATGGATAAATGCCGATAGTGACAGTCCAGTTGTAGGTGTTGTTGCTGGTTGTTGCGGTACAATTGTTGCACAACGTGATGTAAACGGATGGGCAATAAGGTTTGACGGAAGAAATGGTGGTAGTGAACTGGAATTTATCACGATGCCTGGTTGGCAAGGAGATGGTGGGTTTGGAGTCCCAGTATTCCCTAAAGGTGAGTGGCATCATCTCGTAGGTATTGTTGATGGAAATAAGAAGTATATCTATGCCGATGGTAAATTGGCAAAAGAGGAAAATTACAACGGACCCATGCAGACTGGTGGCACTGAGCATGAAATTGGGAAAGCAAGTGATGGGGGATTTGTCGGCTTAATCGATGAAGTTGTCATCTATAATAAAGCACTATCTGAAAAAGAAGTCAAAATGCTGTATGAAGCAGAAGGTCTTCCTGTTGAAGCACGTGGCAAACTCACTACACGATGGGCGCAGATGAAGTCATCATTCCAATAATGTTCTTGGTCCTATTCTATAGATTACTTTCGTATCTGAAAAGCATGGGAAATCAGAAGTTCCCATGCTTCTTTTTATATATAATGTCACTTGTTGTATGCATAATTGCGATGTTGAATTCTTAGATCGAAATTGTCGTCTGGGTTCCACGTCGGCATATCAGAAGGAACTTCATAAGCAAATTGTTCTGTATCTGATGGATATGGATTTGTTCGGCGTTCGTGGAGTGCGCGTTGATACATTTTACACCGTTGTGTAAGAAACTCTAATTGCCACCATTTGTAACGCTCATTCCATCTGGGTGTTCTTTGATCGAAATAGATCACTCTTCGAAGCGTATCACTCTTGTTTATTTTACTTCCGTGTAAGACTTTAGTATGGTGAAGTAAAATATCACCCGGTTCTACTTCTGCTGGTACAGCATCTGGTCGATCAAAATTCTCTACACCTTTATCTATAATCTCCTGGGCTTCTTCAATTCCCCACAGATGACTTTTGGGTATGACCCACACACATCCGTTGTCAACAGTTGAATGATCAATATAAATGTCTACATTGAAGATAGGGTGATTCTCACGGATTGCATTGCCATCTCTGTGCCATCTAACAGAAGAACCGTGTTTTGGTAATTTGAAAACGAGTGATTCATAGCACGGAATGAAATCGGGTCCAATAATCCGGTGAAGTAGATCACCTATAAATGGGTGTCCGAGTAACTTTAGTGAAAATTCGTTTGGATGTGAATGAAGATATGTCAGATAGTAGGGTATCCCTTCTGGACCACGCATAGTCCATTCATCTGCTGGTCCACCATCCAAAATCTCATCAATAAGTCGTTGACTTTCACCCTGTATCACTGCCAGTTCATCGGGTTGAATAACCTGTTTTAGAATGAGATACCCGTTGTCATTAAAGAATTGAATTTCGTCGTCAGTTATTTTTCGCATATATAATTTTGCCTTATAGATTCGGTTTGGTAATTATGTAGATGTCCTCTAAAATTTCTGTAAAGATAGTTACGGATACACTTGTCTTATTATACACAATGAATATTGATGTGTCAATTTTCTTGTTTCAATAGGGTGTGTAAAGTTTTTTGCATTAATTGAGAAGTGTATCTTGAAAGGTTATACTAAAAATGGTATCCTTTCCTAATGAAGTCATATTGAGTAAAACCTATAAATGTGGTAATATATAGATATATAAACAATAATGTAGGTGCTATTTTTTTCTTAGAGGTTCTCTTATGGCTGACACAACTGAAAAACAACACACTTTCAATCGTCTTCCGA
>JAJDWI010000113.1 GCA_022825665.1 Candidatus Poribacteria bacterium
CTGCATTACGAAATACCGCATTAGCAGTATTCCGATTTGCTGGAGTTACAAGTATAGCTGATAAGATAAAATATTATGCTTCAAAACCTTTACTCGCAGTTAACTTGATAACTGAGTGTTTTTAAAACTAAATAACCCTGCTCATCGCATAGTATAGCATTGACAAGAGGGTTAGGAACGTGCTAAAATTGTGTATTATCATGTGGTGTTTACACGTTACATATACATGTTAGAAACAACTATGTAGCATCTCTAATTAACCAGAAATTACAGAATCTTCAAGGAGGCATCAATGTTCAGTAACAACCCTTTTCGTCAATCAGGACAATGGTATCGAGGTAATACACATAGTCACAGTACAGAATCTGATGGTAGACTCTCAATCGCTGATCGTTTCTCAGCTTATCAAGATGCGGGATACGATTTCCTTGTGTTAACAGATCACCGTAAGGTTAACGATGTTAGTGCATATAGTTCATCCGACTTTTTGGCGATTTCAGGAAGCGAAGTGCACCCATCAAATCCTTACGGAGGACCAACATACCATTTCGTAGCTATAAATATCCATACAGCCGTGAATTGTGCGAATATGCATCCGAATGCAGTTCTTGATGAAATCAAAGAACAAGGTGGTGAAGCGGTTTTGTGTCACCCCTATTGGTGTGGACATACGATTACTGATTACCTACCATTGCGCAATTATTTCGCAATTGAAGTCTATAACGATACCTGTATGGGAATCGGTAAAGGATTTTCGGAACAATCATGGGATGATCTGTTGGATAAAGGTGGACCCGTGCTGGGTATCGCTTCCGATGATTCACACGGTACGGAACATGACTGTTTCCACGGGTGGATAATGGTTAAAGCTGAAGAATTGACTCTCGATAGCATCATGGAATCTCTCCGTACTGGGGCGTTTTATTCTACACTTGGACCAGAAATCATTGACATAGACCTTCAAGACAACCAAATTTCTGTCAAGTGTTCAGAAGCACAATCAATCGTATTTAAAGCAGAACGTAGTCGTGGTAGACGTTTCGTATCATCAAATGGAACACTACTGACTGAAGCATCTTATGCTGTCCCAGCACATACAAAATATGTTCGCATTGAAATAACCGATGTAACTGGTAAGAAAGCCTGGTCAAATCCTTTCTTTTTTTAATGACTAAGATTCTCGTGTGTCATACAGGGGCATGGATCGGTGACATGGTCCTTCTCACGCCAGCATTGCGCGCGCTAAAGCAGACATACCCAAATTCAAGTCTGACTTTTCTTATGCGACCACATGTTGCTGATCTGATGAAAACGAATCCGTATGTTGACCACTGCATTGTTGATAGAAAAACGGATGGCACTCATCGTTCTTTTAAGGAATTATACCGTCGCATACGAGAAAATCAATTTGACATCGCTGTTGTACTACATCCTTCCTCATTCAGGAACGCTCTATTGCCATTCATTGCCCGGATACCGATTCGTGTTGGTTCAAACTATAAAGGACGCAAACTATTTCTTACTTCCTCGCATAATGATAATGCTAATATCCACGAAGTAGATAGATATCTACAAGTGATACAACTTTTAAAAAAATATATTGATCCTGAGACTAAAATTAATATTGATAAGCAATACAAAACAACATCATATTTAGAATATTGGCATACAGATGAGAACCGAGAATCACTCTTTGATTTACTAAAAAAAGAAGGTGTATCTACAGAAGATCGGTTGATGGTTGTGAATTTAGGTACAACATGGCGTTCAAAACAGTGGCATGTTAGGAATTTTTCAGATGTAATCAAATATATATCAGATTCTACACCAGAAATCAAAATTGTTTTGATAGGTTCAACTGATGAACTTAATCTTGTAGAACAATTGGAATTATCAGATTCAACCATTAACCTTGTCGGGAAAACAGATCTAATGCAACTTGGCGCATTATTGGAACGTTGTGATGTATGTCTAACTTGTGATAGTGGTCCTATGCATATTGCAGCATCTGTTGGAACTCCCACGGTTGCACTGTTCGGTCCAACAGATCCAAAACGACACAAACCATACGGTAAAGGACATACCGTCATTGAAAAAACTGTGTCGTGTAGACCTTGTTACAAACGCACCTGCCACCGACAGGATCAACCGTATCTGTGCATGCAAGAAATAAAAGTAGACGAAGTCGTGAAATCAATAATGACAATACTTAATCAGAATATAAATAGATTGGATTTAACTGAGGAAATCTAAAGATGGTAATTGATCAGATACAATCCTATTAGGTTTTCTATGTTGAATCTGATT
Source organism: Candidatus Poribacteria bacterium (assembly GCA_022825665.1). Taxonomy (GTDB): domain Bacteria; phylum Poribacteria; class WGA-4E; order WGA-4E; family WGA-3G; genus MSPOR6. Next base: position 2,308 of record JAJDWI010000113.1, read on the forward strand.
AACACATTGAATTAACAACAAGAATCATTCTACAAGATACCATATAGTAAAATATATTAAAGGAAGTAAGGATCAGCATGATTCAAGCATTAATCTTTGATTTTGGTGGAACTTTAGATGGAAACGGTATACATTGGTTAGAACGAACATATCAGTTTATAAATAAACACCATCCTGAAATCACTCGTGAGGCTTTTGACGTTGCGGATAAAGCGACAATCTCAGAATTTGCATTTGGCGATTCCGCAGTTGATTGGTCATATCAGGAAGGCTCAATGTTACCTATCGGAGCAGTAGCAAATAGTGTTGCAGCGGAATGTACACTAAGAGAAACTGTAGATGCTATTGGTACAGGAGTATTTGCCAGACTTGATTTAAGTGAAGAATTGAAAGATGAATACGTTGAATGGTTTTGCAAAGGAGTGTCCGAGAACCTCTCAGAAAACCGCGAATGGCTCAAAACACTTCACGGAACATATAAGCTTGGTGTAATAAGCAATAATTTCGGCAATACACAAGGGTGGTGTGATGAATACCAACTAACACCATTAATGGATGTCATCATAGATTCCTCCGCTTTTGGTGTAGCAAAACCTGATCCTAAAATATTCAAAGCAGCTTTATCGGAATTGGATGTAGCACCAACAGAGGCAATCTATGTCGGTGATAGCTACAAAGCAGACATGGTAGGCGCAAAGAATGTTGGAATGTGGACCGCATGGATGATAGGAAATCAGACTAAAGAATGTCCAGATCTATCCTTTGTAGATGTCCAACTCAACCATCTGCATGAACTGACCGATTTTCTATCATCCAACATACCCTAAGTATTAGCTTCAATTGAGTCTGACTGCATTATAAACGAAATTTGGTCTGAATCGTTTTAACATAAAGGAGTGACATAAATGAGGAAGTTATTCATACATATAATTGTTATTTTCCTATGTTCCTTTTTTGTCGTTGCCGCAGAACAGAAGACAGAAGAATCAGTCAAGATTGATGAAAAAGTCAAGGAATGGAGTTTAAAAGACACAGATAACAAAAGTCGTTCTCTGAAGAAACTTAAAGAAGAGAAAAAGGTTATTCTTCTGATATTTCTTGCAACGAAATGTCCAGTGGTTGATGATTATATTGAACGTATTAATACATTATTCAAGGATTACAAGGAGAAAGATGTTCAGTTAGTTGGAATTCATTCTAACAAACATGAAACACTCGATGAAATCAAACAGTATAGGGAGAAACATAAACTTGAATTCCCTATTCTGTTAGACCCAAAAAACAATATAGCAGACTATTTTAATGCGCGCAGAACACCTGAAGTATTTGTATTAAATAACGAAAACATACTCCTTTATAGAGGAGCAATTGACGATAGTCGTGAGAAACCTAAGAACCAGTATCTTAGACCAGTTTTGGACCTGGTATTAGATGGAAAAGTTATACCAGAAAAACAGAAAAAGACCCGCGCAATAGGATGCACTATAAAACGGGTCAGAAAAGCGGAATTAGATCGAACACCATAGTACATCCACCACAATAATTTGCATTTATAGTAAAATTCGTAATTACTTGGACACTTTGGTAGGTTTCGGTTTCCTAACCGAACCATAAGCGTCAATTTAAGAAGAAACGCGTTCGTAGTCGCGCAATTCATTGCGCCTCGGACATTCGTAGGGACGAGGTCGCCTCGTCCGTATTCTTACATATAGTCCCGTAGGTCGGAGTGAGCAAAGCAACCTCCGACATATATGTTATCTAAACCAAGATTTCCAGGATTGGGAGTTAGTGGGTATATATTCCGTTGTCCAGGAGGAAGGACTACCTTTTGCCAAGGAACATTGGCATACAATCTCTTATCCTGAAAATCCTGTAATCTTGAAAATCCTGGTTCAGACAACAAACAATTCAAACGGACAAGAAGCACTAAATTGATGCCTATGGTTCGGTTTCCTAACCGCACCTACCAGGGAGTATGAACATATTTTTGGATTTCACTATAATAAACTTCATTAGGATAAAACATGCTACGTTTCCTTTCACATACCTTGCAAGTCATCATCAGTCTCATCCTTGTTGCTTCCATAATGCTCTTTTTTGTTATCTGTTTTGGTATAGGAGTTGCAGGTGGATTCGTATTTGGGTGTTGGGAAGATGTTGCTTCTCTTGATCTTCAAAAATTAGAATACAAACAGGATACACAGACTTGGAGGCAGAACCTTGAAGTATATTCATCAATTTGTGAAGTACAACTACAGGATACAACAACCTTTTTAATTGATAAATTGGAACGACTGGAATACGAAAAAGTCTTACCAGGAAATAAAGGTATTAACGATCCTGGTCAATATCTAATACAATTGAGTGGTGAAACAGGAAAACAAAACGGTACTATTGAGCTGTTTACAAGACATTTTGATTATCCATATATGGAAGATGAGTCCTTAGTAAAACGGGTTTATCTTACAGTAAATAGTGGAAAGATAATACTCATGCACGACGATTCTGGTAATACAATCCGCAGTTTTTATCTTGAACCGGAATTAATCGCTGAACCTACCGAAGATGACACACGGACTAAACGTAAAATAATCCGACTTGTAGATATGCCAACTAAATTAAAGGACGCTTTTATAGCAATTGAAGATAGACGGTTTTATCAACATTCTGGGATAGACGTTGTGAGACTGGTAGGGGCAATTACAGACTTTGTTGGAACCGGTAATGAGATTGAAGCAACAAGCACATTAACACAACAACTTACACGGAACGTCTACTTAGGTAAAGAACGAAATCTACAAAGAAAAGTACGTGAAATGTTACTCGCTTTCCGAATAGAAAAACAACTATCAAAAGATCAAATTTTGGAAGGTTATCTTAATTATATCGATTTCGGACGATTCAAACATCAGCAATTATTTGGCGTTCAAAAAGCTGCTATGACGTTCTTTGGCAAAGAGGTATCAGAACTTGATTTCCATGAATGTGCTTTACTCGCTGCAATTCCAAAGGGAACTACCATGTATTCTCCGGCAAAAAATCCTGAAAATGCACGAAAAAGACGCAATACCGTACTCAGGGCGATGCATCATCAAGGATTCATTACAGAGAAAGAGTATAATGAAAATCGGAATCAACCTATAAAGATACAACATTCATCTGAATCTTCTGTCAAAGCAAAAGAGTATACCGCAGGACACTTTATACGGCACATTAAGTCAGAACTTGAAAAAATACCAGAGATAAAAGATAGATTATATAATGAAGGTTTGAAGGTCTACACCACTATTGATATGTCAATGCAAACAGTCGGTGTAAATGCAATTGGCGACCACTTGCGATATATGGATAGAATATGGGGAAAGCACTTACCAAATTACGATACGAATAAGGAGAATAAAAACGGTATACACCCTATAACTAATTATCTACAGGCTGCTCTTATCGCATTTGAACCGCAAACCGGACAAGTAAAAGCAATGGTTGGTGGTAGAGATTTCTTTATTACTGACAAAGATTTTAAAGATAAACCAAATAAAAATGAATTTAATCGCACACTGGGTACGAAACGTGATCCTGCACGAAGACAACCAGGTTCGGCATTTAAACCCATTGTTTTTGCCGCACTCATGCAAGAACCTGCCATTGTCACGCCATCAACAATTCTTGTAGATGAAAGTTGGGGAATGATACCTGCTCCCGGGCAACCAATGTGGTATCCAGACAACTACAGTAAAACTTTTAAAGGTCCACTTACCATTCGAGATGTCATAAAACGATCAATAAACGTTCCAACTGTCCGAGCTGCACTTGAAACATCTAAAAATGAAGATGGACTATGGGAAGGCATCAATCGTATCATAAAATTAACGCATCGAATGGGAATTGATAGTCCTATGATACCCGTTCCAGCACTCACATTAGGTGCATCTGGATTGAAGGTAGTTGAGTTAACTGCTGCTTATGGTGTGTTTGCAAATCGAGGTATACGTGTTGAACCGAGTTATGTTGAATATGTCGTAGATTCTGATGGAAAACCTATCTATCATAAACAACCTGAACGTACCCGTGTATTAGACGAAAAGGTGGCATACCAAATTACTTCATTCTTACAGAGTGTAATAACAGAAGGCACAGGAATACGCGCAACAAGAAATCCTGCTTTTAATGGATGGGAGGTAGCTGGAAAAACTGGAACTACGAATGACAACGTAGATGCTTGGTTCGTTGGTTATTCAACTGATCTTGTTGTTGGTGTTTGGGTGGGACTTGACAGACAACGTTCTAATCGCAAAAACTATAATCAAGAAGGTGCAAAAGCTGCATTACCCATTTGGATACGCTTCATGGCAGAAGCTGCAAGAGGTCCAAAAAAGAAATTTCCTATACCTGAAGGTATAGAATTCTGGGAAATTGATAAAACGACAGGTCTACTTAAAAATAAAGATACATGTCCACCCGAAAACGTAAGTAATGAACCTTTCATCAAAGGACAAGAACCTACCAAAATCTGCGACCAACATTAACTACATCGGTTGTATCCACATCCTAAAATTTGTTATCACTGTGTTTGGTAGAATAATCCGAATTTTCAGAGTCATTCTTGACTAAATAAGTCATAATTACCCTTTGAACTCAGACAGAATATAGGTTTATAGTACATGACAAATTTGTGTCATTTTCCCTCTGACTCTGAAAACTCTGAATCTTTAGAACGAAAGCATGGTGGATTATAGAATTAATTGGAAACTCTTTGGTGGTAGGAGAGAACTCCGATTCCCGTCTACCAAGTGTATGGTCCCGATTCGAATATCACTCTCATAAGCGATCTGACTAAATACTATGGTGAACATTGGAATTAAAGAGACACATTTCTGTAGGAGCGATCTCCGAATCGCGACAAAACTCACTGATAGTCGGGAATCGGAGTTCCCTCCTACAACTCAAAATTTCCTGTTAATTCTAAAGTTCACTATAATACTTTACCTATACTTTCTCCTCAAAACATGCTATACTACTCATACGATACCATTAGCATTAGTGCATACGCCAACCACTGAAAACTCTATAGATTTATAACTAAGGTAGAATATGAGAGAGCAACTTGACGTACGACCATCAATCTCACCTATTAATGTAAATCCTGAGATACCATCAAAACCATTTGAATTAGTCTCCGATTTTGATCCACAAGGTGATCAACCGCAAGCGATTGAAAAGTTGACAAATGGAATCCTACGCGGTGATAAAGCTCAAACACTTCTGGGTGTCACTGGTTCTGGTAAAACATACACTATGGCAAATTTGATCCAGAATGTTCAACGTCCAACCCTCGTCATTTCCCCGAACAAAACCCTTTCAGCACAACTTTACAATGAGTTTAAAACCTTTTTCCCACACAACGCTGTTCACTATTTTGTGAGTGATTATGAATATTACCAACCAGAGGCATATATCCCATCAACTGATACTTTCATTGAAAAGGATGTCCGTATTAACGAGGAAATTACTCGGATGCGACTTGCGTCAACAGCATCCTTAATGTCTCGGCGCGATGTTATTATTGTAGCAAGTGTTTCATGTATATACGGTCTCGGTTCACCACGCGAATTTGAAGGGCAGAAGATTGAGTTAGAAACAGGTAAAATCATCAAAAGAGATGAATTCCTCAGGGAATTGGTAGATATACAATACGTCCGAAACGATGTTGATTTTTGGCAAGGCACGTTCCGTGTGCGAGGGGATGTGATTGAGGTGTTTCCAGCCTATAGCGAAAGTGCATTCCGTATTGAGTTGTTTGGTGACGAAGTGGATAGAATATGTGAAATTGATACTACCACTGGTGAGATATTAGGAAAACAGGATACATTGGAAATCTTCCCCGCAAAACACTTTATGACTGACGCGGATATTTTTGAAGAAGCACTCATAAACATTGAACTTGAACTCCATGAACGAATAGCTACTTTTGAAAAAGAAAATAAACTGTTGGAAGCACAACGAATTGAACAGCGAACACGTTTTGATTTAGAGATGCTCCGAGAGGTAGGTTACTGTTCAGGTATTGAAAATTATTCACGCCACCTTTCCGGTTTGCAACCCGGCGAACCTCCATACTGCCTACTCAACTATTTTCCTGAAGACTTTCTATTATTCATTGACGAATCACACGTGACAGTTCCACAACTGAAAGGAATGTATCGTGGTGACCGTTCAAGAAAACTGACATTGGTAGAGTATGGATTCCGTTTACCCTCAGCATTAGACAATCGACCACTACAGTTTGAAGAAGTAGCAGCGTACATTGATCAAGTCATCTTTGTTTCCGCTACTCCTGGTAAGTATGAGATAGAAGAAAAAGGTGGTGGACAAATTGTTGAGCAGATTATACGTCCGACAGGATTAATTGACCCACAAATATCTGTCCATCCCGTCCGCGGGCAAATTGACCACCTTATAGGAAAAATACGTGAACGAGTAAAACAGAAACAGCGTGTCCTTGTTACTACACTGACAAAACGGATGGCAGAGGACTTAAGCGAGTATTTTATAGAGGCAGGTATCCGAGCAAACTATATGCATTCTGAAATAGATATATTTGACCGGGCAAGAATATTGCGGCAACTTCGAGAGGGGGAATTTGATGTACTCATCGGTATCAATCTACTTCGTGAAGGACTTGATCTACCTGAAGTTTCCCTCGTTGCTATCCTTGACGCAGACCGTCCAGGTTTCCTTCGATCAGTAACCTCGTTAGTGCAAACATCCGGACGTGCTGCACGAAATGTTGACGGTGAAGTCCTTCTATATGGGGACACCATAACAGATGCAATGGCTGACGCAATCGCTGAGACTCAACGAAGACGTGATATACAATTGAAATACAACGAGGAAAACAATATCACACCCGCAACGATTCAGAAAGCAATTGAGCAACTTATCTCTGAATCTAATGAGGAATATGTTACCTCAAAGAAACCTGAAGATGTCAAACCTGTGCCAATCATTGAAGAAGCAACCGAAGAATATATAGTAGCAACAATTGATGATTTAACGCGTCAGATGCATAAAGCTGCAATAGACTTAGAGTTTGAGCTTGCTGCTTCACTACGTGACCAAATTGCGGAACTGAAAGAAAAGACCACTAAACAAAAATAAAAATTCACAATGAAAATCAAGTTATCTTTGAATTTTGTTATCTTATTCACGATAGTTGGATTTTTACCATCCAGTTTGGCTCAATCCCCGCTCCTACCCTTACCCGAAGGTGCGGTAATGCGTCTTGGCAATGGTTGGAGTACTGAGATAGATTATTCTCCCGATGGCACACACCTTGCTGTTGGCAGTAGTAAAGGGATTTGGATATATGATGTCAATACCGGTAAAGCACTAAAACTGCTGACTGGACATTCAGATGCTGTCTTGAGTGTCAGTTATAGTCCAAATGGTAAGTTCTTAGCAAGTAGTAGTTTTGACAAGATTATCTGTCTGTGGGAGGTAGATAGTGGTGAACTACTTCATACTTTAACTGGACATAATAGTTCTATTTATAGTGTGGCGTTCAGTCCAGATGGCAAATTACTTGCAAGTGGAAGTGAGGATAAATCTGTCCGGGTATGGGATACAAAGACAGGTAAACAATATCAGATTTTTACTGGACATACGGATGTGGTCAATAGTGTGGCGTTCAGTCCAGATGGCAAATTACTTGCAAGTGGAAGTGAGGATAAAACCGTACGTTTATGGACAATAAAATCAGGTACTAATTATATCAATTTTACTCTCATTAACCGCACGAGTGCTCCGGTCAATGACGTAGTATTCAGTCCAGATGGAAAAACTCTCGCAAGTGGTGGACAAGATATGAATGTTACTCTGTGGAATTCAAACACACAAGAATCTGTAAACACTTTCTCTGGTCACACGGATTGGGTTCGTAGTATAGCATTCAGCCCAAATGGAAAGATGATTGTAAGCGGAAGTGATGATAATCTTATCAAAATATGGGAAACAAATTCAGGTAAGCTGCTTCACACCCTCATCGGTCATACAGATAATGTAGAAAATGTTATGTTCAGTCCTAATGGACAGATGATCGTCAGTGAGGGATTGGATGGTACTATCCGTCTTTGGGATGCGAAAACAGGAAAACTACTGCGTTTCCTTGCTGAGCATCCAGACGTGGTATTTAGTGTGGCATTCAGTCCCAATGATAAAATATTAGCAAGTAGCGGAAAGGACAACACCGTCCGCCTATGGGATACAAGTACAGGACAACAACTGCACTCTCACATTGGTCATACACATTATGTAGATACAGTAGCGTTTAGTCCTGACGGTAAAATACTTGCCAGCGGTGGTCGTGATAATGCTATTATCCTGTGGGATTATGATGAAGCCAAAATTCTTCGCACACTTGTTGGTCATACCCATTGGGTTAATGCTGTCACATTCAGTCCCAATGGACAAATCCTCGCAAGTGGAAGTGGTGATAACACCATAATTCTGTGGGATACTGAGGACGGTGAAATGCTCAACTCTCTTTTAGGACATACCGATTGGGTTAATACTGTTGCCTTCAGTCCAGATGGAAAGACATTGGCAAGTGGCAGTGGTAGAAATGAAAGGTCCATCCACCTTTGGAATACGGAAACTGGAATTCAACTGCACACTCTTACAGGGCATTCAGCCGATATATTGACTGTAACATTCAATCCGGATGGTCGCATATTAGCAAGTGGAAGTGCCGATGGAACAATACGACTGTGGCATCCGCAGACAGGAGAATACCTTCACACGTTCTCAGGGCATTCCGGTTGGGTGCGCAGCATTGCCTTCAGTCCTGATAGTCAAACTCTTGCAAGTGGAAGTGATGATAATACTATACGGCTCTGGGAGGTATTCACAGATAATCCACCTCAAATCCTTACTGGTCATCATCGTAATGTATACAGCATTACGTTTAGTCCTGATGGCAAGATACTCGCGAGCGGAAGTAATGATGGCACGGTGCTATTGTGGGATTTAGTCGCTCTGGATAAAGAAAGCAATACACAATGAATGAAGAAATACGCGAACAAGCCAGTATAGGATTATCTCATCTAAAAGAAGCAATATTAGAGGTGTTGTATCAAGCCAGACTCAACAATGACGAATGTATTAAACGAGCTACTGTTTACAAAAGACTTGAACTTCCAGGAACACCTGAAAGAAGAGCAAGTGTAAGGTATGATTGGGGAAGTATAATGACTCATATATTTCTCTCAGTGCTACTTGAGGAAGGAAAAGTTGAACAATGTCCACTAAATGAAGACGTAAAAGGGTGGCGACTCACCGATACAGAATTCCAAAAACGACACAAGTTAGGTAATGAAGAAATACGCGAACAAGCCAGTATAGGATTATCTCATCTAAAAGAAGCAATATTAGAGGTGTTGTATCAAGTCCGATTCAACGAAGACGAATGTATTAAACACGTCACTATTTACAAAAGTCTTGAACTACCAGGACCACCTGAAAGAAGAGTAAGTGCAAATTCTAAGTTAAGGTATGATTGGAGAAGTCCAACGACTCGTATACTTCTCTCAGTGCTACTTGAGGAAGGAAAAGTTGAACAATGTCCACTGAATAAAGATATAATGGGGTGGCGACTCACCGACACAGAATTCCAAAAACGACATAAAAAATAGATGAGGAATATCATGATGAAAATCCAAAACAGAAGTAAAAAAAATAGTAAAAACTGCAATAATCTCAATAAATTGAATATTTCATCTCTCTTTTTAGTTATCTTAATGTTATGCACTGTAGTTGCTTTTACGGTAGGACTTTATGCTCAGGAGAATAACAATGAAGCAAAACAAGCTGTGGCACAAGAATTCATTAAAATGGCTCAAGAATTCGAAAAGAAAGACCAAATAGATGAAGCAATAGAAATCTACAAACGAATTACAATTGCATTCCCTGAAGACATAAATTCCCAAAAAGAACTCGCAAAACTTTACACCCGTTCGAAATTACACGAAAAAGCTGCTGAAATCTGGATCAAACTGCTTGATACCGAACCGGAGAATAGAAGCTATCAAGACGAACTTTTTAAATGTTTTCAAAATGCAGGTAAAATCGACGAAGCGTTGGAACTTGCTCAAACATACATTCAAACTGATCCAGAAGTTGGTGTTCATTACGCACGTCTTGCAAAACTTCAGACCGCACAAGGTAGAGACGATGTTGCGATCACAAACTATAAAAAAGCGGTTGAATATGGACATGCTGATAAAGAAACATATCTCAAACTCGCAGAACTTTATTTCATTGATGATGACATAGATGCAACTGAAAATGCATTGAAGAAGGCTATTATTCATACTCAATCAGAATGGGATAGAGAAAAAATTGAAAGGCAATTAATAAACCTATATCGTTATCAAGAGAATTTAGCACAGAGACTACAACAGGCGGATGAAGATGGTACAATAACATTTGAGTTGCAAAAAGCACTTGCAAGACACTTTCTCAATAATAATGAATTCGAAAAAGCAGCAAATTCATTTAAGAAAGCACTCGAAATGACCAATAGCAGTTATAGTCGTAATAGAGTTGTTGAGGAATTGCTCAAGGTATACCTAAAACAAGACAGAACAGACCTGGCATTAGAATTCTACGAAACCGATGCATCTAAACAGCCAAGGTTAAGAACGATTGTTACATCTTATGGTTCATCTGGAATTAATATCACACTTAGTGGTGATCATGCACGCAAAACATTGATAAACGCCCATAAAGATCAAGGTAACCTTGATGCATTGAAAACTCTTTTTGAAAGTAAACAAGAAAAGGATGACGACAATCCTAATATCATTGAAATGCTTGCAAAGATTTATTGGGAAAATAACGACTATAAAAGAGCTGCAGAATCCTATCACCTTCTTAGTAAAGTAGAACCGAACAATGTTCACAGCTTTTACTTCGCTGCAGCAGCCTTTCACAAAAGCAACCAACCTGATATGGTGAAAGTTGTATTAAACCAAGCCAACAACGCGCTTAGATCCAGTAACAAAAATAGGGATGAGTCCTTTCTTGGTGCCCTTGCAACTATTTGTCTCAATAATGAAATGTATGAACCAGCAAAAAAACTCGCTGATGACGCTGTCACCGAAGCTGTGAAATCTGATAACAGTTGGGAACTGGAGTATCTGTATCAGATTCTTGGGAAAAGCTATCTCGGGACGAAACGATATGAAGATGCATATCAAACATATCAGAAAATGGCAGATACTTCTGATAGTAGCTATATGCGTGATGAAGCTGAAACTGAAATGGATAAAATAGCAAAAACAGCAAATCTATATGAAAAATGGATACCTGAACAACTGAAAAAAGTTGAGGAAAATCCCAACGATACCAAGTTAATCTTAAAACTTGCTCAAAGTTACGAAAAAACAAACAAATTTGCGAACGCTGTTGAGCAATACGAAAAACTTTCAACACTCGAACCAGAAAACGTGCAGTGGCACAAAAAACTTGGAAATCTATATAAAAATCTACCTGTAGTGATACGAGAAACGGGTGATTCTATTGAAGGTACTGCCCTTACACTTGGTGGAAATGGGAGTTACGTTGAAATGGCAGACAGCGAGTCTTTAGATAACATTACGGATCAGGTGACAGTGTCTGCATGGATAAAACCTACCGAATTCCCAAACAATTATATACGTATTGTTTTCAGAAGTGATGAACAAAGACAGAATTATAGACAACGAAGTTACATCCTTGCTATCAGATCGGATGGAAAACTCAAAATCGCTTCCTCCCCTAAAGATGAAGGGTATGCATCCGTTTATTCTCCACCAGGTCTCATAAAATTAAATACATGGACTCACATTGCAGGTGTCATTGATGCCAAAAAAGATTACATGAAACTATTCATCAATGGATATGAATCTGGTCATAGACACTTTAATGGAGAAGACCGATTTGTTAAATGCAATCTACCGTTACGCATAGGAGTCACACATATCAAAGATCAGGTTCAAAACACCTCTTTTATCGGACAAATAGATGAGGTGCGTGTATGGAACATCCCTCGTACTGAAGCAGAAATTCGTGCAGATATGAACAAACAGTTGAATGGAGATGAACACGGTTTAGTCGGATATTGGACTTTTGATGCAGAGATTGATGGTAATATCTTTGATGCTTCTCCTAACAAAAATGATGGAACACTAATCGGAAACGCAAAACTTGAAAGTTATACGCGAAAAATATTCAAAAGTTCTAAGTCAGAACATTTAGATAAATCAATTACTGCTTATCAAACTGCCATAGAATTTGAACCTATTTCATTCCAAAACTATAATGAATTAGCAAAACTATACATAAGAAAAGGAATGACATCGGATGCTGAAGCGATATATCGACGTGCATTAGACGCACCAATGACACAAAGTAACCACGATTCTGCTATTCGTGAGATTTCAAAACTTTATGCTGACAAAGGGCAAGATCACAAACATATTGCTGTACTTGAAGAGATAAAACCTTTGATGGAGAATAGTGCTATCCTTCATGAACACTTAGGTGACCTTTACAGTAAGGTAGGTGATGCGGACAAAGCAAAAATTGCATACAATGAGTGGCTGCAAATTCGGCAGAAAGCACTAAACAATACAGAAAATGCAAGGTCTTATCGATATTTTGCAGAGGCATTGCTTAAAAAAGGACTTTTTCCAGAAACTGCACTTAAATACGCAAAACGTGCATTTCAGAGGAATACTGCTTCTAATTCTGACTATTCCGCATTGCTTGGTCATACATATATTGCCAATGGACAATTCGATGATGCATTAAATTATTACTTACACGGTATCAGTATCATATCAAGCAAGTCTTCATTGGATAATTTTTGGGATGGAATCAGAGACGCAATCAAATATACAGAAGATAAAGATAGTTATTACCAAATGCTGGAAGCTATGATGAATTCAATCCCATCAAAAAATATAAGAAATCGCGCTTTTGCATATAGATTACTGACGCAATATTACAGTAAGAATGATAAAGCTATGAACGTGGAGAAATACCTATTTTCAAAAACAGGTTTTGTCCCTGAAACGCGTTGGCTAACTCTTGGTCCATTTAACAACATTGACACTATGGGTCATAGAAACGCTTTTATCCCAGAGGAAACAACACAGATTGACACAACAGCAAAATACTATGGGAAACATGGTCTCATCAATTGGAAAAAATCAGAGTATATACAATTGGACGGTCATTACAATTTCGGTGACAATAAGGATTGGAGCGCAGCCTATGTATGGGCAATTGTTATTTCTCCGGATGAACAAGATATAACCTTCCGATTTGATAGTGATGACCAAGGAACAATCTGGTTAAATGGTAAACAGGTGTTTAGTCATGATAGGACCGGTAGAATATCGTTTGACCGCTATTCCATACCTGTCACGCTAAAGCAGGGAGAAAACACTATCCTTATCAAGGTCTGCAATGCAAAAGAAACGTGGGGATTTTATTTGCGTCTTACAGACTCTATTGGTAATCCTATTAAGGACCTGAAATTTAAAACGGCAGATGAGTTACTAAATGTTCCGCCACCTAAGCCAACATTCAACGTAATGTCTGTTCTTGGTATGGCTGAATACTATAGTAAAAACAACGAACCTAAAAAAGCAATGGAACAGATTCAACAGACCGGAATCATTCATGAAAATGTATGGATGACTCTTGGTCCTTTTGATAACAGTGCGGGAATCGGATATAATACCGCTTACATCTCTGAAGATACTGTCCCAATTGACATTAATGAAAAATATGAAAGTGCAAATGGACAGATTGGTTGGAAACAATTTACTGATGGTGCTTTCAACGGATATATTGATCTTGGTAGAAATCTCAATTGGAAGGTTTCTTATGCACTTGCAACAGTCACTTCACCTGATGAACGTGAAGTACAACTACGATTTGGTAGTGATGATCAAGCGAAGGTATGGTTAAATGGAAAAGAGGTATATGCGAATCCACAATATAGGTGGGCAGTAATTGACGATAACATTATTCCCGTTACACTCAATGCAGGCAAAAACACTGTTCTTGTTAAAGTATGCAACGAGGAATTGGGTTGGGGTTTCTATGTTCGGATTACAGATGTTGATGGAAAACCTTTAGATAATCTGAAAATTGGTAACGCACAGAACCAATAATTCAATTTGATTTAAATCGTTGCATTACCAAACAATATTTGCTAAAATGCCAACATTGATGGTTTATTTCTTATAGATTGTTAACATGCGCTGCGTATAATAAAAGAAAGGATAATACTATGTTTGTATGTATAGCTTGCGGTTACCTATGGAAAGAAGCAGATGAACCTCCCGATGAATGTCCAGCATGCACCGCACCCAAAGAAAAATACATCCCTTACGATGATCGTGCAGAACGGTGGGTAAAACGTGCAGTTGCAGCACACGTAATGTATCCTGATGAAGAAGGAGCAGACCTTAGGGCAGAAAACTCTGCACTTTCATCGCACATTAGATTTGCATTGGTTGGTTTACTCGGTGACCTACAAAAAGAATAGAGAATTACAAGCTCCGATTCAATGTGTCGGGGCTTCTTTTTGTTCATTCCCACAATCCAGATATTACATGATATAACCAAAAACAACAATAGAAAGGAACTGGCATTATTGATCTCATGCCCTTATACAGAAAATGCCGAAATGAGAATATGAAAAAGATCCGTTATATGCTGATCCTGTTCCTTGTAGTATTACACGGATTAGCATCAGCCCAAAACCTCGCAGACCGAGTGGTAGAACACACATATCCAAACGGTTTAAAACTCTTGATGATAGAACGTCATACTTCTCCCACTGTTGCTCCATACATTCTTTTCAAAGCGGGTTCTGTGGATGAATCTGATGATTCACGCGGAATCGCACACATGCTTGAACACATGCTGTTCAAAGGCACAAAAACTATTGGAACAACTGACTATGGTAAAGAGAAGGCTGTACTTGAAGAAATTGATAAAATTGGTGATATGCTTGACATGGAGCGTGCAAAAGGCACAAAAGCAGACGCTGCGAAAATCACAGAATTAGAAGAACAACTCAAGGTGAAACAGGAAGCAGCTAAAGAATGGGTAATCTCTGGAGAATACACTGAAATTTATACGCAACACGGTAGCACTGGATTTAACGCTGGCACGTCAGTTGACTATACAATATATACCGTGGAATTACCATCTAACAAATTAGAACTATGGGCAATGCTGGAATCTGACAGGCTCAAGAATGCAGTTCTTAGACAATTTTATGTTGAACGCGAAGCGGTCAAAGAGGAACGCCGAATGGCGGTTGATTCACGTCCTGGTGGGAAACTATACGAACAGTTTATGGCTGCTGCATTCACCGCACACCCTTATGGAATGCCTATTATCGGATGGCCCTCGGACATTGCAATGCTTAACCGCGAAAAAGCTGAAGAATTTTTTAAGATACACTATGCCCCAAATAATTCTGTGATGGTTATTGTCGGTGATATTAATCCTGAGAAGACGATTAAGTTGATTGAAAAGTACTTTGGAGATATACCGTCACAGCCACTTCCAGCAGAGGTTACTGTTCGTGAACCTGCTCAAGAAGGTGAACGAAGAATTGAAGTCGAATTTGACGCTGAACCACAGATGATGATCGGATTCCACAAACCCACTATTCCACATTTTGACGACTATGTACTTGATATGATAAGTGCCATCCTTTCAGATGGACGCACATCCCGTTTTTACAAGAACATCGTTGAAACTGGTATCGCTGTATCTGTGGATTCAATAAACGGTTACCCAGGAGCACGATACAATAATCTCTTTGTAGTCACTGCTACACCTCGTTCCCCGAATACAACTGCAGATATTGAAGATGCTATTTATACACAACTGGAAAAACTCAAAACAGAACCTGTTGAAGACAAGGAATTTAAACGTATCCTAAAACAGATTGATGCAGGATTTATTCGTGCTCTTAGTTCAAATTCCGGTATGGCAAATCAACTTGCATTCTATGAAGGAATCGCAGGGGACTGGCGATACATACTTGATTGGCGTAAAAAAATGTATGAAATTACTACTGACGACATCATGAGAGTAGCTAACACTTATTTTACAAAGAGTAATCGCACAGTCGCAACGCTTATAAAGAAAGAAGAGCCCCCTGAGGAAATGGTTGACGAGGAGGAAACTGAATAATGCACAGACAATTCACACACTTACTGATTATATCTACCCTAATATTTTGTTTTATTTCTACATCCGCTTTGCTCACTTATGCTAAACCGCATGAAGATTTGGAATTTGAACCAATTAAATTCAAACCGCCAGTGCCACAAAAGCACACACTGTCAAACGGAATGGTCTTGTATTTAATTGAAGATCACGAGTTACCAGTATTCAACATCAGCGGACTCGTCAAAACAGGAAGAATTTACGATCCTGTAGACAAAATCGGTTTAGCATCTATCTTCGCAAGTGTTATGCGAACAGGTGGAACTGAATCACGTGTGCCAGATGCATTAAACGAGGAACTTGAATCTATGGCTGCATCTGTTGAAGTCGGCATGTCTCCCGAATACGGATCGGTCAGTTTATCGGCGATGGCAGAGGATATAGAGAAAGGATTGGAAATCTTTGCAGATGTTTTACGCAATCCTGCCTTCCGTGAAGATAAATTGGAACTGAGAAAACAGCAAGCAATTGAAGCAATTCGCAGAAGAAACGACAACCCCATACAACTGGCATGGCGTAACTTCTCTGCAATCTTATACGGTACTGATCACCCCTTTGGATGGTACTCTGAAATAGAAGATGTTGAGAGCCTAACAGTTGATGATCTTAAGGCTTTCCATACAAAATACTATCATCCCAATAACATAATGCTTTCCATTACAGGAGATTTTGATACTGAAACTTTGATTACTCAACTTGAGAAAGTGTTTGATGGTTGGGATAAGGCTGATATTGAATTTCCAAATATAGCAGCGATAGAAAACAATCCTATCCCATCCGTCAACCATATACATAAGGAACTACCGCAGACAACAATGTTGATTGGACATTACGGTATCAAAAGGTCTCCTGATTTCCCTGATATATATGCTTTACGTGTTATGAATGATATTCTCGGTGAAGGAGGTTTTACTTCCAGATTGATGTCGGAAGTCCGCGAAAAACACGGACTTGCATATATGGTAGGGAGTCTGATGCAAACAAGCCTATATACCAATCCAGGTGAATGGTTTGCATATTCGCAAACACGCACAGAGAAAACAGCAGAAGCAATTTCGCTTATCATAGACATTGTACGCGACCTACGAGAAAATCCTGTACCATCAGATGAACTACAACGCACCAAAGATTCGCTTATCAATTCCTTTGTATTCGGTTTTGAGAGCAGTTCACAAATTGCTTTTCAGCAGATGATGCTTGATTTCCGCGGATATGCCCCCGGTTACCTTGAAACCTTCACAAACAATATCGCTAAAGTCACTGCAGAGGATGTCCAAGCTGTTGCACAGAAATATCTACATCCTGACGCACTTACAATCGTCACTGTCGGTAATCAGGAGAACTTTGACAGACCATTGAGCGAATTTGGAGATGTGAATGAGATTGAGATAAAGCAACCTGAACCCACACCTGCTGAACCGATACCTGAATCAAGTGAGAGTGACATCGCTAAGGCAAAGGAGATCCTTGCTGCTGCGGTTGACGCACACGGAGGATTAGATAAGTTAACTGCGGTGAAAAATGCTGTTTCTGAATCAAACTCTACAGTTAATACACCTGCAGGAAAAGCAGATTTGAATGTAAAATTCTTACATCTCTTTCCAGACAAACTACGACAAGATGTCGAGACACCTCAAGGTAAAATGAGTTATGTATTTGATGGAAAAACGGTCTATGTGGTTTCAAGTATGGGAACACAGCCATTGCCTCCTGAAATATCAAAGTCATTTAATGATTCTGTCTTCAGAGAAACAATCCCACTCCTAATTAACCTTACACAGAATATAATACCTGTCCAATATTCTGGAACAGAAGAGGTACAAGGTAATCCTGCAGCAATTCTACTTGTGAAACAACCTTCTGGAGAAATGCTAAAAATCTTTATCAGTGAAGAGACACATCTTATCGTAAAATATGTCTTTCGCGAAACTGAACAGGGTGTTACTCTCAATAAAGAACAACACTTTTCTGACTATCGTGATGTCAACGGTGTAAAAATGCCATATCACATCGTACAGACAGTGAATGGAAATCCATACATTGAAAATCGCATCAGTAGTATAGAGTTTAACACTGGACTTGATGAAACACTATTTGAGATACCTGAATGAAAAAACTAAATTTGCGTGTCAAATACTTTCAAGATAGTACACCTGCAGATGTGCCGTGTCGTGAGACTGAGTTTATCCGACGTGAGTTTGAAATGCCATTGCCAATTGAGGAAACAGCATTGATTCTCGTGGATTTGTGGAATGTGCATTTCATAGAAACTTGGATTGAACGCGCTAAACAGGTAACAGAGGATTGCGTTGTGCCGGTCATAGATGCAGCTCGAAAGGCGGGCATGACAGTTGTTCATGCCCCTTCGCCATCCGTAGCAGCACAATATCCTCAACTCAAACGACACAAACCACCTCAACCCTCTACACCTCCCTCTTGGCCCCCTTCCGAATTCCGAGGAAGACAGGGAGAATATACAGTTTACCGCGGACCACGTAGCCAACCCCCTGGTATCGGAATACATTGGGACAAACTTGCATCCCAACTTTCTATGTCACCAGCAATTGATGTACAAGAGGATGAATATGTCATTGCAACTGGGCAGCAATTGCATGAATTGTGTGAGGAAAAGGGGGTTCTGCACCTGATATTTGCAGGTTTCGCTACGAATTGGTGTGTTTTGGGGAGAGATTACGGAATACGTTCAATGTCGAGATATGGATATAACATTATCCTTCTACGAGATGCTACAACCGGTGTTGAGTTCCCAGATACTTATGATAATCTTTTCACAACCGAAATCGCTATTCGCGAGGTAGAACAGCAATACGGTTTTAGTGCCTCAAATCCTGATTTCTTTACAGCAGTTGATACAGTATCTACGTAAGGACATATAATACGGTTGACAACGGATTACAGAAACACTATCATAACGACACAGTCTTTGGTTATATTACAACTCTTTCTTTCATCAAAATAGAGAAAGGATTTATCAATGCCAATTACGGATGCCTTACCGGACCTAAAGCGTGAACTTCGGTTTTTTCCGGTCGAAAATGAAAATCCATCAACTCTTACAAAAGCACAGATAGAACACTTCAATGAGAACGGTTTCATCTGTCCATTAGATGTATATTCAGAAGCAGAAATATCAGAACACCGCGAGTATTTCAACAAATTGATGGAAAAAGTCTTGGCAGATGGTGGAAACAGTTATTCTATCAATGGATGGCATACACGTTGTGCTGAAATACATGACCTAATAACAGAAGATAGAATACTGGATTATGTCCAAGACATACTTGGTGAAAACCTTATCTGTTGGGGAACACATTATTTTTGTAAACTACCCGGTGAAGATAAACAGGTAAGTTGGCATCAAGACGCATCTTATTGGCCTCTCTCACCCAGTAAAACCGTCACTGTCTGGTTAGCTATAGATGATGCATCTATTGAAAACGGGGCAATGACAGTGATACCTAAATCCCATTTGCATGGACAAATTGCGTTTGAACGGAGTACTCCAGAAGAAAAGAACGTTTTAGGTCAAACAGTTATTGACCCAGAACAGTACGGTGATACCCCTGTACCGTTTGAGATGAAGGCTGGACAACTTTCTCTACATTCTGATTTACTGCTACACGGTTCTGAACCAAATACCTCTAATCGTAGAAGATGTGGATTAACAATGCGATTTGTTCCACCAGAAGTCCATGCTGCGAATAATTGGAACCAACGAGCAATAATTGCAAGAGGTAGTGATCCAAACGGACATTGGGTTCACAATTCGCGTCCTACAGGGGACAACCTTCCCTAAAAGATCGTGTATCATTTATTTAATAACTAACAATACAGAGAAAGGCACACAAGGTTTAATTACTTTAAGAGTTAGATGTTTCCAAGACGAATCATATTTGCCGCATTTGCCATCTCTACTGCCGCGAGTTTTCTACTATGTGGCTACGAGTTCATCCGTGCTGTCTCAACCTCATTATTCATAAATGCTTACCGTGCGGACAATTTAACCCGCGTATGGATAGCAGTACCACCAAGTGTCATTCTCATGATTTACATATATGGACGTTTGTTATCATGGTTTGGTGCATCGCGCGCATTAGCAATTTCCTCGGTCTTATCTTCCCTTTTGCTTTTAGTGTGTTACTATGCCCTATTAGGTGGTATAGATTTTGCGTCCGCAGTTATCTATGTTTTTCGTGAAGCATACATTGTCATAATCATTGAGCAATTTTGGTCTTTTGTTAACAGCACACTCACAACTAAACAAGCAAAAACGATCAGCGGTCCCTTTTGTGCTATTGCCTCACTCGGATCTTATGCAGGTGGTAAACTCGTAAGCAGATGGGCTGAAACATTAGGTACAGAAACGTTACTTCTCTTCACTGCAGGTTCGCTAATACCTGTTGCTTTTTTCGGAATACTTGCCTATAGGTTTGCAGGAGAACCAAAACCATCTGTTGATGAGGAAGGGGGTAAACGTGGACATTTAGGACTAAAAACATTCCTAAGTTCAAAATATCTAATTCTACTTGGTGCACTAATTCTAACGACGCAAGTCATTTCAACTGTCCTTGACCTGCGATTTAACAAGTTGGTCGAAAATAATATACTTGATACGGATACAATGACAGCGTATTATGGCAATTTCTATGCAAATCTCGGTCTCATTGCAGCGGTTTTACAATTAACTGCTGTGCCTATCGTATTACGACTCATCTCTATTCGTTTTGTCCATATATGCATTCCAATTGTGCATTTTATTAATGGATTTGTGCTAACACTTATACCTTCACTTAAGACAGGAGCGCGTGCATTTCTTACATTTAAAGCACTTGATTATTCATTTTTCCGCGCTGCAAAAGAACTCTTCTACATGCCGCTCACCTATGACGAAAGGTACCGCGCAAAACAGATTGTCGATTCCTTTGGATACCGTTTTGGTAAAGGTGGGAGTGCAAGCGTAATTGAATTAATCCGTAGTGTACTTGCATTAATCCATGGTATTGCTATTACAATTCCTGGTGCAGCACTCTCAATTACAGCAATAATTGCATCATGTATATGGAGTGGGGTTGTCCTTAATATAACAACTCACTATCAGAAAATCATGAAAACTGAGAAAAACGTTGACAATGACGATTCTATTAGGTAAAATGTAATATGAGATTCAAAATGGAGGACTAAGTTCATGATGTTTCGCCTGCTGACATGTTTACAATCAAAAAATCTTCCACTTGGTATAATGTTTGTTTTTGCTGTATTGTTGGCTGGTTGTGCGGTAGTACCACAACCTATGGTTGAGGTGTATTTAGAACCAATTGAGATGGGTACCAACGCTAAAATACATCCTGAAACTGGTGCTGTTACCGTTTTACAGAAGGGGATTGCTGTTACAATAGAAGCACTTGATGAAGTAGAGATTTATCAACTGACAGACGACCCGCGTATTAACCCATATATTATTGTTGACAGTCGTGGTAACGTTGAATCAATTTATACAGTTTTTGATTTGACGGTGCATAATCTGGAATCATCACGTGTTTTAGTTGAAGAATCAGCGATGCTCATTGATAAAAATGGAGCACAATACGCAAACCTACCTTACGATTACTTTGAAGACCTTTATGACAGTGTGAATCTTTCGGATAATAACACCCGTAACCAATCAACTTACCCATATTACCATACATACTTTGATGTTGCTTCATTAGAGGAAGGTCAAGCAGTTGTTGCGGAGAGTCTCTTTGAAAGTGGTAAGTTATTCAATGGTGCAAAACGTCGTGGACTCATAATCTTTGAAAGATTGAATGTTGATACTACAGATATGAGGATAACTATCCCTGAAATTGTAACTGTTAACTCAGATGGCAAAGAGGAAAAATTGAAGTTTGATTTTGACTTTAGACAGATCGTTGTAGAAAAGTGAAGGGAGTTTTTACAAATGAGAAATTGGATTGTAGTTTTATTGTTAGTTAGTTTGGTCACAGTGTGGGGATGCCAACCTGCCGATAAGACAACAGATGACACCGAAACTGACACACAAGACGCACAACAAGAATTAAGAGTTGCGGTTGCGGCACCAATTACTGGAAGTGCAGCTGCATTTGGGGATATGATTAAAAAAGGTGCTCTACTCAAGGAGAAAGAGATTAATGATGCCGGTGGAATCAACGGCATGAAATTAACATTGCTCTTTAGAGATGACGCGGGGAAAGGTTCAGAGGCAAGTCTTGTCGCTGAACGAATTGCCAATGACAACACAATATTAGCTGTAGTTGGACATTTTAATAGCGCGTGCTCATTGGCTGGTCAATCAATATATGACCGTGTCGGTATTGTAGAACTGTCACCAGGTTCGACTGCTGTAAACGTATGCGAAGGCAGCAAATGGACATTTCGTAATCTCTACAGAGATGATTTTCAAGGGAAATTCATAGCACAATATATTGATAACGTATTGACTGAACTTGAATCTGTCGCAGTCTTTTTTGATAACGATGATTATGGTCGTGGACTAAGAAACGCTTTTGTTGCTGAAATAGAAAATACCGAACTTAAACTTGTTGCCTCAGAAGCTTATGAAAGGGATACAACTAATTTCAAGGCGCAACTTACCAGCATTAAAGCCAAAAAACCAGATGCAATTTTTATTTCTGGACTCTATACCGAAGCCGGTTTGATTGTTAAGCAAGCACGAGAAGCGGGAATAACTTCACAGTTTTTTGGTGCTGATGGTATTGATAATGCTGATTTTCTAACTACAGCAGGAACTAAAGCTGCAGCAGGAACATATATCACAACACCTTTCTTGTTCGGTGCTGATGACGTAAAAGCACAAGAAATGGCATCCAATTTTGAAAACCTTCACGGTGTTCCTCCAGATACGTGGGCAGCATTAACCTACGACGCAGTTGGTATGATTGCAGAAGCACTCGAAAAAACCTATAAACCGGAAGCATCTATTGAAGATAAAAGATCTGCTATCCGTGAACATTTAGCAGCAATAGATACACCTGAAAAAGGGTATAACGGAATTACAGGATTAACATATTTTGACCATAATGGGGATACGGTTGACAAACCTGCGTATGTCAAAATAGTAAAAGATGGTAAATTTGTTGCAGCCGACAAACAATTGACTGGGAAGAATTAATTGATAACATCTGCTCAACAGTTAACCACAAATAATCAACGGTGAAATCTCACTATAAGGTAGTATAAACATATATGTGGGCACAAATATTAGAACAATTAATTAATGGATTAGTCCTCGGCGGTATTTACGCGCTTATAGCTGTTGGTTATACAATGGTATATGGTATTATCCAATTAATTAACTTTGCACATGGTGAGATTTACATGTTTGGTGCATACATTGCACTGATGCTAATTGCTGTGGGTACACCATTTTGGATAGCATTACCGCTTAGCATGCTCCTTTGTGCTATTTTAGGTATGTTTATAGACTTTATAGCATATAAACCGCTTCGGAATGCACCACGATTATCAGCACTAATTACCGCAATCGGTATATCGCTTGCCTTGCAAAACCTTGCACGTATGATTTGGTCAGCAAGACCACGCCAATTTCCTTCCGAAGTTCTACCATCATTCTTCTTAAGTGAAGTAACAGAAACAGGAAAAGTAATAAATGCTGTTCCACTCCCAGGGGGCGGTATTCTTCCTTTTCGGGATGTTTTCATATTTTTGTTAGCAGTTGTGTTAATGATCGTCCTAAACATGTTGATATACCTAACAAAAATAGGAAAAGCGATGCGTGCATGTGCACAGAATCAGGTAGCATCAAATTTGATGGGGATTAAAACAAACCAAGTTATTGCTGCAACTTTTGCAATCGGTTCTGCATTAGGTGCAGTGGCTGGCATTATGGTTGGCTTGAGTGAAGTTGTTACACCAACTATGGGATATTATAAAGGTGTTGCTGCGTTTGCCGCTGCTGTTCTTGGTGGTATAGGGAGTATTTCTGGAGCGATTGTCGGAGGCATTGTTATTGGCATTGCTGAAGTATTTGGTGCTGACATTCACTCTGGTTACCGTATAGCATTTGCATATATTATCATGATACTTGTCATACTGATACGTCCATCCGGTATATTTGGAAAGGCAACAAGTAAACGAGCATAACCAATATTTACAAAATAGGTCTATTATGCGAGATAAATTAACACCAAGAAACATTATCCTTTGCCTATGTATCTGTTCTTTACCTTGGTTGATGTATGGTATTGATGGTATAGAGAAACTCTTGTCTGCATATAGAATTGACTTTGGTTGGCCCGGTGGAGATTATGTAATTCGTATATTAGTACGTGCATGCCTATATATGCTTCTCGCCGTTGGATTAAATATCGTGTGCGGATTCACTGGACTGCTCGATCTCGGGTATGTAGCCTTCTATCTAATAGGAGGATATACCGCAGGAATATTGATGCAACGTCTTGGAGTTCCTTATTGGTTCGCACTTCCAATTGCAATGGCACATGGAACAATATGGGGTTTATTACGGGGTATACCAACATTACGACTAACAGGTGATTATTTTGCCATAGTTACTTTTGGATTTGCAGAATTGTTTTTCCGTATAATTAGGAACGAACAGTGGTTGACTGGTATACCTAATGGGCAACTCCGTGGGATTCCTGCACCATCTATACCTATTCTTGGAATAACTTTTGATCAGAATTGGCACAACTACTACCACATCCTAATCCTTCTCATTCTGGTAGTTTTCCTTAACTACAGGTTACAGAACTCTCGTGTTGGTAGAGCATGGGTCGCGATTCGTGAGGATGAACAAGCAGCTGAAAGTATGGGAATAAATGTGGGTCGCTATAAATCACTTGCTTTTGCTGTAAGTGCTGCAATTGGCGCAATTGGCGGGGCATTCATAGCACAATTCCAAGTCAATATCAGTGCCCCCTTCTTCGAATTCTGGGAGTCAATCTTGATTCTATGTATGGTTGTACTTGGAGGAATGGGAAGTATACGAGGAGCAATGTTAGGTGCTGCAATACTCGGTTCATTAGGGGAAATCTTACGGGAAGTTCTCACCAGATTTACCGACTTTCCTGAATTAGCTGGGTCACGGTACCTTATATTCGGTATCATACTTATTTTGCTAATGCGGTTCAGACCTGGTGGATTAATTTACAAGAAAACATAATTCATTATCTGTCTCTCAACACTGAGAACAAGAGAATCCTACCGAACTTCTTTCCGATTTATCCATCCTCCAACTAACAATTCACCAACTAAGAGAATAAGGGTAAACACAACAAACAATTGATACCTTTCTTGGTATTCCCCACCAGAACTAATTCTGTATTTCTGCTTCTCAAGACGTGATAGATCATCCAATAACCGACCAATTCCCTCGTCCACATGATAGTAGTGACCATTCCCTGCTTCAGCAATGTTCTCTAAACCCTCCTCATTCAACATTGTTAGCACCAGTTGTCCTCTGACATCCCGTTTGTATCCTGACTGTTCAAATAGAAGTGGTATAGGAACAGATTTGTCCGAGTTTCCTACACCAACACAATAGATATAAACACCGTCATTTTTCGCTGCATGAGCTGCAGAGATGGCTTTATCACCATGATCCTCACCATCGGAGAAAAGTATCAGTACCTTTTGTCCATTAGAATCAACCTCTGTCGTAACCAATTTGTCCTGATCTGAATTGAGACGGGTTGTAGCCACCTCAATTGCATTTCCTATACGTGTACCTCTATGGGCAATCGTTTCAGGGGTTATCGCATCTAAGAATTCTTTCAGCGTATTGACATCTCTTGTAAATGGACATACAACAACACTTGCTTCTGCAAAGTATAGCAAGCCAACACGATCACCTTCAAGCCGATCTAACAATGATAACATCATATCTTTAGCACGCATAAGACGACGTATTTTATTACCATCTGTCGCCAGCATACTTGTTGAAATATCAAGTGCCAGCATTACATCAAGTCTCTCTGCAACCGACTCAGGTTCTATACCCCACTGCGGATTAGCAACTGACAAAACTAAAAACAAGAAACAGAGTATCAACAGGATTACTTGCAGCTTTTGTCGTCTAAAATGCAATGTATTCACATTACTTTGAAAAAGCAACATTGCTATCCGCTTCTGATGCAATCCATAAAATAGTAGTACAGTAATTAGCGGAAACCCAACAATAAAGAATAGGAGTAACTCAGGATTACCGAAACGGAACCAATTCATTGTCAATTTTTGAATCGTTATGATAAGTTGAAATCTATATTGATTTTCAAGGCTATGGAAGATTAGGTATAATATCAGATAGGTCTATTCTGAACAAAGATCAAAAAAGGATTACATATTTGCATTTAACCAATGAATACGCCGTTTATATTTATCTATTTCAGCAGAGATTCTTGACTGATTCCACTCATGTCTTTCACCTATAAATTGAGCAATTTCTTGTGCTAAATCCAAACCTTGTCCACGCGCCCATCCAATACGCGTCCTCCGCCATAATATGTCATCTATTGTAATCGCCATCTCTCCCCTATATGTATAAAGAATTTCCGCCTTCACAAATGGAAGAGAGGGACTGACAGGTTCAGCAAGCGTAGCATCCTGACTAATAAACTCCTCAATAGCATAATACCCTTGGGAACCATAACGTTGCACAAGTCGTTCCTTCTCATCATCTGAAAGTGCTTTATTTGTTATTTTTTCTATATGATCCCCTTTCCTACCAACATCCTCAGATATTGCACTTGGCAATGGTTTAACAGATGTCTTACAATCACGCGGCACACTCAGAGATTCAGCCAAATAGTCTGCGGTCTCTTCAGCAATCAACCTATGTGTGGTCAGTTTACCACCATATACATAAATAATTCCGCTGGCACTTTCAGTGATGATATGTTCTCTTGAAACGAAATTCTGCTTATCGGACGCATTTTCAGACCCGTTAGATGCAATTAGAGGACGCACACCAGCATAAGAACCAATAATAGAACTATTATCCAAAGTCATATTTGGAAATACACGCTGTGCTTCAGAAAGCAAATACACTACCTCATCAGATGTAGGTCGGGCAGATTCTGGATCACCTTCAGGTGTAGTTTCTGTAGTGCCAATGATAGATGTATCGTGTTCACCGGGTAATACAAAAATACCACGTTGCTTACTATTATAGGACTTTTCTGTCTGAGTAAGAAGTATCAAACCGTGCTTAACAGAAGTATCACCACCAAGACAGTTGGGCAAAATGAGATGGATCCCTTGAGCATTCTTAGATACTAATCGTGATGTTTCATCATAACATGGATCCTTCTTCCACAATTGATCAGTCCAAGGTCCTGTAGTTGATACAATTTTGCGAGTTTCAATTTCAAAGGTTTCACCAGTAATACTATCTTTAGCCGTTATACGATACAATTGGGATGTACTATCAGGTTGTGAAACATAATCTTCAAATTGTACGTAGTTTGCAACAACTCCACCATGCACATGCGCGTCCTTTAGGGTGGCTAATGTCAATCTGCTATCATCAACAGTACTATCCCAAAGAATAACACAACCTTTTAATCCATCTGCCAAAACTGGACCAACCAATGAATGTATCTTATTAACATCACGAAGTAACTTGGATTTCTCAACTTCATCTGACTTTGAGAGATGATTATAGTATCGTGCAGCAAGTTGAATACCTGCAAGAGGATATGGGTCTCCTTTATATCGAAGTATAGCCAAAGGAAGTGGTTTAACAAGATTCGGTGCAATATGATGCAAAATCTCGCGTTCCCTTCGAGACTGCTTCACGAGAGCAATATCACGTTTTGCAATGTAACGAAATCCTCCATGAATAAGTTGTGAACTCGATCCACTTGTTCCGCTGGCAAAATCACCTTTCTCAATTAAACCTGCTTTAATTCCCCCATTTAACATGAGGTCTCGGATTAATCCTGCTCCGACGATGCCACCTCCAATAACCAACACATCCAAAGGTTCTGTCTTTAGGGTATTTATATTATGATTGCGAGTTTTATATGAAAATTCAGATAACATATTTAAGAAACTCCACTATACAGATTTATCTTTTAGTGAATTAACTATAATTTCTGCATGATTAGAAACCTTGCGTATTGCTGAAAGAATCCGTTCTGCTGCTCCTAAAACGGGATTTGTTAACAACGGTAAGAAAATCAATTGTGTGCATATTTCTTCAGTGACAGGTAGGTCTCCTGCTGAATATCCTTTATAATCACCACCCGTATCGGATGGAGTTAGTGAACCACGTCCATTTGTATATATATCAAGTCCGTGTGTAAATAATGGTAACGTATGTAGTAGGGGGTACGGATTACTATTTGTTGGTAATCCACCCGTAAATACAGGCACACCATCACCCACCAGCAGAGGATAAGGATTGTTATTTGCCAATACCCCTTCTTTCCGCAGTGCTTCAGCAAATACTGGCGCAGGTAATCCATGAATCTCTTCCTTTATATAGCGGATCGGGAAACCAAAAAATGCCGCTGGTTCCGCTCCATCATACCGCTGAATTGGCTTTACTCCCAGCACATCTTGCAATCCGTCATTGATCTCCTGAATATAAGCGCGGCGGTTTGCGTTAAGTTCATCGAGTTTCTGCAACTGCACTGAAGCTATGCCGATAGCCAACGGATGTGCACGATATTTTACCCCTAATCCCATAGGAGGCAGATGGGAATACCTAAGTAAAGATGGATCTAACTCAGGATCTCCAATACTATCAATACCGCGATTGACTTGACCTAATAAACATGCACGTTCAAAAACGGTGATGTCATTCGTAGCAAGCACACCACCTTCTCCAGCACTGACTGCTTTGCTTCCCTGTAAACTCCAAGCACCCGCATGCCCAATACTTCCACAAGGTTTTCCATTGAACGATGCACCGTGTGCATGTGAACAATCTTCTATCACCGGTACACCTGTTTCAGCACTGAGTTCCATCAAAGCGTCCATATCGCATACATTACCCCAGAGATGTACAGCAACAATTGCTTTTGTTTTGGATGTAATCCGTTGTCTGACATCCTCAACGTCAATGACCAGTGTGTTTGGATCTACCTCGCAAAAGACAGGTCGCGCCATCAACATTAATGCAGGTGTAATTGATCCCATCCACGTATAAGTCGGACAGATTACCTCATCTCCAGGTCCTACACCCAGACCAAACATTGCACTATGTAATGCAGCTGTACCGTTACATAGACTCATCACGAATTGTGTCTGAACACGATCACGCCACACACGTTCAAATTCCTGAACAGTGGGGGATTTCCCTGACAATTCATTCCGCAGAGTCATCTCATAAGCCATCTGAGCTTCTGCTTCTGTGATTTGTTTCCACTGATCCAAGATAGGAAATGGTTTCTCTTCTGATATGTCAAATATAGGTTTTCCACCTAATATTGCTGGTAATGTATTTTTATCTTTTTCATAGTTAGATTGAGTCATATTTTTCATCATATTATTCTTATTATTGAATCATCAAGAGGGATTTAGAATGAATTAAGACAATTAGCATTAGTAGACATCCATTACAAATTGTCTAAATGCTAATTCTGTGTTATACTAACAGCGGACGAACGCAAAACAGAGTTTTCTATCGTATATCGTATTTCTGATACATAATACCATGATATATAAGAACTGTCAATCATCTATGATCAATCGATCAATCCCACGATTTGAGATAATTTTGAATATCCGTACCATTTCTGTTAAACTGCCTATCTACACATTTATTCAAATTCGTAAATTACTGAATAACTGTTATCCGCAGCTACTTGCTACCTGCGGGTTTTTTCTTTTATGCGGGTTGGTTTTATTACTGCGAAGACAAAATCCACTGGAGTTTTATACGACCATTTTTGTAAGCGGGTTCTCCAGTTTTGATGAATTTGGCAGTGTACTATTTAATACCACACCATTGATATTTACAGGTCTCGCTGTTGCAATAGGATACAGGTGTGGATTGTTTAATATTGGTTGTGAAGGTCAACTCAATGTTGCTGCATTTGCAGCAACATTGGTTGGGATGTATTTAGATTTGCCATCTATTCTGTTAGTCCCGCTATGCATTGGAATAGCCATGATTGCAGGGGCAGCATGGGGGACAGTTCCTGGTTTCTTAAAAGCAAAATTCGGCGCGCATGAAGTTATCAATACAATTATGATGAACTTCATTGCTGTAGCACTTACGAACTTCCTTGTTACATCAGTCTTTCAAGAACCGAATCAGATGATCCCACATACCTCCCAAATATATGAAAATGCAAGACTATCACGTTTGGGTAGTTATATACCGTTTATACCAGAGACTAACCTATTAAATGACAGCTTTATAATTGCATGTGTTTGTGTTATTTTGTGTTTCATTTTCTTAAAATATACACGATGGGGATACGAACTCCGTTTCGTAGGTAATGCACCTGATGTCGCTGCGTATGGTGGTATCAACCCTGGGATAGTGATTGTCTGGGTTATGGCACTCAGTGGAGGGATTGCAGGCTTAGCAGGTGTCGCTGATGTTATGGGGTATCGATACAGATTTTTAGATAGTTTTTCGTCCGGATGGGGTTTCACTGGTATAGCTGTAGCACTATTGGGTAGAAACCATCCATTTGGTGTCTTTGCAGCGGCATTGTTATTTGGATTACTAAATAAAGTTGCTTTGGATATTGAACTATTATTGAATGTGCCTCGGGGTTTATTCCTTGCTGGTCAAGGATTGTTGATTATTGGTTTGGTTTGTCTAGAAAAAATACAGAAGAAAAATAAATGACAATTATAGATTTAATTCCAAGCACAATACGAATGACGATACCATTAGGTTATGTAGCACTTGGTGGTATTTACTCTGAACGTTCTGGTGTGATTAACATCGCTCTGGAAGGTTTGATGCTCACAGGGGCATACGGATACGTTGTAGGGACCCAAACGACAGGATCAGTCTGGATGGGATTATTCTTCGCAATCGGTTTAGGTATTCTATTCGCTCTGTTACATGCTGTCGCTACAATCACATTTCATGCAGAGCAAATTGTCACTGGAGTGGCCGTTAACATACTGGCAATCGGGGTAACAGATTATCTGACACCAGCGTATGAGCGTGTTGAAGGCTTACCTGAATGGAAATTACCGGTCATAGGCACTTATAGTTTTCTTGTATATTTACTGCCAATTATAATGATCGCAAGTCATATTCTGCTATTCAAAACTCCATGGGGTTTACGACTACGTGCTGCGGGCGAATCAACAGAGGCACTCAAGACACTGAGTCTAAGTCGGGCAAATTGGCAGTTCTTTGGTGTTATTATGAGCGGAATTTTAGCAAGTATAGGGGGTTGTTACCTTGCTTCAGATGTTCATTATTTTTCTGAAGGGATGACTGCTGGACGAGGATATGTTGCGCTTGCAGCAGTTATATTTGGCAATTGGCGGCCTCTCTACGGAGTTGCTGCTTGCCTACTCTTTGGATTTGCATCATCATTAGAACTCGCTGACCTATGGAACATACCAGATCAGGTCTTAAAAATAATTCCTCATGTCCTAACAATGATTGTCCTTGCTGGACTTGTGGGCAAGTCACGTCCACCCGCTGCTTTGGGTAAGATGGAATCCTAATTTATTATTCCTATTTATGGTGAACTTTGTTAATAAAGGGACTTATGCTCTGTAGGAGCGATCTCCGAATCGCGACGAAGCACACTGATAGTCGGGAATCGGAGTTCCCTCCCGTCAAATGCCATACGCGCATTTGGTGTTGATTCACATCTCTAAATGTCCCATTCATTCTAAAGTCATCCATACTTATCTATTAACGTGAGTTCGATTTATGAATAGTGTTGTGTGTCAGAATTAGAACCCTTTGATACGATGAAATTTACATATCTTACGTTCTACAGATTCAGAGTTTTCAGAGTCAAAGGAGAATTTTCACAATTTTATCATGCACCACGAACCTATATTCAGTATGGTTTTACAGGGCTATTATGACTTATTTAGTCCAGAATGACTCTGAAAATTCGGAGTATTCTATCAACAACAAAGACAGCGGAATTTAGGATGTGGAATCAGGCGATTCCAAAGTTACTTATTCCGAATTCACGTTACCTATCAACTACCTTCATCTGTTAGTTCGTAATAACCCGAATGTCTATTGTAATATCCATAAGATTTCGCGTGTTTTGGATTGATCATATTACACAGCACACCGATACCCTTTGCTGGCAATACTTCTTTAAGGTGCTTTATCCCCGTCAACACATCAAATCGTTTGGTCTTTGTTATATCAAACACATAGACCACTGCATCAACGACAGTTGCTAAAATCACAGGATCTGCAACTGCTCGGACAGGAGGGGAATCAATTACAATGACATCATATTCAGATTTAACCATTTCCAGCCATTCAGTCATCATATCTGAGTTGAGCAGTTCAATAGGATTAGGCGGTACAGTTCCTCCCGTTATGAGATGTAAATTAGGTATACCTGTCTGACGAATTGTCGACGTTAATACATCATAACTATTTTCGTTGTTGAGACGAATAAGTGCTTCACTTAATCCCGGTTTTCGCGTGTCACTGTGCATCACTTCAGAATCAGAATCTGTTGAATCCTCGTCACTTTGAGATGTAATCTGAAGAAGTTGCTCAGGAGGAAAAATTGTATGCTGAGAAGGTCTACGCATATCTGCATCTATCAGCAATACCTTATTATTTTTTTGTGCCAGTGCAACTGCTAGATTGGAAGAAACGGTACTTTTTCCTTCTCCACGCGTAGAACTTGTAACCAAGACTGTTTTCAATTCACCACCAAAATTTAGGAAAGGCAGTTTTGCTACAAGTACTCTATAAGCTTCTGCAGTTATTGAATTTGGGGCATCATTAACTACGAGTGGAATTCGATAGGCACTGCTCTTTTTGATGGATGGAATTACCCCAAGAAAATTAGGAGGTTCAGGTAGTGCATCTAATTGACGTACAGAATCCTCTAAACGTAAGTATGTGTCTTTAAAATAATTCTTGACAACAGCGAACGTTAACCCAAGTAATCCACCAAGCATTGCTCCTAATACAAGGTTAATCTTCATGCGAGGTCTAATTGGTTCTTCAGATAGACGTGCTTGGTCTAATACCTCAATATTGCTAGTACTAGCTTCTGCGACAATTTGAGACTCTCGTATTTTAGCCTCTAAAGCAAGTGCTTGTGTGTTGTAGATTTCAACATCCCGTTTGAGACGAAATAACTCAAGATGTTCCTCAGACCAACCGCCTATTTCCTTAACACGTCTATCTATTTGGGCTGCTACTTCAGCCTTTTGTTGTTGAAGACTCAATATGGATGCTTGTACCTCATTTACTCTTTGCGTTAGATATTGGTGTAGCGGGTTATACGAGGAAGTAGTACTTTTTATATCTTTTTCCGTAGAATCCAGTTGTGCTTTTGTTTCCTTAATCTTTTCATCTAATGAGGTAATTTCCGGATGATTCACATTTCCATATTTCCCTATAAGTGCCTTTCTTTCAATTTCGTAATCGTTTAAATTTTCTTCCAATTTTGAATATGATGGATTCTTTGCTACCGTTTCTGAGATGAGTTCCTCTTCAACATTATTAAGTTCTTCTTGAAATGTCCCAAGTTGCAATTCAGCCCCGATCAATCTACTGGTTATTTCATTTTCACTTAGCTGCAGTGCTAAAACGAGTTGTGCTTGTATACCACCCTCAGCATTTAAAGTAAGTTCAGGATTTGCTTGTTGAAAATTAAATAGTTTTGTTTCTGAATCCTCAAGGTTCTGTTTTGCATCAGCTAACATTGTTTGTGGTAGAGGTTTGTCCCACCATCGCATTTCTTCTTCTTTTTCTGCTTCAGTCGTTTCAACAAGTAACGCTGCTATCCTGTTACATAATAGTTGTGCATATTCCGGTTTCTGCTGTTTTACTGAAAGTGAAATCATGTTGCCATTTTGTGACTCCTCAATCTTTATCTGTTCATCAACAAGCCTTTTTATGAAGAAATCCCTCCACTCTTCGTCAGTAAGGTCACCTTGTTCTGTAATTGTCGAATCTATTTTAACATTAAAGAGATTTGCTAAGAACTTTACTGTTCTTCCCCTATGAATAGGAATCGGTTCTAACAGTCCCTCGTCTATGAGTTGAGTAACAGTGGGTGCAATTATTAGGTCGCGGGATTGTAGGAGGGTAGCGTAAGTGCCTAACGTAGGTCCTTTAAGGAAACCGGAGAGTGGCAGCTGTGACAATAACGAAGAAGCTTGTTGACCATCAAGAATGCGAATAGTTGTTTCAGATTGATAAACAGGTGGTGTAGAATCGGTAATAATAAAGGCAGCAAATACACATAAGAAAAAAATCAGTAAAACACTCCATTTATTACGGAAAAGAATCCAAAAATAATCGGACAATTTTATTTCAGTTATTTCATCAATCTGCCTATCGTTAGTTTCTGGCATCATTAAACCTCATGCAAGTAATCCATTAACACATTCTGAACATATACAATAGTTTAGAGGAAGTAAAGAGAATAAAAGATAATATTGTTATTCAATCCAAGCTACATTCTACCTATATCTGAGCCAAACACTTACAACCAAGTTTGTCAGTGAAGCAGCAAAACTCAGGACTCGCCAGTCAATACGTGTCCGCTCTAAGATACGGAGTTGATCGTTCGGGTTTAGATAAACTTCTGACTGAACCAAATCGTAGTTAAGTTTTTCCTGTGTTCCGTTTGCCCGTGTTAGGACACATTTTTTTGGGTTTGCTTTCTCCTCGTTTAACCCACCTGCCATTGCTACGGCATCTCTTAAAAGTGTTGGTTTAGAAATAACAAATTGACCAGGTTTATCTACAGCACCAACCACACTAATTTTGGCTTCAGCGAGAGGCACATATAAAATATCTCCAGGTACTAACATAGCATTGATGGCTTCTGAGGTCAGATCGACCGACGTATTCCCAGAACGCGTGATAATTTCAGCCTTACTTAAATCTGCGAAATCCGTTCTGGAACCTCCCGCAAGTTTTAACGCTTGGTCTGCGGGAATCTGATCAGTCGTTATAGGATAAAGACCGGGGGAAGTTACAGCTCCAACAACGCGAATTCGTCTCTGTTCATATATAGAAGGGACGATAACAATATCGTAATCCTTTAACGGGATATCTTCTTTTCCTGATTCGATAAAATCTTGAAAGTTTACGGTTTTAAATACCTTACCATCACGCCAAACCGTGATTTTTGTCAGGTCTGCAAGTTCATAGTTGATACCTGCAGCCCCCAAAGCGTGCAACAAATAAACCTGTCCGGTCTCAAAAATATGCATGTTCCCTCTTGGACGTTGGTCCACCGCACCAAACACAAGAATGTTTCGCCTTGGTTGCATCAGTGTTACAAACACGCGTGCAGTCGGTAGTTTCTCAGAAAACACCTTCTGCATCTGTGCTTCCAGTTCTGACACAGTAGAGTCTGTTGCTTTGACAAGTCCAATAAGAGGATACGATATATATCCATCAGGTTGAACGGGTATTGGGATACGGTCTTTTGTATATTCGGGAAAGCCTTCAACCGTTACAACAATACTGTCTCCAACTTGCAATTTATAGGTTGATGTTTCGGGATATTGTGGAATATCGGTAACGATATTCTCGTCAGTAGGATTCTCACCGAAGACTGATTGTAAGGAACTAAGGTGTAGCAATACAATCAAAAGAAGAGATAGAAAACGTAAGTTTAGAAACATATTTTTCAAATTTGTGTTAACCTTTTAGTCTAAGTTCGGGGTGTAACCTTGACACAAAACTAATCTTTTGATGTATTTCAGTATATTTTCTTCATTAATTCTTTTAGTAAAATAAGTAATTCCGCCAAGGTATATTTTTTCTATTTGATGAACAAGCGTTTTGAAATATGCGAAAGTATTTTATCAGAATAATAGCAATAATACAAGTGAAAATAGATTCATGCAGGGTTATTTAGTTTTAGGTTTTTCTGATGCATTTTATCACAAACGTTAATATAGTGTAGTAAGGTATTACTTGGAAACACGACATGGTAGTAGGTACACTCCAGAGTGTGTCTACTACCTTAAAATTCACGCTAAATTG
>JAJDWI010000049.1 GCA_022825665.1 Candidatus Poribacteria bacterium
TAGGCGCGCTTTGATGAGGATTAAGTAAATATTTCGGTAATTCTAATTTTCCCAAACCCGGTAGGTGCGGTTTCCTAACCGCACTGGATCTTTTCCATAATTACCGAATTAATAAATTAATCTTCATGTAAGCGCGCTGGACTTGAATAATAAATTACCGAATCTATTTTTTAATCTTCATTTAGTTTGTGTTCTGAAGGATTACATCTATAATAACAATAAATAAGACGATAATATATAGATATGGTATAAGCACATATAAATAAGTCTATGAACGAACAACTTTCGGTAGAAACACCAGAACAGATTGACATCAATTATCAGAAAGCAGGTATCGGTTCACGTTTCTATGCAGCACTGCTGGACACGATATTACTGGCACTTATCTTTATTGTCGGTGCCTATGTGAATTTCAGTTTTATAGTAGAACTTGGTGAAGTTTTCGGCAAATGGCTTGGGGCACTTGGTGGAATAATCATCTTTGCCATATTGTGGGGATATTACATAGTATTTGAGATAACGACAAATGGACAATCTCCCGGAAAACGTGCACTTGGAATACGTGTCATCAAAGAAGGGGGTTACCCGATTAGTTTCGCAGATTCAGCTATCCGTAATATCGTGCGAGTGGTTGATTTTCTACCAATTTGTTATGGTGCTGGTCTGTTTGTTATGCTGATTAACAAGGATTGGCAACGTTTAGGGGACTTAGCAGCAGGTACACTTGTTGTAAAAACTTCTCGGTCAGACATAAAGTTAACCAGTGCAAATCTAAATGCATCTTCCTCACCTATCAACATTACTCCGCAAGAAAACCTTTACAGTGATTGGATCAAACCTGAGTTAGTAAGTGACACCGAATTTGATATGATTCGTGAATTTCTTAGTCGTCGTGAAGACTTATCCACTACACGTAGATTTGAACTTTCACGAACAATTGGCAAGCCTATTGCTGATAAGATGGGTGGTGAGGGTACTATACGTTACGATAAATTTCTGGAAGAAGTTTATACGCTAAAGATTTCAGATCAACCTTACTCGTAGGGGCGGGGTCTCCCCACCCGTATTCTCACAATGCTTCTTACATTATCGTAGGGGTGAGGTTGCCTCGCCGCTTCACATAAAGTCCTGTAGGTCGGAGCGAGCAAAGTCTGGATACTAAAGCCCCAGCGGGCGAAAGGTGTATCAGATGTACCAACGTTACGCACTAAATTGACACCTATGGGAGAGGTTTCAGAAAACCCAATTGCCGTTTAGATTTAGTTAATAACTTGGAGAGCATCCTGAATTTCTGAGATTACCTCAATATCGTTTTCACATTCCAATTGAGTTTCCAACGCTTGTTTAGCAGTTTTTCCACCTATCTGTCCCAATGCCCACGCAGCATGGCTACGGACTAAGGGTTCCTCATCAACTAAGGCTTTCTTCAAAGCGGCAACAGCAGCACGTGCTCCCCAATTACCAATAGCAACGATCACATTCCGTAAGAAACCTCTTCGCTTTGCACGTTTAATCGGACTCCCTTTGAATTTTTTACTGAACTCGCTTTGTGTCATATCAATAAGCGTTAGCAACTCAGGGGAAAGGTTTCCTTCGCGTGGATGAAAGGCAGGTTCAGTCGTTGGGATTGCTTTGTTATTCCACGGACACACCTCTTGACAGATGTCACACCCAAAGATCAAGTTACCCATCTTGGGTCGGAGTTCCTTTGGAATGCTGTCCTTTAATTCAATCGTTAAGTAGGATATACATAACCTCGAATCAAGCACATTCGGTTCTACAAACGCGTCTGTTGGACACGCCTCAATACACTTTGTACATGTCCCGCAGCTACCTCGGAGGGTTCCAGTATCTGATTCTAAATCGACACTGATAAGTACTTCTGCAAGAAAGTACCAGGAACCTGTACGCCAGTTAATCAGATTGGTGTTTTTTCCAATCCAGCCAAGTTTGGCTTTTTGTGCGTATTCCCTTTCCAAAATCGGTCCTGAATCCACGAAGACGCGACTTTTGAGTTCAGTTTCAGCAGCATCTTTTATAAACTCCACGAGCAATAAAAGTCGTTCTCGAATCACATCATGGTAGTCATCACCCCATGCATACCGAGAAATTTGACCGCGTGATGGATCCTCAGCGAGTTCTTTTGGAGGGTCCAGGGTATAATAGTTCATAGCAAGACAGATAACAGATTTAGTTTCCTGTAGGAGTGTTCTGGTATCTTCTTTAAGCGGTAGGTGTCTTTCAAGGTACCCCATCTTGCCAGCATAACCGTTAGCAATCCATTCACGGTAACGTTGTATGGTCTGACTTTCTTCGGCAGGAATAACCCCAACAAGTTCAAATCCGAGTTCGTGGGCGCGCGACAGAATTTGTTGGGTTAATGTGTTTAACATTGTTCTCTATTTAGGAATTATGAAGAATAGTATAATAGAGAAAACTGAAAGACATATTGAGGTGTACAAGTAGTGTTATTTTGTACCGCGAGGGTAAGAACCGAGAATCCTGACATCACGACATATCTTCTCAAGATGTGCAATAACAGAATGGACGTTGTCATCATCAATATGACCTTCAATATCCGTAAAAAAGATATATTCCCAAGATTTGGTTTTGGATGGGAGTGATTCTATGTAACTCAAACTCAAATCATGTTTTTCTAAGACCCCTAATACTTCATACAATGCGCCAACCTTGTCTTCAACTGCAAAGAAAATAGAGGTACAATCATATCCACTTTTTCCAACAATTTGTTCCCCTATAACAAGAAAACGTGTTGTATTATTAGGTTCATCCATGATGGAGGCAACTAACACAGGAACTTCGTAGATCTCACTTGCGAGTTTACTGGCAATAGCTGCGGAATTTGGCTCATTTGCTGCGCGTTGTGCCGCCTCAGATGTACTCACCACTTCTACTTGTTCAACTGATTTCATACACTTAGTTAACCACAATCTACATTGTGCAAAGGATTGATTATGCGAATAGATTCGTTGAATCTCAGAGAGTGGGTACTTTGAGATAAGATTATGTTGTATAGGTTGGTATATCTCCGCGCAGATATTCAGAGATGTATACTGGAATCGTTCTAAAACGTCTCGAACGGTACCGAAAACTGAATTCTGTATTGCAACAACACCAAAATCGGCACGTTCTGTTTCCACTTCTGTAAAGATATCAACCTGTGGTGTTATTGGAATCATTTCCGCATGAACACCGAAAAACGATAGACTTGCTGTGTGTCCGAAACTACCTTGTGGTCCAAGAAAAGCGATCCTATTTGGAGTTTGCACACCTCGTGAAGCATTGAAAATTTCAGTCCAAATCTTCTCAATCGAATTTTCAGGATATATACCATGGTTCTGTTTTTTGAGACGATTACGTATTTCGTGCTCACGATGTGGAACAAATATTTCCGCCCCAGAATCCGCCTTTAATGAACCTACTTTCTTGGAAATCTCCGCCCGTTTCTGAAGAAGATTTAGAAGTTGGTCGTCTATGCTATTTATTTGGTCGCGTAATTCATCTAGTTTCAATGAAAACTATCTCCAAAGTGCGATATAGGTTTGTATGCGCGCTTATTAAACGCGCTGTTGAAACTATTACAATATGTTTTCGGTTGACTGGCTGCCCACCGAAAACTATAAATTCTATACCGTGAATAATATACTTAATATTAACTATTCAATTTCTTCATAGCAGCAATCATCTCATCATCCGAGGGATTGTTCTCTACCATTTCAACAAATTCGTCAGCAGAAATGTTATGTTCCTCCAGGAACATTTTGTCCTGCGGTCACGGGTATATGTATTCACCGATTATTCCTTGTAGTTTGGCATTCGCTTTATCGGTAATTCTTGCAAGCCAAGGAATACCACCAATAATCATATCCCTGTGACGTGGTTTCCAATCAAGAGACATCTGATTCACCTCCTTCGCATAAATCAATTGCTGACTATATAATATCTATAGATATTATATTACTCTTGTACATTTTCTTCAAGTTGTTTCAATGTATTTTCTAAAAGTTGAAGATTGCGACCGTACTCTGCCCAATTTCCGTTCCGCTGTGCATTTTTTGCACTATTGATGTAACCGACCGCTTGGTCTATTAACCCGCGCACCGATGCCGCAACTTGCGGTTGTTCAGTTGCTTCAGCAGTCCCTTCTATTGTAGTAGATAGATCACTTTGCGAACCCAAAGTATTCACGAACATCTCTCTGAGTGCATCATCAAGACTTTCTCCCCACACGACATGAAGGTTATCTTCTTCTTCATAACCGACAACGACGCGCCGCAGTTCTGGAATTGCTGTTTTTTCATCTTCAGACTGAATATAAATAGGTTCAACATATAGAAGCGCACTGTTCATCGGCATAATTAGTAGGTTGCCGCGTAGAACACGCGTGCCTTGCGTGTTCCATAGACTGATTTGCTGTGAAATCTCTGGTTTCTGACTAATGAAGTTTTCAACCTGCATTGGACCGGAGACCAATTCCCTCTTAGGAAATCGGTAGACGAGGAGCTGACCGTACTGCGGTAAATCACATCGTGCGGAAAGCCATGCGATAAGATTCGGTTTGTTCCGAGGCGTATACGGCAACATCAGCATGAATTCAGGTTTCTCTTCCCCTGGCAGTCGTAGGATGACATAGTAGGGTTCAACTGGTTGTACATTGTCCGGCAAGCTTTTCTCTACGATACTTTGCGGTGTAAGAGGACTGACCTGCTGTGTCGTCGTAGCGACTTGTCTGCTTTGTGCGTCTGTATTGTCGTAAAGTTCTGTACCAATTTCCCATTGATCTTCACCAGCATAAAATGTTATCGGATCTTTCATGTGGTAATCTTGATAGACGCGTGATTGGATGAGAAACATCGTAGTTGGATAACGGATATGTGCTTTTAAGTCAGTAGGCATATCATTAAATGGTTTAAAAAGGGACGGAAATATCTTACGGTAACATTCAACAATCGGATCTTGTACCTGTTCAATGACGTAAAAATCAACTGTACCGTCATAAGCATCAACAACTACCTTAACGGAATTGCGGATGTAGTTACCCCATGGTTGACCATCCCGTTGGTTCATAGGACCCTGTTGTCTTCTTCGTTGAATAAACTCTTTCATTGAAACGGAATATGGATATCGATGGGTGATAGTATACGCATCAATCATCCAAACAAGTCTTCCGTCATGAATGACGGCATACGGATCTCCGTCGTAACGTAAGAAAGGAGCAATTTTGTGAATCCGCCTTTTGATATTTCGCTCATATAGTACTTTACTTGTTGATTTTATTTCACCCGGTAGAATAAATTTGATTTCATTGTTAAACTTGAGCATGTAGACCAATTTACGCCAAAAAGAAGAAAGTTGAACGCCTCCATTACCTTGGTAGGCATAGTCGACATACTGTTGTCCTTCTTGTGGATAATCAAACTCAAGCTTTAATTCCGTGCGTTGTGGGTGGACAATGACGTATCTGTCGGTACGCTCACCGTAGTAAATGCGTGGTCCAGGGTCTGCGTTAAACCTATGGGGCCATCGGTCTTCATATTCAATTGGGGGTAATCCTCTAATGAACATATTTGGATTACCGTTCACTATTTCGTTTACAGGACTAACAACGGCTCCATATCCGTGCGTATATGTATAGGTTTGTTTGTACCAATCATTTCTGACGGCTGGTGGGAGTTCGTTGATGTTTAGTTCGCGTGCGGAGAGCATAACTTGTTGGATATCGTCATTGACCTTGTATCTATCAATATCAACATCAAAGAAATCGTATTGTGATCGTAATTCTTGCAGTTGGCGGAATGTTCTGCGCAAGGGACGCCAATCCCAAAGACGGATACTATTTAGAACAGGTTGATTTTCAGGACTCGTTATGTCAGTATATGAGAGTTGCTCTGTTAACGGATATTCTTCTTCGGTAACAGTG
Organism: Candidatus Poribacteria bacterium; assembly: GCA_022825665.1. Lineage (GTDB taxonomy): Bacteria > Poribacteria > WGA-4E > WGA-4E > WGA-3G > MSPOR6. The sequence continues at coordinate 5,942 of JAJDWI010000049.1, forward strand.
TTGTTTTCTAAACCGTAAGCATTGAGTGTTCCCTTGATGTTATAGTTAATGTATTGTTGTTCTAAGACCTGTTTGTTTGGTTCAACACGATACGTTTGAACAAGTCTTGGATATAACTGTCCAAGGAAACCGGCAACTATAAAAACAATAAATCCTGTGAAAACAATAGTATTGCGTCGTAGGAAAATGCCTATTATGAAAACAATTGCACACAAAATTGTGATTACCAACATAATCCATAGAATCGGTAGTCGTGCGTTTATTGCAGCATATCCACCACCCCCACGCACTACATCATTTGATGTATATAACAGATCGAACATAACAAAACGGTAGTTCCATGCACGGAATAGCAGTGTCAACGCTGCTAAAGTGAACAGATGTGCTTTCACACTGGCTGGGGGTTGAAACTTTAGTTGGTTTGTTTCACCTGTGATCAAACCGTGAAAAAAGTAGATGATAATCGCAAAAATCGTTACTAAGAAAAAGATACCGAAGAATGTACCAATGATGTATCGTTCCAAAGGCATTTTGAAAACATAATAAGATACATCCTGATTAAAAATTGGGTCGCGTGCCGCAGATGTGAAATAAGCTTTTTGTCCACTTTCAATCTGCACCTCAGCATCTAAACGTAGACCAACCGGTATCGTTATCTGTTTTCCCTCTTGCTCAAGACTTCTCGTGATTACCTCTTCGACTTGTGCAGTTATCAGGTCATTTCCATCAACATGAATACTTACTTGATCACCAACCTGAATCTTCTTTGCTTCAAGCTCTAAAGTTGATACAGTGATTTCGTTTGAATCAATATTATCTTCTACCACTATCGGTGTTGCAGACTGGAAATTCAGATCTTCGGCGTGCGTATACCGTAAAAAGACTTCCCATCGATCAATTGCGGTATATCCCATCAATATACTAAACAGGATTGCAATGAGCGTGAGTCCTCCATATATCATCTTACGGGTATTGGTTTCTCCACCAGTGAATTCAGTACCACCAAGGAAAGCTGGACTGAGTTGGGCAGGTGTCAGTTTATAGACTATAAACAGATTTACCAAAAGGATTATTAGGTATGCCACGCCAACGATAACACCAACTAAGATTTTTGTTGTAAGGATTTTGGTGTAAATGTTGGGATACTGCACCATCTCGAACCATAATAAATCTGGGAATATATTGATCCAAGCTGCAAATACGCCACCGAGGACTGCTAATACCCCTATAGAGATGATAAAACGTTTCATTCTTGATTCCATTGTTACTCCTTGTCTGGAATATATGATTTAGTCCGACTTCCTCATTATTTTTTTTGTAAGACCTTATATGCTGCAGCTATGTCTAAAATGCTTGTCCTAAACCGAAATGGTATTTGAGTCCGGGTTTGACGCTTCTTAAATCGGTGTGCCGTGCTGCGGCGAAATCTAAGGATAACACACCAAGCCGTAGTCTTAGTCCGACACCTACAGAACCTTTTAGATCATCAAGCCGAATACGAAGACCTTCACGGTCAAACATATTGTATGGATTATCGGGACCGTATTGCAAATCAGACCAAGTTCCACCAAAATCAGCAAAAAGGATACCACCGATACCACCGATTGACCAGCGAATGGGCCAACCGAAATATAGGACATCTATGAACGGTATCCGAAACTCCACGTTGAATAATCCCAAACGGGATCCCACCAAGTCTTCGTAGTTATACCCACGAAGCGTATCAATTCCACCGAGATAAAATAGGGATTTGTCTGCACCGAAACTCCCGCCAAGTAAGAATCGGGTAGCAATAGTTGTGCGTCTCCCTAAACCGAAATAGTTTCGGAAATCAAATACGACATTCGTAAGTGCTAATTGGCTTCCAAGCGTTGGGAACGACCGTTCAATTTCAAAACGGTAACGCGTGCCACTGTAAGGTGCCCATTCCCGCCACATCGTATTATCTCCAACAAAAGCCATAGATCCAATGGAAAGAAGTCCACGGTTAAAATAATCAAAAGGATCCCGCGTTTGAAAATTATAGGAAAATGGTGTCGTATACATTGAATACTGCAAATCTAACCGATGATACCTGTCGAATGGATAACTCAGATACCCACCAGCACCTGTGACACGTTGTAAAATACCACGCTGATTACGTATTGAACCAAGTAAGTGGTATTGATGATAATTAAAAATGACCGCGCCAACATCAGCACGATGCGTCAAAAACCCATATTGCGCAACAAAATCGGGTATAAGGTACCCACCTGTTTGATTAATCACACTTAGTCCGACACGGTGATTACCCAACATATCGCTTGCACTTAATTGGATTTGGCTTCGAAGTAGTCCATCTGCACCATAACTAAATTCAGGGAATATTGCGTCCAATTGGAAAGAGGAGCTTGTGCTGTACTTTCGTTTCGCTATTCTATAGTTTGGTTCAGCAATATCAGAATCTAAAAGAATTGCAACAGGTTGTGTTTCTACTGGAGTGATCTCAACTTTCTCCTCAAGAATGTTATCGGATTCCATGACACAGATATCATACTTCCCATTATCATACGCACTAAACAGCAGTCGTTTCTCATCCGGTGAAAAAGTGGGGTTGAAACAACCTGTTATCAGATTCGTGAGACGTGTCATCTGTCGGTCATTAAGGTTGAGTGTGTATGCGTCATAGACACCGTTCAGGTCAGCACAAAATAACACTGATTCACCGTTGGACATCCAAACAGGACTAATTGCATTTAATGCACTATCTGTGAGTATATGTTCTGTTTGTTGATCAATATCAATTAAGACAAGTCGGTTTTTGTGTTCGCGTTCTGAAGCGTATATGATTGCATTTTTAGTTGGATGCCAAGATGGGTGTGTGTCATTGTATGGATCTTGAGTTAATCGTTTGATTCCTTCATTTTCAAGTTCAATAATATACAGGTCTGTTTGACCTTCTTTTAGTGCAGAGAAAACAACTCGTTTACCTATGCTATCATAATTTGGTGAGTTTGCAGCATCAAAATCAAGTTTAACATAATGTGTCAATTTATGCGTAAGGATATTCACTTCTACAAGGTAATTTGTATCTCTATGTTTACCAATAAAGGCAATGTGATCACCATCAGGTGACCATGCCAGACTTTGATCAGAACCACTGGAATCGGTTCTAATTTCCTCATATTTATTGCGAAAGAAACGTTTGGTAATACGATTCAGTTTTTCTCCGGTTTTTGCTGACATCAGGACAATTTCCAAAAATCCATCGTTTGCAGTGATATAAGCAATGAGATCACCACTCGGAGACCAAACAGGTTTTATATTGTGAGAGAATCGAGATTGTTCGGTAAGTTTCCGTGCGACGATACTTGGCAACTCCCTATCCTCTATCAGGGGCCAATAACGTTTACGTACCATCTGACGATACCCTTTATCAAACTCTTTAAGACTTACACCGAGAACATTTTTAAAAACATGGTCTATATTCTTGGTTCGACTCTGACGTAATCCTCGCAAAATTTCAGCGATTTTTTCACGCCCATAAGTCTGGACAAGGTAACCAACTGCTAACTGTCCCATCTTATAACCGAGGTAAGGTGAACTAAGACGATTAAAATTCTGCAATTGTGTCAGTGGAACAATATTGTTGTTGAAACTTGCATCACGTAACACCATTTCACCAATAGCATCGTTATCTTCAGCAAAATAATCCGCCATCCCTTCCATAAACCAGATAGGTGGAGAATAGAGAAACTCTCCACTATAGATACTTGCATGCGGTTTCTGATAAAGTATATCATATTGAAAAATATGGATAAGTTCATGATAAATTACTTCACGGAAAGCTTCAAGTGAACCGGTAAAAGGTATAACAATGCGGTGTTTAAAAAGTTCAGCAAATCCTCCAATGCCTTCATGTAACTCTTGAAGAATGACATTCGTTTCCTGAAAATCTCTGTGTGATTTATATAGTATAAGTGGTGTTCTATTTTCAAGTTCATGTTCAAAGTCTTCACTATGCTTTTCATAAGCTTCTTCAGCGATTGCAGCCATGACTGGTACAAGTTTCGCTTCACTTGGATAATAGTGAATATCAAAGTGTTCGGTACGGTGTATGTGCCAATCAAAACGTTTAGTAGTAATCTTGTTTTTACCAAACCCTTGTGCAAATACGTTTGATGAAATAAAAATTATCAAACAAAAGCAGAGAAAAAATCGCGCGATGTTGTTATGATTTGTGATAATTTTATGAGGGGTGGTTTTTTGTTTACTCATCTGTCTAACCTTTTGTGTTTGTTATCATCGAGAATACAATTCAAAATTTGGTATTATATTACTACGACAGCGTAAATATCATATAGACTTTCATACGGATAGATCTATCGCATAAGAAATCTGTCTTCTTCTTCATAATGCGGTGATATTTCACGGGTGAAATCGGACACAGCGCGTCTGCTCAGTTCTCTTAATGTCGTTTCTCTTGGTGCTATTTGCGCGAAAACGAATGAACCGAGACTGTGTGCCTCTGCTGTCTGCTGGATATAATCCTCATCCCAGATAATATTTCCAGTATCAACATCAATTATCATTACCCGAAGTGAAAGTAGATAGGTTTTCTGCATATAATCTTGGTAGTCCATCACATACCTTTGTTGATTATGTGAATATCGTTCCCCATAATAACGTCTAGGACGGGTATCAGTATAAAACCGGTAACTTCCAACTATAATACCTTTCACTTCAAAATATTGACCTAATTCGCTCAAACGTTTTGTATCTTCAAGTAATTCTTCTTCAACCTGTTCTCCAGTCATCAACCTTTCAGTTTCTTGCTTATTTACGATTTTAAAATGTTTCTGACGTGTTAAATTGCTCCTTAAAATTTGAGCAATTTCGGGACCAATTTCAACAGGAATTTCATCTAACTTGGTACTACTTTTCTCAATTACAAATGGCAACACAGCAAAGTTTGAATAGGTACCAATGTCAATCTCGGATTGCACTTTAATCGGAATAGGAACACGCGCCACCTTGTTACCGCAAGCAGATATTGTTAATGCCATAATAACCATAACACATGCAATTATGTGTTGATTCAGAAGCATCCTTTGTTGTGGAAACCGTTGAATGAGTGGTTTCAATTTATTGCGCATTAGAAGGACTCCCAGGTGTATCTTCTATCGTTTTATCGGTGAATTCAGGTTCCGTTTCATTGGTTTCATTGCCACTGCGACGAATATGTAGCCTGCATCTACGGTAATTAATACGGTAGTATTTACTGTCAGGGTTAAGTTCGGTAGCACGTTGATAAGCCGACTTTGCTTCATCTATCATACCGAGTGCCTCGTAGCCGACTCCCAAGTTGTTATGTGCAGCAGCATTATCTGGGTCAATGGAAATAATCTGATTCCAACGAAATATTGCCTCATTCCAGAGTCCTGCCTGTGCGGTCTTTATAGCGAATTGATTATAATCTTGTACTCTGGCAGCTTTGTGTGAAGCACACCCCAATAAAGTAATGAGTACAAATACTACGGTAATCTGAATTGTTGTGTATGTTTTTTGCATTTTGTTATCCATCCTATAATCACTATTTTACAACGACCATCCTTGAGATGTCAAGGAAAAATCAAGGAGACGGAATCGTTTTAAATTGGAAAGATACGAAATAATTTGATATGCTTAAAGGAATTGCGGAATGAAAATCTAAGGTAGAAACAGTATAAGTTAGGAGAATAAAATGTCTAATATTACCCCATTACGAACAGTGATTGTTGGTTGTGGTATGATTGCAGCAGGAGGTTATCAACCACGGTGCCAAGCATACCCAAATCATATTGAATTGATTGGCTATTATGACCAAGAAGAAGCGCGCGCAAAGGCACTTGCAGAGAGAGGAGGCGGTAAGATATATCCCTCACTTGAAGCAGTGTTCAATGATCCAAATGTGGAAGCGATTGTTAATCTAACACTCCACATCTCACACTACCCAGTTTCACTTGCTGCTCTTAAAGCCGGTAAACATGTTTACTCTGAAAAGCCGATTTCTATTAAGACCGATGAAGCGAACGAACTTGTAGAAACAGCAGAATCAAATGGCTTAAAACTGGCATGTGCACCATCCGCTATACTCGGCTATGTTCAACAAAACGTCTGGCAGCGGATTCGTGACAGGGAAATTGGGGAAGTGATTTCAACGCTTGGTAATTTCGGTGGACCTTTGGAACATTGGCATCCAAGTGCAGATGCGTTTTTAATGCACGCGGGTCCCTTCCGAGATGTCGCACCCTATCCATTAACTGCTATGACAACAATGATTGGACCTGTTAAGACAGTTCACGGATTTGCCAGGGTTGCTGTTCCTAAACGAATTTTAACAACAGGACCACGACAAGGCACAGAGTTTGAAGTGACAGAGAAGGATCATGGGTTTGCAGTGCTTGAGTTTGATGTGCCACAAGTTGATGGATCACACGGTTTTATATATCACAGTTTTACCGTAACCTCTCAGCTTCCACCTTATGAGATACATGGTACAAAAGGTGGATTTTCACTTCAAGCACATGACGATGGTCGTGGTATTAAGAAGTTCACACCGCAATCTGGTTGGCAAGATGAGCCCTCCCCTGAAAAATCCCATACGGGTCTGGACTGGGGAAAAGGTGTCGTCGATTTCGCAGACGCAATCAGAAATGATCGTAATCCACGTTGCAACGGGGCACAGGCGCGGCATGTGTTAGAAGTATGTGAAAGGGTGCTTGAATCGTCAGATTTGGGTCGACCAGTGGATGTAGTTAGTCGCTTTCCAGCACCACCCGCAGTAGGTGAAGTTGCCCCTTGGGAAACAGGTTAGGCATGAAAAGTCGTAGGCGGGTACTAACCCGCCTTTTTGTTTGTCTTATAGATTGAGACTATTACGCAGCATCTCTACGCTTTTTGGTACACCGGTGTGTGCGTCCTCTTTTCCTTCAAACTCAATGGAAACATACCCTTGAAAATCTACACTATTTAGTATCTCACCGATTTTAGCATAGTCCAGATCAAGAGAATACCATTCTCCACCACCGTAATAGGTTTTGGCATGGACAAGTACTGCCTCTGGGGCAATCTGTTCCAATTTGTCGTAGGGGTCAGAGAGGAAATTTCCACAATCCATGGTAACCTTCAACCAGTCTGACTCGAATGCCGAAACGATACGGTTGACTCCCTCAGGTGTACAGGTCAACCCCCAATGGTTTTCAAGTCCAAGGACAACACCGTATCTCTCAGCATCTGGCAGACATTTTTCGATTGATGCAATTACCCAATCAAACGCGTCATTTTCTGTATGGTCTGGAAGTGCCGGTTCTTGTCCCTCTGTTTTCATTAACTCGTTGAATGATTCAACGGTCCCCCATCGTCCGGAATTAAGTCGAATTGATGGTATACCGAGTTCATGAGCCAGTCGTATGCAATGTATCGTGTGGTTGATATTTCTTTGTCGTGTGTGTGCCTCTGGAGAAACGAAGCCTTGATGGATGGAAAGCGCGTAGAGATCAAGTCCATGAATAAAGGCAAGTCGCTTTAGTTCCTGTAGATATGGTGTGGCTTCGGATGCCATTTGTTGATGCAAGATTTCAATACCGTCAAGTTCAAGTTTTGCCGCTTCTTCTATGACATGTTCAATGGGTACTCGTTCAGGTGTGAAGTGCCAATAGGAGTAAGTGGATACGCCAAGTTTCAATTTATTTATCACCTCTAATTGGTTGTTATATTCATGATTGCATGATAGCACGGTTTCTGTTCAATATCTATGTATTTTGTTAGTGATACTCACGACGGCTAAAGCCGTGTGCTTCTTTTAGCACACAACTCTCCTGTGTGATTCCTGCTTCCGTCTCTCGTGCCTCCGAATGAGGTCTTATTCGGACTCCACAGGCGTTTAGTCTCTCTGTCTATCCGACAGCGAGGTGTCTAAGGTTTATTGCAGCGTTGACTGCTAAACCAATGCCTTTGCTTAATAGTTAGTTCTAATGTGATTTTATGTGTTTTGT
>JAJDWI010000097.1 GCA_022825665.1 Candidatus Poribacteria bacterium
GTTGCAGTAACAACCACCACTGAAAAGGTATAAATAGTATACCATGTTTCTTGAACAAAATCAAGTTTATTTCACATATAAAATCAAATGCCGTCTACATCCCACAAGCTAAAGCATGGGGATTTGACGGGGAGTGTTAAAGGTTAATGCTATCAATATCAATACTATCTTAGTTTATCATATTTACATAGATTGTTGTCATAAAAACATCATCAATAACAACGATAGGTGCGGTTTCCTAATCCCACAATTCATTGTGCCTCGGACATTATCGTAGGGGCGAGGTCGCCTCGCCCATCCTTGCCCATTCCTCTACCTCTTATCCTGAAAATCCTGTAATCCTGAAAATCCGGGTTCAGACAATTCTAAAAACTGAAACATACATCAAACATACATGAAACTTATGGTTCCCAAAACCACATACCCTTCCATCCACTCTTAACACCTGTTATAATACTATCACTATGAAAAACAAAAAACCTACACAACTCACATTATTAACAAAAATAACAACCCGTCACCCAAAAAACATCCACCCAAAAACCGACCATATCCCAGCACAAAAAAAGATACAAAAAACAACTTTTTTTTACCCCAAAAAACGCCAAAAAAACCGATTTCAACAACCTACAAACCCAGTCAAGCACTTACTTCAGACCAACAACACAAAAAAGATACAAAAATGTTGCAAAACAACACAGTTTTGTATCTTTTTCAGAGGAGGACACCCCATGAAATCTCAAGACAAACACAAACAATTCACCGTCAAATCTTACGCACAATTCATGACACACAAACAAGTCGCAACCTATGTTAATCTCACAATAACTATACTAAAACGGTCATCAAAACAACAAATCACCCCTGAAATATAACGGAGACATATAACACGGAATATATTTATTTGCATTCTATGTAAGAATAAGTCATAATTATTATCAATATTTTATTGGATAAATGATGAATTTCAGTGATTCATTTGTAAAATATTTAAAATATACAAAGAAAATCCTAAGGAGCAATTTAATGCAAATTTCAGAGAATAGTAGGTATTACTACTGGATTGTTGTCATACTTTTTTTAGGCATCGTTTCAGTATTACCTTTGAAAACATACGCTGATTCACTAAAAGTGACAGTTCAGGATCAAAACGGAAATGCCATTTCTTCAGCAACAGTACTAATTGGTGGTGAAGAACGGAAAACAGATGATGACGGTGAAACAACATTCCGTGACATAACTGGATCACAATCTGTTGAGATTACTGCACTCGGTTATGCAAGTAGTCGTGTAAATGTAACTGCTGGTCAGGAAGAATTGACGATTATGCTTGCACCGATTCAAACCGTCGAAACAGTCGTTGTGGTAGGAACACGGAGTATTGGTCGTCGAGCTTTACAAGCACCTGTACCAATTGAAGTTGTTGAGAAAAAACAACTTAGTCTAACCGGACAATCAGAAACGGGTCGTATACTACAAATGTTAGTACCCTCTTTCAATTTTTCCAGTTCATCAATTAGTGATGGAACGGATGCGTTACGTCCTGCGACATTACGCGGATTGGGTCCTGACCAAACATTAGTACTCGTCAACGGGAAACGTCGGCATAAAAGTGCACTACTACACATCAATACGTCTGTGGGTCGTGGAACAGCAGGCACTGACTTCAATGCGATTCCATCTTCAGCAATTAAACGGATTGAAGTATTACGTGATGGTGCTGCTGCGCAATACGGTTCCGATGCAATTGCTGGTGTCATCAACATTGTGTTGAAAGACGATGTTGACACTGGTGATGCTAACTTTTATTGGGGACAAACCTATGAAGGCGATGGTGACACATGGATCGGTAATGCAAATTATGGAATGAAGGTAGGAGAGGACGGTTATATCAATCTGACAGCAGAATGGCGTGATAGATACCGTACCAACCGTGCTGGTCTTTCAGGTAATATACAGTATGGCTTGCAAGAAGCAGGTCCAAACGAACCGATGGCGATTATCAATGGTGAGAAACAGGAAGGTATGAAGTTCGACTCACGCGAATATACTTTTGACCGTCAGAACTTCCGCATCGGTGATGCTGATTCTACACAAAAAGTCGGGTTTTACAACTTCGGTCTACCAATTTTTGGGAATATGGAGTTGTATTCATTTGGTGGATATTCTACACGGCAAAATAATAGTGCAGGATTCTACCGTAGAGCCAACCAACCAGAACGTACTGACACCAGTGTCTATCCTGATGGTTTCTTACCTGAAATCAATACAGGTATTGAAGATGTTTCTCTGGCATTGGGTGTGGATTGGACTCATGAAGGAACAGATCTGAATGTTGATGTAAGCGTCAATCACGGATTGAATACATTTGACTTCTTCATTTCTAACTCAATGAACGCGTCTTATGGGGCAGCAAGTCCTACATCAGCAGATGCTGGTGGATTTGAATTATCACAAACTGCCTTTAATTTAGACGTTACCTACCCTCTTGAATATCAATCTTCACTCATCAATTTGGCAGGTGGCGTTGAATTTCGTCGTGAAGGATACGGAATCCATGCAGGTGAACCTGTTTCATGGATTAACGCCGGTCTTGGAGCAGAAGGCGCGGCTTCAGGGATACAGGTCTTTCCAGGCTTCCGTCCTAATCAAGAAACAGATGAAAATCGCACGAATATTGCAGGATACGCAGACTTTGAATCGTATCTGAGTGGTGAACCCGGTAGTGGTCTTCTTGTCGGTGCTGCGATCCGCGGGGAACAGTATAGCGACTTTGGCGCAACTGTAACTGGAAAAGCAACTGCACGATATGACCTAACATCACAATTTGCTTTACGTGCAGCGGGTAGTACAGGTTTCCGTGCACCATCATTGCAACAACTCTATTTCAATAATATCAGTACACAATTCAAGATTGACGCTGATGATATTGATGGTGATGGTGATACGGATGAACTGATCCCGCTTGAGGTGGGCACATTCAGAAATGATAGCGAGGCAGCACGAGCACTCGGTATTCCAGAACTAAAAGAGGAAACAGCGTTTAATGTGTCTGGTGGTGTTGTTTTGAAGCCAGTTGAGAAATTATGGGTCAGTGTTGATGGCTTCCTAATTCAGATTGACGATCGAATTGTCCTGAGTGGAAGCTTCAGTGCAGAAAGTGTGCCAGAATTAGTTGAAGCAGGGGCAAACAGTGCACAGGTCTTCACAAATGTTGCACAAACACGCACAACTGGTGTTGATGTGGCAGCAGGTTATTTACACACATTTGAAAACGAATCACTTCTGAATTTGAAGGTTGCTTTAACCTTTGCTGATACAGAAGTTATCGGAGATGTTGAAGCACCTGAAATACTGATTGGTCTTGAAGATACACTCTTCCCATCACAGGAACGTTCCATGATTGAAGAGTGGCAACCGAATACCCGTATTAACCTTAATGCGGATTACATTATCGGTGATCTTACAATTGGTGGGGCATTGCGTTACTTTGGAACCTATACAGTGCAAGAAGGTAGTGGAGATGATCCTGCCCGTCAAGAGTATGGTGGAAAATGGGTAACTGACATTCAAACAAATTATCAGTTGAATGAAGGTCTTTCTCTCACCATCGGTGCAAACAACCTGTTGGATCAGGTACCTGATGAAAACGAGATCGGACAATCTCGTGGCGGTAAACTGGAAGACAGTTCAGGCACAGTCATTGTCGACTCACCAGGTGTATTCACCTATTCCAGAAGATCTGCCCCGTTCGGTTTCAACGGTGGACTGTATTACGCGAAGTTGACATATAGCTTCTAAACATTTCTACTCTTAGCGTTATCAAACGTTCTGTTCAAAACCCAATGCTTTAGCTTTGGGATGTAGAACGGCTAACGTCTCCATTGTTGAAAAAGTCCTTGACTTTTGCTGAAATCTGTGGTAATCTCTCTATATAGACTTCTGATGGCTTCACTATCAGACAGACACTTGTGTCGATCTCGCGGCAGGGCATGCCGAGAGGCTAAACGCCTGTGGATAACGTGTTAGACTACACTTTGTAGCAGTGTTAGATGAAGCAGGAAACGTCAGTTAGAGGTAAACTCTAATGTCCG
>JAJDWI010000023.1 GCA_022825665.1 Candidatus Poribacteria bacterium
AAAAAGAATTTTATTGTCTATTTCGGCAGCACCCGCGGTGCGACAGGTGTATAGAAACATCAATGCATCCAGTAACCAAGCACCAGCGGTGCGACAAGTGTATAAAAAACAATACAAACGAAAACTGTCCAAACTATAGTAAACTATAGTAAATTTTTCCAGTAATTGATTTGATTAGGCGCGCTTACAAAGCACGCCAACAAGGCATAATAGGGGTTTGATTAAAGATAGTAACGCTATTCTTTCAGCGAGGTAGCATCTCTTTTACGAATTATTACAGTGCCATTTTGTTCCCTGTGCGCGGTTGTAGTACCATCAGGAGAATGTAATACTCTACTTGAAGATTTTCTTGGAATGTCGGAGGGTATTGTCCTGAGTGCTTTCCCTGTCTTGGCATCCCACACCCGCGTCTTCTCACTCCAGTCCCCAGTAGCAATTATTCTTTCGCCATTCTCTGAAAACACTACATCCCGTACACCACCTGCCCCTTTAAATAATGTTCGCTTACGTCTTTCTGTCTTCGCATTCCACAAAATTACCGTCCCTTTTTCATGAGTATAACAATCTAATCCTGTAACGAGTGTACTACCATCAGGGGAATATGTCAGAGCAGTTATATCATATTCACGATCCTGAATTACATTAATAATCTCATCAATCAAATCGAAATGTTTGAGTGTGCCTTTACGTTTTCCGGTTTGCGCATCTAATAATAGAACTGTACTAAAAGGTCTCGCGACAGCGATGGTTTTACCATCGGGAGAATATGTTACTATAGTAATTCTTCCGTAACCAGTAAAAGCAGTAAAGGTGTTTTTTATTTTCCCAGTTTTTGTGTCCCACAATCGCACCTTGTTATTCCCACTTCCAGTAGCAATCGTAGTGCTGTCGGGAGAATATGCAGCGGTGTTAATACGATGATATCCTGTGAGAATAGCTTTAGTTTCACCTGTTGCAGCATCCCACAATCGCACTGTTTCATCTCTACTTGCAGAAGCGATTGTCTTACCATCCAGAGAGTAAGCGACAGATTTGATTCTATCTGTGTGACCAGTGAAAGTAGTTTTAAGTTGCATTGTTTGTGTGTCGATTATTTGCACATCACCGTTTACTGTTCCACTGGCGATTGTCCTTCCATCAGGAGAGTATACGATTGCCCCGGTACTTTCTTTGTCCGAGGTAAATGTAGTTTTATGATTTCCTGTGGTAGTATCCCATAACCGTATTGTGCCATCGTAACTTGCTGTAGCGATAGTCTTGCTATCTGGAGAATATGCTGCAGAGAAAACGCGTTTTGTATGGCCAGTAAGTGTAATTTTGTGTTTACCTGTTTTTCCATCCAAGATGTGGACCATGTTTTCGTCCCCAGCAGCATAAGTTGACCCATCTGGAGAAAATGTGACAAAAGTCCCCCATTGAGTTTGTATCCTACTTGTGGAAATGTGTTCCCCAGTGTGTGCATTCCATAATCGGACTGTGTTGTCATGACGCCATCCACCGGTGGCGATAGTCTCTTCATCTGGAGAAAATGCTATCGAATTGACACGCCTTGTATGCCCTATGAGTATTGCTTTGTCTTCACCATTAGTTGCATCCCATACTTCCACTCCACTTGTCTGTTTAGGTTTACCCCAACATACACTTGCAATTGTTTTGCCATCAGGGGAATATGCAAAAACGTATGGATGTGCAATATGTGAACGCCTTAATAGTTCCAATTCTTTTCCAGTCTGTGGGTCATGGAGCCAGATACCGACAGAAGTTGAAACTGCAAGTTTTCTGCCATCTGGAGAAAAATGTATTACACCAAGGGAACCTTTGCCAAGTCGTGCTACTGCCCCTTCAGGTAAACCGATTTGTGCGTTATCTTGTGCAGTTAAAGGGGGACAAAAACTAAATATTAGAATTTGTGACAATATCAAGAAAAATGAAGTTTTCATGGTCAGAAATCTCCTCAATGATAGATAACCAGAATATTTTAAATTAATCTTTTACTCTGTTATTGATTAACTTTTGTTGAATACTGTTTGGTTTTCTTCAGAATACATAAAACTAATTTTGACCATGAAAACTTCTTATACAGATTTTTTATATTTAAGGATCAATCTGTTGATGGAACTGCTTTTTACCGTCTTTGATAGTGAAAATGACTGCACTTTTCGTTGGGTGACGGTTTTCATTATACCTTGCAATGCTTGTTGCACCGATATAATTTTCTGTTGCAGCAAGTTGATCGCGTATAGCATCTGCATCCAAACTACCAGCGCGTTCAATTGCTTCAAAAAGCAATTTAACAGCATCGTAACTCACAGCGACTCCCCCAGTAGGTGTGGATTCATAGATAGACATGTATGTGTCAACAAATGCTCGTCCTATCGGTTCATCTGTCTCATGTGAGAAGTGTCCGCTGAAGTAACTACCCTCAACTTCAGCATTTTCATCACCAAACACAAGTTCACTGTCCCATGAATCTGCGCCAAGGAATATGGTAGGTTCACCGTCCGCATTTAGCAACGGTATTGCGCGTGCTTGTCCTGTTATATTTACAATATCCTGTGCAAATCCAGCAGTGAAAAGGACATCAGGTTTCATTTCGGCAATCTGTGTTAACTGTTCCATGAAATCTTCCGTGCCACCTTCGTAGAACGCATGTGTTGCAACATTTCCACCGAGTGCGTCGAAATTAGTAGCGAAAAATTCGGATATCCCCTCTGTATAGAGGTCACCACTTCGTGTCAAAATTGCAGCCGTTGAAATACCGAGTTCCATTTTGGCGAATTGTGCCATTACAGCACCTTGAAAACTATCTGTGAAGGATGCCATAAAAACAAAATCACCTGCATTTGTAACATTGGGGTTGGTAGCAGTTGTGGTAACCATAGGTATCTGATGCTTCTGTGCTACAGGACCAACCACTGCAGCATGTGAAGAACGATTCGGTCCAATCAATGCGACAATACCCTCATCAATAATAAGTGATTCTGTGAGTTGGACAGAGGTATCTAAAATTGCTTCGGAATTAATATGACCTATTAATTCAACCTGCATGCCAAATATTCCACCTTGTTGATTTATTTCTGTCACTGCTAATTCTGCACCGTTCGGATAGGTTACCCGTTCACCGGCAACGATAAAACCGATCTTCACAGTCGGTTCAGGTTTGGGTGTAAGCACTTTTTGCACATTATCACATCCGATGAATATTAACACTAATAAACTTAAACAAAATATACTTGCTGATTTCTGCATATAAATTTCCTTTATCTTTACATAAGCCATTCTATCGTAAAAAAGACCTTTTCTTTGTTATAGAATTTTGTTAAAATGAAAAAAGTTGTTGATAGCATTCCTACTTTGGCATTCTTAAAATATCCATTGGGAATAAGTGCTGTCAACACGCGATCTTATAATTATTATCATTCAATTAGATTAAATTATCAAGTTATTTCTATGTCAGTTAGATAGGTAAAATAATAATGGAAAACTTAATCACAGTGATTGGTCGAGGGCATTCTGGGACGCGTGCAATTTCCCATACGCTTTATGCA
This sequence comes from Candidatus Poribacteria bacterium, assembly GCA_022825665.1. GTDB lineage: Bacteria > Poribacteria > WGA-4E > WGA-4E > WGA-3G > MSPOR6. The sequence goes on from JAJDWI010000023.1 coordinate 3,549, forward strand.
AGCGGTGTCTACATGGGCAGCCAAATAAATCCATCTGGTGACAAGATTCCACCGTTTGCCATGTATGATGCATGCCGCGTGATGGCAAAATACGTCAAATGGAAAGGTGGGTTAACTTGGAATTTCGATCCATTGTTCACAATGCCAATCGACCCAGAGTTTGAGCAACTTATTAACACTTATCTTGCTGATGTAATGAAAGACACTTCTGCATACAAAGGATGGAAGATACCTGAGACAACGCTTGTATATCCTTGGATAGTACGCATGTTTCCCGATATTCGATACATTCATTGGATTCGAGATCCGAGAGATTGTATCCTTGGTAGCCATAAAACTGATAATTTACGCGATTTCGGTATTGATTATCAACAGACTGATGACATTTACGAAAGACGCGCCATTTCTTGGTACTATCAATATCAATTGATGAAGGCAACACCGAAACCTAAACATATCCTTCAGATTCGTTTTGAGGATTTTGTGCTTAAACAGGAAGAAACACTCAAACGTCTTGAAACTTTCTTAAGTATCTCGTTAGGACGAATTATTGTGCGTCCAGAGGCAGTGGAACGTTGGAAGAGAGTTGAAAATCCCTGTGAACTTCCTTTTGATTTTTTACGAGAGGCTATTGTTGAAAACGGTTATACATTGAGATAAGAAGGTCTATAATCAATATTAGTGAGGAACAAATATGCCCAAAAATGGAATATACCAAGTTGGTTTGGTTGGAACAGGTGGAATTGCCCGTGCCCATGGTGGTGCATGTCAGCATGCACCGAGTGCTGAATTGGCAGCAATTACTGATGTTTCAGAAGGTGCATTAAAAGGCTTCGGTGAGCAGTTTAATGTCCCTGAAGAAAACCGGTATCTTTCTTTAGAGGAAATGTTGGAAACTGAAGATTTGGATATTGCAGTCATCTGTACGTGGGGTGCGTTCCACGCTGAGGTTGGCATAAAAATATCCGAATCCCGTCAAGTGAAAGCGATTCTGTGCGAGAAACCTTTCACTTCAACAGCCGCAGAAGCAGAGGCTTTCGTTGGTGCTGCTTTGGAGAACGATGTTCTTGTTGCGGAAGCGTTTAAGTTTCGTCACCATCCGATGCACATCAAAGCAAAGGAATTAGTGGATTCTGGAGCAATCGGTGAATTTATGACACTGCGCAGCACTTTCTGCACAGGAGGAGGTGGAGGCAGTCCCGAAACCCGTAAACCTGAAGCAAACTGGCGATTTAACAAAGCCAAAGGTGGTGGTAGTATCTACGATTTGGCATGCTACAATATCCACCATGCAAGGTTTATGTTTGGTGCTGAACCGATACGGGTTTCTGGTGTGTCTCAAGCGGGGTTAGAAGTGGACGATGGTTCCTATCTATTGTTAGAGTTTCCCGGTGAAAAGACCGCACAGATTTCTACTGGATTTAATTGTGCTGGTGGTCAGTATGCAGAAATGGCTGGTTGGGGAGGTATGCTTAGAATTGATGCAGCATGGAATAATAGTGGTTCTAACGTAAACATTGTCCTTCAAAATAGAGAAGGTCGTCAAGTGATTGAAATTGAACCTGTTAATCAGTTTGCAATGCAACTTGAGCACATGTGCGAATGTTTGCGGACAGGACAACCACATCGGATTTCACCCGAAAGCTGCGTTAACCAGATGCGTGTTATTGATGCTGCTTTTGAGGCAATGGCAACAGGTAAAACTGTTGAGGTAAAAACATAGTTTGTAAATCCTGATTCAGCCCTACGATAACACAAGGATGTTTATGTTGAATTTCGCTAACACAAAAGCACTTACATTTGACCTATTCGGTACTATTTTAGATTTAGGTGGCAGCCTTACACCGTTCATCCAAAAATCGTTAGATAACCGTGATATTAATAATGTATCAGCAGGCGAATTTTGGGAACAGTGGCGTTACAGACAACGGATCGAGCAGTATCAGGATACGATACTAATGCTTGGTCATAGCGGATATCTGGAAACGGTACGACGTGCACTGCATTACACGTTAAGACGGAACGGTATTGATGCGTCACCTGAAACTGTAAAAGAATTTATGCAGGGTTGGCAACATCTATCTTCATTTCCAGAGGTGTTGCCAGCACTCCATCGGCTTCAGTCAAGGTATCAGTTAGTAGTGTTATCAAACGGAGATCCAGAGTTTTTGGAATACCTTGTCACACAACGAGTTAAGTGGGGTTTTGCTGATGTAATTTCGGTTACGTCTGTTGGTGCGTTTAAACCGCATCCTGCAGTCTATCGGGGTGCAGCAGGCAAACTCGGTCTTGAAGTTGGTGAATGCTTGATGGTATCTGCCAATTCATTTGACATTATGGGTGCGCGGGCGTGTGGATATCGCGGTGCGTTTGTCAATCGCTACAATTTACCTTATGAGGATACGCCGTTTCAACCCGATGTGACAGTGAAAGATTTCACGGAATTAGCAGACGTTTTGCTATAGATACTAATTTCTAACGTGAGTTCGGAAATAAATAAGTGTATGATTTAAGAGAACCCCTTTGATATAATGAAGTAATTACACCTTCAGTAAAAGGAGTTCTCCGATGGCTATTGTATCACTTTTCTGTGAAATTCACGACTTTTTTATTGTGTATGAAAAATATAAAGCAGCACATCAACTACCTGCGAGCCAACGCCCTGAAACACGAGGACGCCCGCGCACTTTACATCCCAGCGAGGTGATGACGATCCTTATCCTTTTTCATCAAAGTGATTATCGCACCCTAAAAGCGTATTATGAAAAACACGTCTCACACTATTTACGATGGGCATTCCCGAACTTAGTAAGCTACAATCGTTTTGTGGAACTTCAACAAGAAGTTCTTGAAGCATTGCTCGTTTATCTTCGGACAAGGTTTAGCACCTGCGATGGTGTCTCCTTTGTTGACTCTGCTCCTGTAGCAGTCTGCCATAATCGTCGTATTCCAACACACCGGGTCTTTGCAGAACACGCATCACGCAGCAAAAACTCAGTCGGTTGGTTCTATGGGTTCAAACTTCACCTGAGTGTTAACACATCTGGTGAACTTTTGGGAGTTGAACTCACGACTGCTACGACAGATGAACGGCAGGTTGTGCCGAAGTTGGCAATGGGTCTGTTTGGTAAACTCTATGCGGATAAGGGATATATTTCCCAAATCCTGCGTGAATACTTACGAACCCAAGGTATTGACTTGGTATATAAAGTTCGCAAAAACATGAAACCGGAACCTTTATCAGATTTTGATGCGATGATGTTGAGAAAGCGGATGCTCATTGAGTCGGTTATCAAGGAGATAAAAACGCAGACCCAACTTCAACACACGCGACATAGAAGCTTTGTTAACTTTCAAACAAATATAGTGGCTGCGTTGATTGCTTATACCTATTTAGAGAAGAAACCTTCGTTAAACCTACAAGAACACCAGCAGATCAAGGAGACAACACTTTCTCTAAAATCTTAAATCTTTTTCCGAACTCACGTTAAATTTATAAATATAATGCTCGAAAATAATTATGGTGTTTACCTAAAGAGGAAAGATGTTTCATTCAGATTATGATGTCATTGTTGTCGGTGCTGGACCGGGTGGCTCCATTGCTGCAAAAGTAGCAGCGGAAAACGGATTACGTGTTCTAATATTAGAGAAAAGACAAGAAATCGGTACACCTGTCCGCTGAGCGGAGGGTATCAGCACAGTGGAACTGTGTGAGTTTATTGATCCTGATCCTGCATGGGTATCGCAACAGATACATGGCGCGCGTATTTTTTCTCCAAATGAAACTCCTGTTACAATTCATCAACAAGATGCTGGATATGTAATTGAACGGAAAGTTTTTGATAGAAGACTTACAGAATTAGCAGCAGATGCTGGTGCAGAAATAATGGTAAAAGCTCGTGTCACAGGTGTAACCACCTCTGCGGAAAATGTTGTGAATGGAGTGACATTTCGTTATTCTGGTCGAGAATACACTTGTAAAACGAAAGTGGTTATTGCAGCCGATGGTGTAGAATCACAGGTTGGTCGTTGGGCAGGTATTGACACAACACACCAACTCCGTGATGTCGCAATTTGTGCTCAATACCTCATTTCAAATATTGAACTTATACCAGAATATTTGGACTTCTATGTAGGACACGAAAAAGCACCGCGTGGATACTTATGGGTGTTTCCCAAAGGTGATGATATTGCAAATGTCGGAATCGGTATTAGAGGGAGCATCTCTGGAAAAGGGAACAAACTTGCAATAGATTACCTCAACGAATTTGTAAAAAGGAAGTTTCCAGAAGGAAAAATATTAGGATTGGTTTGTGGGGCAGTGCCTGTGGGTTACGGTTTACCTCAAATCGTAGGAGATGGCATCTTACTTATAGGGGATGCAGCACATCACAGTGACCCTTGTTCTGGTGGGGGTATACCCAATGCTATGTTTTCTGGTAAATATGCTGCCGAAGCTGCTATTGAGGGAATCAATAAAGGTGATGTATCGGAGAAGGTCCTCAGTTCCTATGCTGATAAATGGGATCGTGAGAAAGGGAAAAATTTTAAACGAATTTGTCGCATCAGAGATTGTGTACTCAAATATAGTGATGAAATGTACGACGAATATGCTGAGGTGCTTTCTAAAGTACCAGGTGAGCAGATGACGTTAGCAAAAATATTCCAAACTCTACTAAGACATCAACCAAGTTTACTACTTGAACTCCGTCATCTCATTTTGGCTGGATGGGTTTAGTTACACACCAATTGCCTGTACCATTCCTTCCCAAATTCCACTTGACAAAACCAAAAATACATGGAATTATAATATCACATTTTTCTTTCAAACAATTTAGCCATGCAAATAACAAACTATTATCAAATCTTAAATATAGGTCGTAATGCGACAATTTCAGAAATAAAACAAGCATTCCGTAAACTCGCAAAAAAATATCACCCTGACAAAGTAGACATCAACTATAATCACGAGCAAACTGAGAATGCAAAACAGATGTTTCGTGAGGTGTGTAATGCTTATCATGTTCTGCATGACGTACAACGTAAAGCCGAATATGATCGGATATTGCAGAACATAGAACGCAACCAACAAGCCAAACGAACCTATTATGATAAGCACGATGGGATCAATCAAAACTATTCCACAATGGAAATACTGTTTCAAGCACTGTTGCATCAGAACTACGAAATAGGAATTACTATGTATGAGCAACTGTTCGAAAGATGTGATAAGAGAGGATCGAAATGGTGCATTGACGATTTCTTCAACTATGAAGATAGTCGGGACTGTGAATTTCTTATTGCTGAAGCATATCAGAATCTCGGTTTTTCTAATGGAAGTAGTTCAGCGTCTGAAAGACATAGAAAATTAGAATTGGCAATGCACATCTACGAATCTTTACTGTCTGCTGAAGGAAAACGTCCATGTTTCAAGCATTTCATTAAAGAAGTGAAAGATCGACTGAAAAGGATCTATCTCTATCACTTTAGTTCTGAGGGATACCAACAGATGGTTCATATTCCGCTTTCTAAGATACAGGATTTAGAGTTGTCAAAACGTGAAACGGCATGGATGTACAAAAAGATCGCTGAATTCTATGTTGAAATTGACCTGTTCCCCCATGCGCGTCAGGTTTTGCACATGGCGTTTGAATTGCAGCCAAATCTTGCTGGTGCTAAAAAAATCTGTAAGACTTTGAACCTGATCAATCAGTGTTCAGCAACTTAGAAATGAGATAAAACTGTTAGATGGTATATGAATGAAAAATGTATTATGAAATTGCTTTTATCCTATTGGCATTCATACTTATAGCAGGTTGGATGATTTTTTTAACGATGTATCGGCAAAAACATGGAATCAAAACGTGGTGTCCGAACTGTGGACAGCGGCAAACGGGTTTGTCAACGCAATGTCCAAGATGCGGCGTTGTGTTCAAGGAATGGAAAGAGTGATAATAACAGTAATTTGAAATATATGAGGAGTCTTATCATGCGAAATGAAGTGCGATGGGAACGGATGTTTCCAGATGAATTAGAAGCAGCTTTTGACAAGTGTCCTGCAGTCTATTTTACTTACGGTCTCTGCGAACCACACGGTCCACAAAATGCAGTTGGACTGGATGCACTCAAGGCACATGCAATCGCATGTAGAGCAGCACAAACGCACGGTGGCATTGTCGCACCTCCAGATTATTGGCATATCCATGAACACGGTATGTATGCGAACTGGGCACATCAGAATGTCGGTGAGGTGCGGAGTTGGATGTCGGCTATGCCAGCATGGCAACACTTCAAAAACGTCTGTTATCATATACGCGCTGCTGATGCACTCGGATTTCACGCTGCTATTTTCCTCACGGGACATTACGGTCCAAATTGGCAAGACTTGAAAACACTCCTTGAGATAGTACAATCCAACTTTGCGATGCGTCTATATGGGTTGCCAGATTTTGAGGCAAATCACATCGGTTTCAGCAATCAGGGTGATGGTGCAGACCATGCAGGTAGAGTTGAAACATCACTATTGTGGGCATTAGAACCGGATTGTGTTGATATGTCACGAATGCCTGAGAAAGATGAACCTGGACCACACTTCGCTATGGGTGGAAATGCTTATGATTCTGACCGTCGCGTTGGAGAACGTATGGTAAATGATGAAGTCACTTGGCTTGGTAAAAAGATGCGGGAGTTGCTTGATGACTATGCCAGACTGAATATAAAGAAACGCGAACCAGTTACTTTCAATGAGCTGGAAAAGATATGGACAGAACAAGTGACACCAGCATTGAAATCCTTTGAGACAATGCAAAATACTGGCGAACCACCACCAGAAGACTCACAATGGCACAAACAGTGGCAACTTCCTGATCTATAAATTAGAGGAAAACACATGGAATCTACAAATGGACAACTCTTAACTGAATATCAGAAAGACGGTTACTTAACAGGAATACACATAGCAGAAGAAACTGAAGCATCACATTATCGTGATGAATATGATGCATTAGAGGCAGAAGTCGGTAAAGAAAAATGTGAAATCGGACTGATTGATTGGCATTTCGACTATGAATTTATATGGAAACTCGCTATACATCCCAAGATTGTGGATGTCATCGAAGCACTTATTGGTCCTGATGTAATGCTTTTGGCTACACACTTTTTCTGTAAATATGGTCCTCGCGAAAAATTCGTTGCTTGGCATCAAGATGTCACTTATTGGGGACTTGAACCACCCGATGCTGTCACCGCTTGGTATGCTATTGATGACAGCGACATAGGAAACGGATGTATGCAGGTAATTCCCGGAAGTCATCATCAAGGTGTGAAAGAACATGGGAAATCTGAACAAGAAGGTAATCTTTTGAGCATCAATCAGGAAGTACCCGTATCTAAATCACAAGCAGAGAGTGCTGTTGACCTTATCCTAAAAGCAGGTGAGATGTCCATTCATCACGGCATGATAATTCATGGGAGTTTGCCAAACCATTCTAAGCGGAGAAGATGTGGTTTAACAATCCGATACATCGCACCTTCAGTTAAACAAGCAGAGGACAATTCATTGAAACGTCCTTGGAAACCGATTTTATTACGCGGTGAAGACCGTTTCGAACATTTTACCACTGTGTCAAATCCGTTCCCGCTTACACAATAAACCTTTCTACTCATAAAATGCCTTCACATATCTACGATACAATTGTAATTGGAGCAGGTGGCATGGGAAGTGCTACTGCTTACCACCTTGCTAAATCAGATGTGGATGTGCTTGTATTAGAGCAATTCCAACGTGGTCATACTTATGGAAGTTCACACGGTGAAACGCGCATCATCAGGTTCTTCTATGACAAACCATTCTATACAGAATTGATGAAAACCGCTTATTCAGAATGGCGTAATCTGGAAGCAGAAGTTGGTAAACAATTACTGTTCATTACAGGAAGCGTAAGTCTTGGAGGAAGTGGAAATCGTTATGTATCAGATGTGCGGAAAAGTCTGGATGCTGCTGAGGTTGAATCTGAGTGGTGGGGTGTTGACCAATTTGTTATACGTTTTCCACAATTTAGAGTGTCAAACGATATAGATATACTCTGGCAAAAAGATACAGGTTTTCTTTATGCGTCTGAATGTGTCTTAACTCACCTAAAGTTAGCAGAACAGTACGGAGCAGAAATCCGAGAAAATACACCAGTCACTGAAATAGATTGGCAGACAGATGTGCCGACAGTTAACACTGAAAATGGAAAATTTCAAGGTAGAAAAGTCGTTGTGACAGCAGGCGCATGGACATCTTCTCTCCTGACAGAACCCAACCTTCCACTCACGGTAACAAAACAGCAGGTCTGTTATTATAAACCAACAGATACAATGTTGTTCAAACCCGACCAATTTCCTGTATTCACAGAGATTACTACTGAAGGAGAATTCATATACGGTATGCCGTATTTTGGTACTAATGGAGCAAAGGTAGCGCGGCATGGAATGGGTAAATCTGTCTCGCCAGATACATGTAATCGCACACCTGAAATGGACTATATCAACCGTATAGACACTTATGTCCATAACCGTATACCTGAACTTGGTAAGACAGTACATAGCGAAGTATGCTTATACACCGAAACACCGGATGAAGATTTTATCATTGACCAACATCCAGAATGTCCGAATTTACTGATTGCTGCTGGTTTTTCTGGACACGGCTTTAAGTTCTGTTCACTTGTTGGACGCATCATGAGTGAGTTAGCATTAAGTGGTGAAACCGAATTTGACATTAGTCCATTCTGTATTGACAGGTACTGATATTTGTCTAAATCGCTGAAGACACAAAACGCAACACCTCTGAAAACAAACCTGAAACATCAAAAACCTACTGTCCCTTCCGTGTCTTCCATGCTACCTCTACTCTTATCCTGAAAATCCTTGTTCAGACATAATACATGTTGGAGGTCGCTTTGCTCGTTCTGACCTACGGACTGTATGTGAGCATGCGGGTGAGGAAACTCTACCCACCGGTGAATGTAAGAGGCGCAATAAATTGCGCGACTACGAACGCGTTTCCTCCTTAAATTGACGCTTATGGCAGAATGCGCGTTTGGCATTCTGCATTGGTTAGGAAACCGCCAAATCAACGGTATGAATGCCTTTTGGCATTCCCCGCCTACTGGGTCTATAAGGGTGATTTTTTGAAAAAATGAAGTTCATATACCTATTATCAAACTTACGTTACACTAATATAATTTGACTTGCATACATACTCCTGTTATTATAGATTATACTCAAAAACACAAAACAGCATATTTAATGAGGGAAAATTCATGATAGGCAAACAGATCATCATGCCAGCGAAACGTACTGCAACGTTAGAGGATTTTGAACTTGATGAGACACTTGCACCCAACCAGATTCTGCTTAAAACTCATTATAGTCTAATAAGTCCTGGTACAGAAGGGGCAGGTTTTACTGGATTAGAAAGCGGCACTCGGTTTCCACACGGTTCGGGTTACACTGCAATTGGAGAAGTCCTGAAAGTAGGTGAGAATGTAACCAAGTGTGAAGTTGGAGATTTTGCTTTCTGCTATAGTTCGCATGCATCCATTGTCAAAACTGCTTCAGTGATGTTGGCATTCAAACCTCCCTTAGAGATAGATGCTAAACTGATACCGTTTGTCCGAATGGCAACGGTCGCAATGACATCATTACGCGTATCCTCTGTGGAGTTTGGTGATACTGCAGTTATAATCGGTTTGGGGTTAGTCGGTAATTCTGCATCTCAACTCTTCAATTTGGCAGGAATGAAGGTGATTAGTGTTGAACGCGTTCCAGAACGGATAGAAATTGCACAGAAGTGTGGTATCCAACACCTAATCAATCCTGACGAAGAGAATGTCCATGAACGTGTCAATTCTATTACAGGTGGACAGAAAGCAGATGTAACTGTTGAAGCTATCGGTAACCCTCGTCTGGTTGAATTAGCATATCAGTTAACTCGGACGAAGGGTGAGGTAATCCTACTCGGATCACCACGCGGCGAGTATATCACAAATGTTACTGACATACTCAATTATACGCATCTGATAGGTCGGGGAGCAATAACACTACGCAGTGCTCATGAATGGGTATATCCGACAATGCACACTGGTGAATCCAAACATTCACTTGAACGAAATTCACAAATAGTCTACTCACTGATTAAAGAAGGAAAATTCAAGGTTGAGGAATTACTAACACACGTTATTAATCCAGAAGATGCACAATCCGCTTATGACGGATTGACTGATAGTAAAAACGAATATTTGGGTGTCATCATGGATTGGACACAAGTATAATTCCTCCAAATATATTTATTAATAAACTACGATGAAAACATTACTTATACTAAGACATGCAAAATCGAGTTGGAAAGATACTTCACTTGCCGATTATGATCGACCGCTAAATAAGCGAGGAAAACGTGATGCACCACGTATGGGCAAGTACATCTATGAACAAGGATTAGTTCCAGATCGTATACTAACATCATCTGCCAAACGTGCAAGAAAAACTGCAACAAAAGTCGCTAAGGCATGCGGATATACTGAAAAAATAAAGAAAACTGATAGTTTCTATCATGCCCCTCCGGGAATATACTACGAAAAGATCCAGGATTTACCTAATAAATATGAAATTGTAATGGTAGTTGGACATAACCCAACAATGGAGCAGCTTGTAGCAAACCTTACTGGACAAACGGTGACGATGCCTACGGCTGCCCTCGCACAGGTAGAACTCCCTATAGAAGACTGGCACACACTGGATATATATACGAAAGGGAAATTGCATAATCTATGGACACCCAAAACTCTATTTTCAGACTAAGCATCACACCAGTCTACTGCATTACTTTTCTTCTGGTATATGTCTTATCTATCTCCCCTATATTTCCTGTCAATGCATCTGAGATCGTATCTATCTCAAAAGCACAAGACGGTCAACTATTTCCACAAGGTGTTTCCGATGGTAAAGGTGGGGCAATCATAATATGGGAAGATTACCGCACAAGGAAGCACTGGGATATATACGGACAAAGGATAGACAGCACGAAAAATCTGCTTTGGGAACCTAACGGTCTACCAATCTCTGTTGCAGACAGAAACCAACGACGATTACGAATGATTGGATACGACACACATGTGATTACGGTATGGAATGACCGAAGGGGTAGGAGTAGTTGGGATATCTATTCACAAGCCGTAAATATGAATGGTGAAATTCTTTGGGAAAAAGATGGAATACCGATATGTACAAACGCTGCTGATCAATCAACACAAGCGATTCTCAGTGATGGTAAAGGTGGGGCAATCTTTGTATGGGAGGATGAACGCAACAGTTCAGAATTTCAAGATCTCTATATCCAACGTGTTAATTCTGCTGGAGAAATCTTATGGGAACATGATGGTATACCTGTCCATCTATCTGAAACACTACAAAGCAATCCTATTCTTATCGCAGCTGGAGAAACAGATTTTTATGTTGTTTGGTGGGATGTTGTTGGACATGAACAATGGCACATCGTGGCACATAAGCTAAGTCATGAAGGTGTCAAATTGTGGAATGAGCCTATATTAGTCTCTCCATCAGAAGGAACACAAGGAGACCATCGAGTTGTCTCTGATCAGAATGAGGGGTTGATTGTCGTTTGGCAAATCTATGAAAATTTCATCAATGACCAACTGTATGCTCAGCGGATTTCACCAGAAGGTAACAAAATGTGGAAGGAAACAGGTGTTCCTATTTGCACAGCAGATGGCATACAGAAAAATGCTGCTGTCGTATCAGATAGAGTTGGGGGAATCATAGTCGTTTGGAAGGACGAACGTGATATTTATTCTGATTTGTACGCCCAACGAATCGATGCATCAGGAACGTTAATCTGGGAAAAAGACGGAATCCCTATCTGTACTGTAGGCGGACATCAGGATAGACCTTTTATTGTCGCTGACGAAGATAACAAATTCTTTATCGCTTGGTTAGATTACAGAGGAGATTTCGGTGAGAAGAGCGTGGATGCATTATACTGTCAACAAATTGATTTAGATGGTAATCTTATGTGGGATGAAGGCGGTAAGGCTATATCAACAAATGATGGAGAACATTTTCCTCCCTATGTAATATCCGATGGTAAAGAGAATTTGTGTGTTATATGGAGTAATAGTCAAACTGATAGTGGTGATATTTTTCTGAAACGGTTTTAACCTTTAGTTTGCTTTTTAAATCTCTACCTAACCTATGTAGCAAAAATCAATTCAGATACGTTGTATATACAAAGACCCTCCAGTTTCATATCTTCAGGTTTAATATTATTTTGATTAAGGATTTACATTTATCCTTTTTAATTTTAAATGTCATTAAAGGTAAGAATGAGCGAATTAAAACATATTTTATCAACAATATCGCGTCCATTCCAACAAGAATTGCGTATGGGATGTCAAGATAATGTCGTCATAAACGGAATGGCTGCTTATGTTGACCTTTGGATTGGTCAGGCAAGAAAACTTGAACTTACTAATCAGGAAAAACTGATTGTAAATCATATTGTAGATCTGTTTAAAAGCTATTCCAGCATCTCACCAAAGGAACGCAAAAGTGTCATTGAAAACACTACCGAACAGATCAATACGTTACTTGCAGGTAAGGAAATAACAAATCTACCTTCAACACAGAATTCCAATACACAAGAGACAACACAGAAGACATCGGAACAAATAACAGAGAATGATAAACCATCATCTACAATTTCAAATCAATTTGATAATTTACCGCTTTTTCAAAACACAAATATACCTAAACAAACGAGTACTTCGGAAAATATTAACTCTCAATCAAACTCAGAACCAGTTATCAATAAGAATAGTCCAAAATCATCTATCCTTCCGTTTGAAGTTATCCCTAAAACCCAAACTGAATACGTTGAAAATGATGAGGACGCACCTATTACACTTGGAGATACACCTGTTACAACAGATGTCGAATCGCTTGAGATTTTCAACAATCCTCTACAATATGTTAAAGGTATTGGTCCTCGTCGGTCTGAAATATTAGAGGAAGAAATCAAAATCAGCACAGTAGGAGGATTGCTGGAATACTACCCACGCGATTACATTGATAGATCGAAAATTATTGAAATATACAATGTGGGTCGGACTGAAGATGGCGAACCAGAGACTATACAAGGTAGGGTTGTAAATCATGTCACGACACCACCAGTCACAAAAGGTCGTAAAAGTATCGGCAAGGTGTCAATTTATGATGGTACTGGGGTTGCAATTTTAGTCAATTTCGGAAGACGTATTGGGTATATTAATTCAATTCTTCCAATTGATACGGAAGTAGTCATTAGCGGTAAATTCACAAGACGTTACAACGAAATACAAACAACTGACTATGAATTTGAGATTTTTGATGAAGATAACCTGATTCATACAAAACGAATCGTCCCAAAATATCCGCTAACAAAGAAACTCACTGCGAAAATGCTACGGACTGCTGTCAGTAACACATTAGATGAATATGGAAGCAAAGTGCCTGAAATACTTCCACTCCAACTACGCCATAATAATAAGTTAATTGACAGACAAAAGGCTATCAACGAGATACACTTTCCATCATCAGAAACACATCGTAATGCAGCACAAAGACGACTTGCGTTTGATGAATTCTTCCTATTGAGTCTTGGTATGGAGATGCGAAAGGATACCAGAACTTCACAAAGCGGGATACAATTTCAGATTGATACAACTATACAAGACAGTAATTCTTTACTACGGAGATTTAGCAATTCCTTACCCTTTAATTTGACGGATGCCCAAAAACGCGTTTTTGCTGAAATCAAGGAAGACATGCAGAGCAAACGTGTGATGAATAGATTGATACAGGGTGATGTCGGTTCGGGTAAAACCGTTGTTGCTGCAATGGCATTATTGAGCGCAATTCAGAACGGTTATCAAGGTGCGATAATGGTTCCAACAGAAATCCTTGCGGAACAGCATCATCAAAATCTATCAGCAATGCTATCATCACTCGACGTTAATGTTGTCCTTCTAAAGAGTGATCTATCAAAGTCAGACAGAGAAGATGCATTGACAGCAATATCTGATGGTTCGGCAAACTTAATCGTTGGCACACAAGCATTGATACAGGAAGGCGTTGATTTTCATAAACTCGGTCTTGTCATCATTGATGAACAACACAGGTTCGGTGTGATGCAACGGGCAACTCTAAGGAGCAAAGCAAAATCATCATCTAATGAGAACGGTAATGACAATGAAACACAAATATCTCCTGATGTTCTGGTTATGACAGCAACACCGATTCCAAGAACTCTCTCACTTACCATTTATGGTGATCTCAACATATCCGTAATTGATGAACTACCACCGGGAAGACAGCAAATAGAGACCCGTTGGGTCAAGGAAAAAGACCGTGCAGATTTATATACCAAAATTGAGCGCGAAATTCGTCAAGGAAAACAGGCTTATATAGTCTATCCGCTTGTTGAAGAATCTGAAAAGCTTGAGGAATTGAAAGCAGCAACAAGTATGGCGGAACATATCCAAAAAGATGTCTTTCCACAACTACGCGTTGGACTTTTACACGGACAGATGAAATCAATAGAAAAACAGGAGATAATGACTAAGTTCAATGCACGTGAACTTGATATTTTAGTAGCAACAACAGTGATTGAGGTGGGTATTGATGTCCCAAACGCTACGTTGATGGTGATCGAAAACGCTGAACGGTTTGGTCTGGCACAGCTACATCAGTTACGCGGAAGAGTCGGTAGAGGAAGTGATAAATCCTTTTGTTACCTTGTTGCAACCCCAAGAACAGATGATTCATACAGACGAATACAAGTGATGATTCGATCTAACAATGGATTTGATATTGCCGAAGAAGATTTGAATATACGCGGTCCAGGTGAGTTCTTTGGAACACGTCAGTCAGGTATTCCAACATTTAAGATAGCAAATATCATCAGTGATGCTGCACTATTAGAATCCGCTAAGAAAGAGGCAGAATTGGTAATAAAAAAGGATCCGAAACTTAATCAACCAGAGCATCAACTAATGAAACGGATGTTAACTGCACATTGGAAGGGACATTTGGAAATTGCGTCTGTTGGGTAGAAACTATATCTCGTCAACTACAAATCTATATAGTTGTGGTATAGTCACAGAAAAATCTCCGGAGATATGGTAACTTTCTCCACCATCTTTGACGGTGCGAATGAGGATAGTTTTCTTGGGACGGTGGTAGTAGTGTGCATCGGTAGGGTTTCCTTCCTCCTGAAAATCTGGAAAGTCAATTAAATCAAAATTGGCAGTGGTAAAATATCGTATATCTTCTCCACGTTGTGTTGCTATGTTTCGCGCCATAGAAAGGCTTTTGAGATATACCTCAGGTCCCATCACTGCAGAACCCAAGTTCAGGAAAACACCACCTTCTAAAAGTGAAACAGAATGAGCAAACCGTAGAAAGTCTTCTCCAGATGTCCAACCGATAGCAGCATAATCTGCAGTAGGATGTTGGTCGGTAATATCGTATCCGATACCTTTGTGAACAGTAATTGGGACACCTAACCGATATGCTGCCGCAAATATACTCACACCACGATGCGGAAATGATATCCCCTTTTCACCTTTCTCTATTAACCTGCCAATTGCTTCACCAAAACCTATTTTATCTTGGTAACCTCTAACGATTGCTTCGTTCAGGTAACTGCCAGTTTCTTCCCAGTTACCGAACTTACCATCCTTTATGTATACCTCAACATCTTCAAGTGTTGCCCCGATATGTGCTATTTCAAAATCGTGAATTGCACACGCACCGTTAGTCGCGATGTGTGTAATCACACCGCGTTCCATCAAGTCTATGATATACCGAGAGTTCCCTCTACGCATCACATGTGCACCCATCATCCAAATAACCTGCTTACCATTTTGAGAAGCTTGTTTTATGTGTTCGGCAACTATGTTAAGACGGTCATTTTCATAGTAGGGTGTTTCAGCATCTAAGGGGTAGATGTCAGCTACCGTCATTTTATGTTGACGGTCAGAGAGGGGTAAGACTGTTAGGTGGGAACGATCGAGATAGGACATCAATCTATGATTGTATATTAACTATTGACTGTAGATAACTCTATCTACTCTCAAATTTCTTTGTGACAAGTTTAGACATACCTGCTTGTTCCATTGTTACGCCATACATCACATCCGCTATTTCCATAGTACGTCTATTATGTGTGATAATAACAAATTGAGTGTTATCAGAATAGGCACGGATAAGATTTGTAAAACGTAAGACATTTGCTTCGTCAAGTGATGCATCAACTTCGTCAAGCACGCAGAAGGGACTTGGTTTTATTTTGAACACTGCAAAAAGAAGTCCTATAGCAACGAGAGAACGTTCACCACCGGATAGTTGAGTAATGTTTTGTGGACGTTTTCCGGGAGGACGCGCGATAATATCAATTCCTGATTCTAAAATATCAGTTTCATCAGTAAGCCGTAATTCAGTTTCTCCCCCGCCAAAAAGTTGAGTAAATACTTCCTGAAAGTTAGTTTTTACTTTTTCGAAGGTTTTTAGAAACTCATCACGAGATGTATCGTTGATTTTCTGAATTGCTTGATAAGCAGATTTTATTGAATTTTGAATATCATCGCGCTGTGTAATCTGAAAGTCTAAACGTTTTTTGTATTCTTGATAAGTCTTTATCGCCTTGAGATTTACATCACCTATTGCCGATATATCGGCTTTCAATTTTTCTATGTTATCTAACAAGTCAATTTCGTCAAGTTCGGTGGATACTGTTTCGTTTTCTGAATCAACTGTTTGGATCATGGGCTTTGGAAATTCGTCAATAGAAACACCATATTTATCAAGGATACGATTAGAATTTGATTTAAGCTGCATCTCCAATTGTGTGGTTTTTACTTCAAGTTGTTGATGTAAGCGATTCTGCTTCTCATGTTGCCGCCGTGTACTCCGTATCTCCTTATGTAGAGTTTCAATTTCATTGACAAGTCCATCACGTTCTTGTATAAACTCATCACATTCAGCTTCTGCTTCAGCTCTATCTCCTTCAATCTGTAGGAATTTGCGTTCCGCTCCTTTAATCTGATTTGCGATTTCGTGTTTATTTTGTTCATCATTGTCAATAATTTCTTGCTGTTTAATTATTTCTTGTTCAATATGGAGCTGTGATTGGTCAATGCCTTCCAATTCATTTTGCATGCCGTTGATTTTTCCTTGTTGTCCTGCCAGGAACACCTCTCTTTTCTGTATTTCTTCAACAAGTTCATCCCTTTTAATCGTATCACTATCAATTCCTTCAGACATTCTTTGGATCTTGTTCTGTGTTTGTTTCTGTTTTTTTGAAAGTTCTTCTATTTCAGCATCAAGGTTTATTTGTTCATCACGAGAAATGTCAACCTTCTCTTGGTGTCGTTTATTTTCAATTTCTACATCAGCAAGTAGTTTTTCAAGTCGAGATATATTCTTTTCTGCGATGTCCCTATCTTTCAATTTCGCAGCTTTTTCAATCTGTTTGTCTTGGAGTTGAGCTGACAGTTTTTGTTTAGTTTGCTGTGTCTCCGCAATTGTTGATGCGTAACCTTTACGTTTTTCAAGATTTTGCGTTTTAATTCTGGTAAGATCCTCAATTTTACTTTTTAACACATCCAATTCATTTACACGACTTAGAAGACCAGTTTTCTTTTGTTCAGTATAACCACCGGTAATAGATCCAGAGGTATTGATTAATTCACCGTCCAAGGTAACCATACGAACATTAGGTCTGAATCGCCGTTTAAGTCCAATTGCATCATCCAATTTTTCAACAATGAGGGTGTTACCTAACAGATGTTGAACTGCACTCTGATATTTATAATCAAAATCCACCAATTCTTCAGCAATACCGATGACTCCCGGTTCTTCAAGAAGTTTATGATCAGAGAAAGTTCTCCTTCGGATTATATCAAGTGGTATAAATGTTACCCTTCCCGCTTGGTTTCTTTTGAGGAATTTGATACCAGCATCTGCATCTTCTGCAGTTTCTGCTATTACATTTTGGATCGCACTACCAAGAGCAACTTCTATAGCAATTTCAAATTCATTATCTGTTTGAATAAGTTCAGCAACTACACCACATATCCCTCTAAACTCATTAGGATATTGGGATTTTGCTTGCATAATTGCACTTACTCCAGCATAGTATCCCCTATAGGAAGATTGCATCTGCTTTAAAGTATTATACTGTGTGACACTACCTCCCAATGATTCTTGTAATCCGTTTATTTTTAATTCAATCTGACGAAGTGAGTTTTGTGCCTCATTATATATTGATTCTACTTTGCCTTTTTCAGTCTCTATTTGAACAATGTCTGATTCAATTAGCGTGGTAGATTGTTGAATTTTTTCAAAGTTCTCTGTGGCGGATTGATATTCTGCTTTTAAGGAATCAGTATTTTCTTGAATTTTATTGAGATTGTCTTGTGAACTTGTTACTGCTTCCTTAATTGATATTAGTCTGTTTTCTCGGATTGCAAGGTCAGTGTTAATTTGTTGTAGTGTAGACTTTGCATCTTGTACAGTTTCTTTCGCTCTATCAATACGTGAGTTGGAATCTTCTAAGACTGTCTTGCGACCAAATAAACGACTCTCTTCAATTTTATATGCTGATTCAAGTTTTTTCTTTTCTTGCGTGCGTTCTCGTTTACGTGTCTGTAATTGAGACTTCTGATTATCTAAAGAATCAAGTGTTTCTAATGCTCTTTGTCGTTGTTGACCTATATTAAGTTGATTCTCTTTGTGAACTACGATTTGACGTTCTATTTTTTCTGCATTAGCTGAAATTTCACTAATTCTATTTTGTGATTCTACTATGATATTATCTAACTCAGTTTTCCTGACTGTGGCACTGTCAATTCTTTCTTCTGATTCCTGAATTAACTCGTTCACATCGCTAACTTCATTAAGGATAGCATCTAATTTCTCTTGTTTCTCACGATACTCTACGGCAAGCTTTTCATGTTTCTTATATGCAAGGCTTAGTTCTAAATGTTGGAGTTTTTCATGTAATGATTGGTAGTGTTCGGCTTGTTCAGCTTGTTTCTTTAAGGATTCAGTATCACTTTCCAATCCTTGAATTACATCATTAATCCGAACTAAATTCTGTTTTGTTGCCTCTAATTCACGAAGTGTAATTTTCCTGTTGTGTTTGTATTTTGTGATACCCGCAACTTCGTCAAATAAAAATCGTCGCTCTTCAGGACGAACGTTGAGTATCAAATCAATTTTACTTTGTTCCATGACCGAATAAGCATCAACACCTATTCCTGTATCCATGAATAACTCGCTAATATCTCGAAGTCGACATGGTGTGTTGTTAATGAGATAACTACTCTCACCATCGCGTGTAAGTTGTCTGCCTACTTCAACATCTGGCGATCCTACAGAGAGATTATCTGATATATTTTTAAAGGAGAGGGAAACACTTGCTTTTTGTGCCGGGTTGAATTTAGAACCACCATTGAATAGTAAGTCTCGCATATTAGTACATCTGAGTGCACGCGCGCTTTTTTCCCCAAGGACCCAACGAATTGCATCAGAAACATTACTCTTACCGCATCCGTTAGGTCCAACAATTGTGGTGATACCGGGCTCAAGAATTAGTTCTACCTCTTCGGCAAAACTTTTGAAACCACTTACTTTGATGCTATTTAAGTGCAAAGTTAGCCTCCTACCAATCACATTTCGTCAAGTTTGTTATCAGTTAGTTAATCTAATTGTTAATACGAAAAAGACACCTTATCGGTTTCATACAGGATTTAATGCTCTTGCCAATGTAAGGACATCAATTTCCATTGGGTCTGCATTCCATAACACCTTTACTGCCTCGCGGACTGTAGCACCTGTGGTATATACATCATCAAGAACAAGTAATTTCTTATCTCGGACGACTTCACTCCTTCGTAGTGCGAATGCCCCTATTATATTCGTTTGACGTGCTTCTCTATCCAAACTACTCTGTGGAGATGTATTCTTTTCCCGAATTAGTGCGTCCATAAGAATCGGATTATTACTCATTTTACTAATGTGGTTGGCAAGTAACATAGTTTGGTTGAAACCTCTTTCACGCAAACGTTTTTTGTGAATAGGGATTGGCAAAATATAATCATATTCATCAAAGGAAAAATCGTTTGGTAGGTTTGCTATTATTAGTTGTCCAAGGTGTTTTACAAGGTTAGTTCGTTTTTCAAATTTATATAGGTGGATAAGGTGTTGAAGCGTTCCATGGTAAATACCGATCGTACGAAGTTTGCCATACTGTGGCGGTTTGGTAGCACAATCAGCACAGATACCTTCGGCATTTGGAATTCCGCAAATTTCACACCATGGTGGAGAAATAATATCAATATTAGTCCAACATGTATCACAGACATAAGGAACCGATTCAATACCGATAATCTTTTCACAGACTCTACATTGTGCAGGGTAGATAAATGAGACTGCTGTTTCAATAGTTTGATGGAATATAGATGGACGTAATTGCATTTCTTTTTGTTATTTTGAAAGTAAAGATATGATAGTTTAACACAAGCAGGTGATAATGTCAATGTCTATGTATATGAGACCAGAGTCCTTCAGTTTTCGTTAATTCGTAGAAATATGTCTTAAAGTCGCGACCGGTAAATCAAGAAATCAACGGTATGAATGCCTTTTGGCATTCCCCCAAATCAACGCCGAATGCGCGTCCGGCATTAGGCGGGTCGGTCCTACAGAAGAGGGTGTGAGGTGAAGACAGACGAGGCGACCTCGCCCCTACGATGTTGTCTGAACCAGGATTATGGGATTTACAGGATAAGAGGTCACATCTACAGAAGAAAGATTACCAATCAACAACAATAGTTGAATCCAGTAATGGGATGATAATTATTTGAATTGGTATTATTTATCCTCCGGTTATATGTTGAGATCCACATTCAGGAAATCAGCGAGTTTAGCAGATTCATCTTGGAGTCGGACATATCTGCTTGAGTCATGTGCTTCTCCATTTATCTGTGATGCTATAAATTCGTGTGGATAGTGAGTTTTCAAATATGCCATTCTGTATGATAACAAAGAGTATGTAACTGAATGGGATTTGAGGAAAGCATATCTTCCAACTGATTTCAGATGGTCAAATATCTTCTCAGCATCAATCTTGGTTATTTTATTTTCCAATGCACCATCAATGAATTTTGATTGTTGTTGATTAATTATATCTTCTTTCTTTTTACCAAACGCTTCACGGAGAATATCTGCTTCTCCAAGCGTATATCCAGCCGTATCACATGCGATTTGCATTATCTGCTCCTGATATATACATAGACCGAAGGTAGATTTGAGAGCACTTTCAAGTGATGGATGTAAATATGCTATCGGTTGTCGTCCATTTTTCCTTTCAATGAACTGCTGCATTATTCCATTTCTTATGGGACCTGGACGATAGAGTGCTACAATTGCTGAAAACACTTCAAAATTATCTGGTTTGAGCTGTGTAACAACATCATACATCTCAGGTGAAGTTTCGAGTTGGAATAAACCTGCTGTCAATCCCTCACTGATCAGTGAATAGGTCATATTATCCTCAAGCGGTATGTCTTCGAGTGCTATCATGTGACCATGATTTTCGTGGATCCTTTTTAAGCAGTCCGCAATATCCGAGAAAGCTCTAACACCAAGTGTATCAAATTTATGGATGCCAATATTTTCAACAGTTTTTCCTTCAAACTGGGTAGCAACTTCACCATGTATATCCTTGAATAGCGGGGTGTATTCAGTAAGTTGTTCTTTTGATATTGCTATAGCAGAAGCATGACAGGATACGTGACGTTTCATACCTTCAAGCCCTTTACTTATTACAACTAAATCATTATATTCATCCTGTCTCGCAAGTGCTTTAAATTCTGGTACTGTATCCATTATCTCATCTAAAGTGATACCCGGTAAAGGTGGTATAAGTTCAGTTAACTTATTAATGTTTTCATTAGGAACTTCAAGAGCACGACTGACATCCTTTATTGAAGATTTTGCACCGAATGTTGCAAAAGTAGCAATTTTACCCACAGAATCATGACCATATTTGTTCATAAGGTAATTTATCATGTCGTCACGAGCGTTATCAGCTAAGTCTATATCAATGTCTGGTGGATTCAATTTATCAGGATTTATGAAACGGTCAAACATACATCCATGATCCATCGGATTAAAGTTGATGATATCAAGCGCGTAGCAGACAAGACTACTGGCAGCTGATCCACGTGCAGAAAGCAGATATCCTTGATTTATTGCATAGGCGACATAATCAGCGATAATTAAAAAATAGTCTGTATATCCTGTTTGTCTAATTACATTCAGTTCATATTCCAGTTGTTTACTTATTGGTTCAGCAAGATGTCCACCTATTTTCTGTTTCAATCCATCATAGCATAACTTTTCTAAGTAACTATCTTGCGTAAAACCTTCAGGAACATCAAATTTGGGAATTACATTTCTGCCGTAATCCAGTATTAGATTACATCGGTTAGCAATTTCTGTGGTATTGAGTATAGTTTCAGGAGGAAAATCTTTGAAAGCATCCAGCATCTCATCAACATTCTTAAAATAGAAATGATTGTTGAATCGATTTCGATCGGGATCATTGACAGTCTTTTTTGACTTGATACATTGAAGAATGTCGTGCATACGGTGATCAGTCTTTTTCATGTAATGACAATCGTTAGTCCCAACAATATTCAGATTGAATTCATTTGCCAGATCAACCGCTTGTGGATATGTAGATGACTCGTTTTCAAGATAGTGGTTTTGGACTTCAACATAAAGATTGTCCTCACCCATAATGTCTTTCAGTTGTAATAAATTACGAATTGCATCATCCCTTTGGTTAGAACTGATTAATTTTGGAATCAAGCCATTGATGCAACCAGTCAATGCGATTATACCACCGTGATATTCACGGAGTATTTCAAGGTCTATACTGGGTTTTCTATGAAACCCTTTTGTATATCCGAGTGATGTCAATTCTAAAAGATTGCGGTATCCAACCGCATCTTCTGCTAATAATGTTAGATGGTATAGCGTATTATTGTTACTTTCTGTAGTGATATTTACCTCACATCCTACAATGGGGTTTACACCTGCTGATTTTGCAGTGTTGTAAAATTCCCATGCGCCAAACATGTTTGCATGGTCAGTGAGTGCAACCGCTGGAGAACTGTTTTCAACTGCCCACCCTACCATATCAGGAATTCGGCAGGTGCTATCCAATAAACTGTATTCACTATGATTATGTAGGTGAACAAATTCTGAAGAGTTTGAGGAAGAAATAATGTCGTCTTGTCCAGGTGATGCGACACGATCTGTCTGTGTAGTTTGGTAAGAAGGTCTTTTTTTAGATTCTGGTCCAGTTGCCAAAATCGTTACAATTGCTTCATCCGTTTTTTCTGATTTTTCTTTATATATCATGCCGAAGATAGGTTGTGCTTGTTGTATATTATCCGAGATTACTTTCATAGCATCATCTAATTCAAACATTGTAAAGTCTGGTGGTGAACAGATATTTACTATCATTCCTACAGATTCCGCAAGGGTATTCTCTGCAAGGAGTGGAGAATTTATAGCCTTTTCAGCAGCGATTCTGGCACGGTTTTCTCCACTGGCTTTTCCAATTCCCATCTGAACTGTTCCTTGGTCTCGTAACATTTCTTCTATATCATTAAAATCAATATTAATTTCACCGCTTATAGTAAGAATATCAGTTATAGAATTGATGCCTTGGAGGAGTATTTCATTGCATTTTTGGAATGCTTCACTCATCTGTAATTCATTCTCAAATAAATCAAGGACTCGTTGATTTGGTATAACTATAAGTGCATCTGCACGAGGATGAGAAGTGTTTTGTAGTTCCTGTATGCCATGTTCTGCTTGTTCATTCCGGTGCAATCCTTCAGAATCAAAGGGACGTGTTACAAAACAGATTGTTAATGCCCCTTGTTCTCTTGCAAGAGATGCTATCAGAGGAGCTACAGATGTGCCTGTTCCTCCTCCCATTCCTGCGGTAATCATAACCAACTTTGCATCAGAAACTATAGTTCGGATTTGATCAATGTTTTCAGCAGTAGCTTTTTTGCCAAGTGCCAGACTGCCATCAGTTCCTGTGCCTTGCATAGTTTTTTTACCAATTTGTACTGTTGTTACACCTTGACATGAACTGAGAGATTCACTATCTGTATCTATACAGTAATAGTCAAATTCTTTATTGCCTTCTCTAATCATATTCGTTACAACCATACATCCGGCTCCCCCAACACCAATAATCTTTAATTTCGATTTATTATTATCTGATTGTGCTTTTATATTTGTCATAGCCTCTCCCTTTATAGGTTCTATTTCAAACTGTTTACGTAGAAGTGACCTGATTTCACTAAGTCTTGTCTTTACAGTACCAAGTGCTAAATTGAATTCCTCAGCAATTTCTTTGATACTGCATAAATCAAGGTAGTACATTTTTGCAATAGAACTTACTCGCTGTGGTAACTGATATACTGCCTCTTTTGCATCTGCATGGAGTCTTTCATCATGGAAACGTTGTTCAGCATCCTTATCAATCTGTTTAGCTAAATCTTCGTAATCCATAATTATTTCACTGTTCCGATGCAGATTAGATGCATAGTATCTATTACAGGCGGTTATCGTAATACGTCGCAACCATGCACCAAAACTTTCTGCCTTTCGTAAACCGATGATGTTTTGCCAAACTGCCAACCAGATATCCATCATAATTTCTTCTGCATCGCGCCTTTGTCTTGAATTATCCATTACAATTTGCCAAATCCGTGGACTATATCGCGCTACTAATTCAGTGAATGCCGCTTC
This sequence comes from Candidatus Poribacteria bacterium, assembly GCA_022825665.1. Taxonomy (GTDB): domain Bacteria; phylum Poribacteria; class WGA-4E; order WGA-4E; family WGA-3G; genus MSPOR6. The sequence goes on from JAJDWI010000023.1 coordinate 28,494, forward strand.
ATCACGACATTGGACAAGATGTACCAGTTCTATGTCTGACAGGTTGTTTGGACTTACAAAATTGAAGTTCATAAATAGTTCCCATTTAGAATTTGGTTTAAAGAGGAAGATTATTATAGGGTTGGTTTAAAAAAATGAGAAAAAGTTATAGGGATTTTATTTCTCGGTTTATGTAGAATTAGGGGTTAATTTTTTCTTGAGGTTACATCAAAACCAACGGCTGCAACAAGAATAATACCTTTGACAATATCCTGCCATGCTGGTCCCATACCTGCAAGACTCATTCCATTAGTAAGACTTTCCATGACGAATGCACCTAAAATTGCGCCAAATACTGTCCCTCGTCCACCCATTAAACTTGCACCACCGATAACACAGGCTGCGATAGCATCTAATTCAAGCAATTTTCCTGCTCCAGGACCAGCACTACCGAGACGGGCTGTCATGACTATACCCGCAATTGACATTAATACACCCATAATAGCGAAAACACGTAATTTTATACTCCGCACATTAACTCCCGATAGATATGCTGCATCCTCATTACCACCAACAGCATATACATATCTACCGAATCGCGTTTGATTTGATGTAAAATGAAAAATAAAAGCCAATCCGAATAGAATACATGCTTGAATCGGAATACCGCTATATGCGTTCATTACAACAACGAATGCAATAAGACATCCCCAAGTAGCAATCATTTTTACTACAATTGGAAGATATGTCTTGTATGTACGGGGATGTTGTAAATGTATTAGTTGATTAAGTAATATATATCCACTGACCACGAGACCTACACACATGAGTATCCATCCAATAGTAGGTGGAAGATAGGCTGTTCCAATTGATTGCAACCAGTTGTCTGGTAAAGCAATTGTTTTGCCCTTAGTAAATGCTAACATTAAACCGCGATATACTAAAAAACCACCGAGGGTAACAATAAAAGCAGGAATACGTTGATATGCCACGAGATATCCGTGCAACATTCCAATGATAATTCCAATACTGAGAACAATAAAAAGTGTCAAGGCAATTGGCAATTTCCACCAAACGTGTAGGATCGCAGTTATTGCTCCCATCAAACCCGCGCCAAAACCTACTGAGAGGTCAATGTTCGCAGAAATGATGACAAATACCATGCCTATGGAAAGGATAGCAATTACAGCACCTTGACGAGAGAGGTTAAATAAATTACGATATGTGAGAAACTTGCCATTGGTGAGTATTGAGAAAATGATCCAGATACAGACGAGGGCAATTACCATCGCATACATCCGAAGATTCAGATGCTTCATATTTGAGTGTGCTATCCTTTAGTTATTCAGTACCAAACAACGTTTTGAAATTATTTGTCGTAATTTCTCCAATTGTTTCTATGGAGGTATTGCGAAGTTCTGCGATTTTTTCTGCTACTGCCCGGACATAGGAGGGTTCATTACGTTTGCCACGACGGAATTGAGGTGTCAACCATGGGCAATCTGTCTCTATTAATAACCGATCTGAGGGTACTTTACTTGCAACTGCTTGCATTTCTTTTGCATTGGGATATGTGACTATCCCGCCAATTCCGATGTGAAAACCGATTTCAACACTTCTTTCCATGAGTTCAATATCACCGGTAAAACAGTGTAGGACACCTTGAATTTGTCCTTGTCGTGATTCCAAAATTGGGAAAATATCCTTATACGCGTCCCTATTATGGATAACAATAGGCATATTCATCTCTTCTGCGAGATTTAATTGTTTTTCAAAAGCATCTTTTTGGACATCAGGTGGAGATAAGTTACGATAATAATCTAACCCAATTTCACCGAGGGCAATCACTTTGGGGTGATTTAATAATTCACGAAATGTCTTCAATACATCAGGTGTCAGTTTCTTCGCATCATGTGGGTGCATGCCAACGGTTGCATATAGGTTTTCGTGCTTGTCTGCAAGTTCAATCGCGCTAAGACTGGTTTCCAAATCAATTCCTATTATGAGGATTGTTTCAACTCCTGCATCCTGTGCCCGTTTTAGGACAGCGTCACGGTCTTTGTTATATTGAGACACTTGTAGATGTGTGTGTGAATCTATTAGCATGGATTACTCTATGGAACTACATTAGAGGCGTTCGAATTACAGTCTCAAGTGTATGGGCACGGGGTGATTGCGATACAAGGAAAAGAATGAGATCTGCTACATCTTCCGGTTGTGTGAGATTTTCTATCACATCATCGGGATGATTGTCACGTCGCATCTTGGTATCAACCGGACCTGGGCATACAACAGATGCTTTTACACCATGCCGTCTGCCTTCGTTATTTGTCGTTTCTGTAAACCCGATTACAGCAAATTTGGACGCACAATATGAACCACCGTTGACATGACCGTATTTACCTGAAACTGATGAGACATTCACGATATGACCATAATTCTTGTCATACATGTGGTTTAATACTGCTTGTGTACACAGAAATACACCTTTAAGGTTTACTGCCATAGTCAAATCCCAATCCTCTTCTCGTATCTTTTCGATTGGGTTATGTATTGCAACACCAGCATTGTTAACAAGGATGTCTACCTTGCCAAATGTCTCAATTGTTTGAGTTACTAATGTCTCAACATCTGTTTTATATTGGACATCAGTTTTGACTGGTAATGCTCTTCTTCCGAGTTTTTCAATCTCTTTGGCAACGGATTCTATTTCAGTTTCTGTGCGTGCAGCAAGAACAACATCAGCACCCTCTTTGGCAAATGCTATGGCTGTTGCATGACCAATGCCGCGTCCTGCACCAGTGATAATTGCGATTCGGTTTTCAAGTTTCAAGTGTTACTCCTAAGATAGTGAGATAGCAATGAACATGTTCACTGTTTGAGATATAGTTTATGATATTTGAAACTGTGCTAATTTCTTCTTGTCAAATAGAATGCCGTGACCTGGACGGTCTGGTGGAGAAAAGTGTCCATCTACAAGCGACAAAGTATCATTTAGCACAGGATCAAGTGAAGGAATATATTCAACAAAAAGCGAATGGGGTACAGCTGCAGAGAGATGTACATGCAAGTCCATCAAAAAGTGTGGTGAAACAGACAAACCAAAGCATTCCGCAGTATGTGCAACCTTCATCCATTCAGATATTCCACCGACTCTTACAGCATCTGGTTGTAATATATCTGCTGCACCTTGAGCGATGTATTCCTTAAACACATACTTATTATATATCGTCTCACCGATTGCAATGGGTATAGTGGTTTTCTCACGTAGCGTTACATGACTATCTACATCGTCTGCTTCTATAGGTTCTTCAAACCAAAATATATCTGCATCTTCAATACGACAAGCCAGTTGAATTGCTTCACGCGCATTCCATTTCATATTCGCATCAATCATCAGGTACGGTTCTTGTCCAATTGCTTTTCTCACGGCAAATATGCGCGCCACATCTTCATGTAGACTTTCTCGTCCAACTTTAATCTTGATTCCTTTATAGCCTTGTCCCACATATTCCACTGATTGTCTAACAAGTTCATCTTCTGTAAGATGTAGCCAACCTCCGTCAGTGTTATAAACTGGTACTGATGATCGCGCACCGCCAAGCAGTTGATAGAGTGGTAGTGCTGCACGTTTTGCCATAAGGTCCCATAATGCAATATCTACGGCTGCCATACCTAATCCAACAATTCCTCCTCTTCCTATCCAGTGTGTCTCCATCCACATTCGATTCCAGATATGGTCAATGTTGGATGCATCCTCTTCAAGTAAGATAGGAGTAAGATAGGCATCCGTAATCTGTTTGATTGCTTCTCCACCTTTACCGATGGTATAGGAAAAACCTGTACCGACTACACCATCTGCATCTTCAATTTCAATGTATGGAAACTCCATAGAGACAAATGCTTGAATAGCATCAGTTCGTTGTACTTGTGGAGGTATATCGTATAACGACGTTCGGACAGATTTAATTTTCATACTAAATGACCATTACTTTAAGTTGTCAATCATTCCTTGTAATTTCTCAATGCAGATGCGCGATGCTTCCTCACCAGCTTCTGAAAACGCTTTTCCACCGGGTCTGTTGAGTAAGTCGTCATCAATTTTGAGAGTTGGTCTCCAATGTGTTTCAAGACATAGATGACCTTCATAGCCATCGTCTACGAAAGCCTGCAGCTGACCTTGCCAATCGATTACGCCATCACCTACAGGGACAGATTCCATTTCACCACTATCAGGATTAGGTGCAGCATCTTTGAGATGTGCATGAATCATAGTCGGTTTCATCTGATTGTATGCATCTGGAAATGGTGTAATTCCATCCTTTGCGTGCGCTTCATTTGCTGGGTCCCATATACCGCGAATATTTGGTGAATCTATTTCTTCAATGAATTGTGCAGTGAGTTTCGCTGTGCTTAGGGATGTTGTAGATTCATTTTCCATCCCAAGAATTATTCCTTCACCATCAATTATTTTCCGCGGTTCATCATAAGAGGAAATTATTTCGTCCCAACGTTCTACAGTCTTACCCGTATCCCAAAATACAAATGTTCGTATGAGATTAGTATTGAAGGCTTTAGCAGTCTGAATACATCCTTTTAGTATATCAAGATGTTCCTTCCGTTCCTGTGCGTTGTCCATATCGCACTTGAAGAACGGGGATGCAACACCGATTATTTCAATGTCAGTTCCATCAAGTAGACGTTTCATTTCGTCTATATCATCATTAGTAAGTTGATGTGGAAGTTTATCCCATACTGAACGGATTTCTATTGAATCCAGATTATATTCATTGACAAAATTAACAACGGTAGCAAAGTCTTGTGATACTTCATCACCTATTACACCGATTTTAAACATATTAGAGTGTCTCCTTAGTTACTTTTCAGATATATTAGCACAGGGTAGGTAAATTGACAAGATAGTTTATATCTGGCAGCAGAACCCTTCAGTTATCAATATTAATCCTTCTTCTGTAGGAGCGATTTTTTATTTTTGCATTTTTTGTCTGAATCGCTTGAACTGTCTGAATCACTGAAGGCACGGAAGACGCGGAAAACACTGAAGGTGCTACGATATATCTGTCGTGCGTTGTAGTTGTGGTTGTCATTAAGCGAAAACAGATTGAAGTCTTAAATGTAAGAGGCGCAATGAATTGCGCGACTACAAACGGATCATTGTGTTGATTTATAATCATGTGGATATCCATATTGATGTATTTATGGTTGCAGTGCATGTTTCGACATACAAGTGTTAGAAGATGTCCTATTATGAATTAAATTGCTTTGAAAAAAACGCACTAAAAAAGGCTGTTTTTTGCACATTGGTGCGTTTTGGTTTTCGGGGTTATGCCAGTCTGGAACTGGGTTTATAGGGTGGTACGATATTTTTGGAATTTTCATTTTGGTGCGTTTTTCCTTTTCAGTATTTTTTCATATTCAGTCGTTAATATTCGGATTACAATAAAAATAAAGGAATTATATTTGTCTGTCAGTGTCCATGTCGGAGGTCGCTTTGCTCGCTCCGACCTATGGAATAAATTACAAAAAAAATCATTTCGAAATGATGTTATAGTTTAACGGATGGTGGTATATGAAGTGAAATTAATCATGAGAGTGGAACAATATATATCCAATATGTTTTATGTAGTTTTCAGAATTTTAGTTTGTCTGAACCAGGATTTTCAGGATTATAGGATTTTCAGGATAAGAGGTCGATTCTACAGCGGAAGACTTTATTTTCAAGATCATAAGATTAGAAAAATAAGAAAATGTCAACGCTTTTTGGCGGTGTTTCATCCCAAAACAAAGCATTGGGTTTTCACACCGCAACGTTTGGTAAACAGAATTTTGCTTGTTATTGATCTATAAATATGATATTATATAGGTAACATACAACTTAGTACTGTAGAATACTACTCAGAAGTATTTTGCAAATTTAACATCCTGTATTAATGTTCAATGTAAAGTGTTTATTTTTAGTGTAATTATTGCATATAATCGCATCAAGGTATTTGTATTTGCAGCGTCAACAAATTATACCTATCCCGCAGGTTTAATCATAACAATAGACGTATTAAGCGGGACAATATTAAGGAGAGGCATTCGTTAGCCTAAGGGCTTCCGTTTATTTGCTATAAACTAAAATGAGATCAGGAATATGGGTACCCGAATACGATACACCTGAATTATGGCATAAAGAGATTTCCAGACGTAGTTTTTTCAAATATGGAGTCGGTAGTTTTCTGGGTCTTGTAGCAATGCAGCACTTTGGTACTACTGGCAATGCCCAGTTAGAAAATGTAATACCGAGTGCCAAACGTTGTATCGTTATGTTTATGAGTGGCGGTCCAAGTCAGTTAGATACATTTGATCCGAAAGATCAATCGGAAAAAAATAGCGGTCCATTCCTTCCAATACCTACAAGTGTTAATGGTATTCAGATATCAGAACACCTACCAAATGTAGCGGAACAAGCGCATCATCTTTCCATTATTCGTTCAATGGTATCTCGTGAAGGTAATCATGAACGTGCTCGTTATCTATTACATACTGGTTATGCTCCAGGGGGTGCTGTTAGACACCCAACAATAGGCTCATTGACATCATATTATCTTGACGATGATGAATCTAAACTACCGAGTTGTGTGAATATCAATTCTCCGACATATTCTGCTGGCTTTCTTGGTGCTGCTCACGATCCATTTATGGTAAATAATCCGATGAAACCGGTAGATGACATATCCTATCCTGCACAAATGGACACACGTCGATTTCGCGAACGTCTGAAAATGTTAAAGAACCTTGAAAAAGACTTTATTTCTAATCGCTCAGGGTTAGGCACAGAAACCCATGAAGCCATATACAAAAAAGCTGATGAACTAATCAATTCTCCCAAGATTAAAGCATTTGAACTTGATGAAGAACCTGAAGAGGTTAAAAAAGCTTATGGTATGAATAGGTTTGGACAAGGGTGTTTAATGGCAAGAAGGCTTATTGAGTCTGGTGTTAAATTCGTTGAAATTACACTTGATGGATGGGATACTCACGAAAATAACTTTGAAAGAACAAAAGAACTTCTTGATATTGTTGATCCAGCCTATGCCATGTTGTTAAAAGACTTAAGTGACCGTGATCTTCTTGATGAAACTATCGTTTTATGGCTTGGAGAATTCGGTAGAACTCCGAAAATAAATCAGAATGATGGTCGTGATCATCACCCGAATGGGTGGTCTGCTGTAATTGCCGGTGGTGGTATGCGAGGTGGACAAGTGATAGGTAGTACCAACGAAGATGGAAGCAAAGTTGTTTCCGCTCCAGTTGGAGTCCCTGACCTATTTGCTTCTATGTGCTTCGCTTTGGGAATTGACTATCAAGAAGAGAATATATCTCGTTCTGGACGTCCCATACGTGTTGTCAATGATGGCAATATAATTGAAGAACTGTTTGTTTAACAACCGTTTAAATTGAAGTCTATTTATTAGAATTCATTACAGGTTTTAATTCAAATAGTTAATATGATTCGGTTCTTGTTTGAGTTCCTTGTGAAGCGTATAATCAAAGGACAGTTACCATTTAGGTTGTCATAATGCGGGTCATTTCTGGCAAATATAAAGGTAGACGTTTGGTAACACCAAAAGACTTGTCTGTACGACCAACAAGTGATCGAGTCAAAGAGTCTGTTTTTAGTATAATAAATCATAAAGTTCAGAAATCCAATTTTTTTGACCTTTGTTCTGGTACAGGTAACATGGGTATTGAAGCACTTAGCAGAGGTGCAGATAAGGTTACCTTTTTGGATCATAATAGAAAATGTCACAGATTGATTGAAATGAATCTTACGAAGTGTGGTTTAGATAAGAAAAGTCCACAGATGAAACTGATTCACAATGGCATTGAGCATGGTATCGCAATTCTAAAGAAGTCTTCTGAGTTATATGATCTCATCTATTTTGATCCACCCTATGATGCTGGACTTTACACAAAAGGTCTCTCTTATATCTCGGATGCAGAATTACTTGAACCCACAGGGTTAGTTATAGTAGAACACGATAAGAGTACCGATTTACCTGATAATGTCGGGTTACTTATCCGAGATAGGCAAAAGCGATATGGAAACACACACGTAACCTTTTTTTGTCATAAGAACTAATCACAAATTTGAATGTGGACTAAGATGTGTGTTTTCAACAAAGATATTGAATTACAGTTTATATTAGAATGTCTGTTATTGCTATTGAATTATATGACATTCAGATGTAGACATATATGTTTCGTTAGCGAGCAAGCATAGTGTTGGAGAATCAATCTTATATGATGATTCCTACTATGAAATTGCTGATGTGTCATCATTCTATTTATTATGTTGCCCCTGTGCAAAAATAACATAAGGATGCACATCATATTATGGCATTGCGAATTGATATGAATATGTCTGCAGCAGGAAACATAAGGAATAGGTGAATGAAACTTGACGATTTAGGCATTTCGCGGCGCGGGAAAAATGTCGTTTTAAACCATCAACAATATCAAATTGAATATAATTTAGGAAAAGGAACATGGAACTATAACGATAAAACTGGAAAGACAATTATCAAAAATGGTTTCACACAAATTAGTCTCACAGATGGCACCATATTAAAAACTCTCAATTCTGGTTATCGCGAATTTCATAATGAACCCGTACAAACTGACGAATTTGGAAGTTTCTATACCTTAAAGTTTACTTATGAAACCGTAGATACTAACAAACAAAAGCATAAATCCAAGAAAACAAGTAATTCAAAACAGGAATTAGTTGATAACGGTCCACATACACAAGATTCCGATGATGCTCAGCAAAACACCATTAAAAAAAATGATGGTGTTGGCAGAGAATCTAGTATCCGTATACATACATATCTCACCTGTTATGCGGATCATCCGTATATTCTATTGAAAGTGGGTGTTGAAAATAAAGGACGGACACCAATTTGTCTATCAAACATCACACTTATAGATATATCATCTCAACATGGATCACTACAGTTAGGTAGTCACCCCACCCAATACAATCTACTTCTCAAGATGCCTCCAATATCTCCGAATACAAGTGTACGTCATAAAATCTATGATGGATTTAGTTTGGACGGGGAAAAAACGATACAACCTTGTCAAGACGGAATTTTACATGATGCTGATAGTAATAAATCATTCATGTTTGGGTTTATTACTTCAGATAAATTGTGGCCCCGGATTCAATTAGGATATCAGGTGTCAAAACGAAAATCACAACAAGGTTTGACAGCATGGTCGCTATATCATGATTGTGAAGACATAGAATGTCAAACAGGTGAAGAAATTACATCTGAGATTGGTTATCTTGATTTTTCTGAAGATGCACACTCAACCTATAAACGTTATGCTGAACGTCTCGCTGAGAACCAACTCAACCCGGCGCAAGAAAAAAGCACAAACACATCCTCTCAACCTAATTATCAACAGCATGTTTTTAGCGGATGGAGTTTTACATCAAATAATATAAATGGTAAGCTTGGTGAGAAAACTATCAATGAACAAATTAATGCAATATCAAAAAGCCATCTATTGAAACAAACTTCTGATAATGGAATGGATTACATTCATTTGGAAAGTGGTTGGCAATCAATTCCTGGTAACTTGACGTTGAATAAGGATAGTTTCCCTGGAGGAATGTTACCCGTTGTTGATCAGATACACAAGAGTGGATTTAGTGCTGGAATATGTATAGATCCATTTGCAATTGATTCCAATACTGATTTGGTACAAAAATATCCAGAAGTGTGTCTCCGCAATAAAAGTGGTGAAAAGACAAAATCAACGGGTGAAAAACCATCCGATTCTAAGCGTAAACAACCAATTGAAGTCCATCTTCCCGGTAGAGATTCTGCCCTCGCGATATTAGATGTATCCCATCCGAAATCGCAAAAACATGTTAGAAAAGTATTTAAACAGATTATTGATGAATGGAAATATGACTTTATCAAGGTTGATTTATCCAGTTATACGAGTGGGATGATGTCAGTTGCACAAAAAGCAGAATGGCACGAAAACTCACTTACATCAACTGAATTATATCGTAAAGCTGTCTGTTTATTGAAAGAGATAGTTGATAGTACAGATAGAGATATTCTTCTTGCAGGATATAACATCATAGAGTGTGCCAGCATGGGAAGTTTTCTGCTAAATTACCCATTATTACGTCAGAAATATGTAGAAAACAGTGATTCATGGCACCACCAAAATGGAACAAAGCATAGAATATGTCGCTATACTGAATATTTAAACACCCCAACCACTGTGTGGAATCAAATATTTGGAGATTTATGTATTGATGAACCTCGTCCTGTTAATGAGGCAATCGTTGAGATGACAGCAGCAGCATTGAGTGGTAATTCCATTTTATGTGTGAATACACCGTCATCTTTATCTGTACATAGGGCAGAATTAATGGCAAAGTTATTTCCACTTTCAGGTGATGGGGCAAGATCTGTTGATCGATATGACGAACCTTTCCCACGAATCTGGCATTTACCCATTGAGACATCACGAGAATCATGGGATATACTTGGTGTATTTAATTGGAAGGACCAACAAGATGATGTTCATATTGATATAGAATCTATTGGTCTTCAACCTGAAAAAACCTACCATGTCCACGATTTTTGGATGCGTCAATATGTAGGTGTCGTTTCAAAAAATGTAACACTTATTAATATTGCTCCGCGGTCAGCAAAGTTGCTTTGCTTCAGAGAGGAACAACAAACTCCTCAGTTGCTTTCCACTGATATTCATTATACACAAGGGAGTGTTGAGATTCTGTCAGCAGGCTGGGATAATCATAGTCAAAGTTATCTCATTATATGCCAACCACTACGTCAGTCTGTAGGTTCATTATTCCTACATGTGCCTGAGAGTTTTATTCCTATTGGTGTATCTGCATTTGGCGGAGAATATCAATATACTTGGAACAAACCGATATACCAGTTAACTTTTCATGCATCCGAATCATTGATACATGCCAGTATTCAATTTGCTAAGACGACTGGTGGTTCACGTAAATCATGAATATCATCAATATCATAGGTTACAATTATTTTTAGGAATATCTTATACCATTTCTAATAAGTACAGTCTCATTATGAGAGTCTGTAATTCGCTATTAGGTGAAGAATGTAAGAGGCGCAATGAATTGCGCGACTACAAACGCGTTTTTTGTAATAAGAAGTTATTATTTAGAAATGGTATTAGTTAGGTATTCTTATCTGTGAATAATACATTGCCAATAATACAATGAATATTAAAAAAAAGATAGCAATTGAAGCGGTACTTAAGGCAGGTGAATTATGTCAACAGGTACAAGCAGAAATGGTCTCTTCGGATACTATTCAAAAAAGTGACCGTAGTCCAGTTACAATTGCAGATTATGGATCTCAAGCTCTGATATGTAAAGCAATTGCAGATGCATTTCCTTATGATACTGTTGTTGCAGAAGAAAACTCACAGTCTTTAAAACAGAATACACCACTTTTGGAAAGGGTTACTGATTATGTTACTAATTTCCTATCCGTAGAATCACAACAACAGGATAATATTACTTCACGTGATGTCTGTGATTGGATTGATCTTGGAGATGGAGAAATTGGTGACGGTTTCTGGACACTCGATCCTATTGATGGTACAAAAGGCTTTCTGAGACAGGATCAATACGCGATTGCATTAGCATGGATAGTTGATGGTGAAGTCCAACTTGGGGTTTTGGGGTGTCCCAATCTTCCGCAACAATTAGATGATCCTAATCCAGAACGTGGATGTTTGTTTGTTGCTGTTCGTGGGGAAGGCACATCTATCTATACACTTAAGGGAAAACCGATAAGAGAGATATGTGTTTCTGAAAAAGCGTCGCGTTTAGCTGAGAGTTTTGAATCAACGCATGGTGATAGCACAACTCATAATAATATAGCAAAGAAACTTGGACTGAGTAATCCCCCAATTCAAATTGATAGTCAAGCAAAATACGGTATCGTTGCCCGTGGTGATGCCTCACTCTATATCCGACTACCAAATCCCACATATCCTGACTACCGAGAATGTATTTGGGATCATGCTGCAGGACATATAGTAGTTGAGGAGGCAGGGGGTAGAGTAACTGATGCAAATGGTAGACCCCTCAACTATCTTAGTGGTAGACGTATGCAGGACAATCTCGGTGTTGTTGCGACAAACGGATCCTTACATGAACAAGTATTGTCAGTTTTGTCTACTATGTGAACAGAATAATTGGATAATGTAAAGGAGTTTATATGAAAGCAGGTCGAATTGTTGCTCCGTATCAGATAGAAATAATTGATATTGATAAACCGAATCTTGATGACTATCCAGATGGTACAGTTCAAATTAAAACATTGCATAGTGCTATCTGTGGAAGTGATATGCCGCATTTTGTGTTGGAACAAATAGAAGAAAGATACCCAATGGGAAATGGTCTGTCAATACACGAAGCAATTGGTGTTGTCACAGATAGTAAATCAGATAAATTTCAGGTAGGAGACGAAGTCCTTGCTCTTCCGCGTCATATTGGTGGTTGTGCTGAATACTTTCTATCCCATGAGACTGTAACTACTCCGTTGGTAGATTTTCACCGAAAAGACTGTATTTTAATGTCACAACCGCTTGGAACAGTTGTGTGGGCATGTCGGAAGTTAGGGAACCTACTCAATCTTGATGTTGTAATCATCGGACAAGGACCGATGGGACTGCTCTTTACGAGCATGATAAGCAACTTAGGTGCAAGAACGATTACCACTTCTGATTTAGTAGATTTCCGTCTTGAAGTATCCAAACAAATGCGTGCTACACATACCATAAATCCTGTGAATGAGGATATTGTAGCAGCAGTAAAAGAGGTTACTGATGGTAGAATGGCTGACCTTGTAATTGAAGTCGTAGGTCATCAAACGGAGACGATTAATACATGCTTACAACTTCTGAAACGCGGCGGAACACTGCTTGCCTTCGGTGTGCCAGATGATGAGGTATATAATTTCCAATTCGCGGAATTCTTCAGAAAGAACATCCGATTCATCGGTTCTGTTGGTCCAGATGTTACGAATGACTTTCCGTTAGCAATGGATATGATTGCCCAAGAGCGTATTGATGTTTCACCGATTATTACACATCATCTACCATTTACCGAAGCACAAAAAGGCTTTGAAATGGCACTGCACAAGAAGGATGAGGCTATCAAGATAGTGTTTGATTATCCGTAATGTTGCCTACATTGCAGAAAGCACTGCTTGGGACAGAACCTACTGAGATTGCAAGATTACGACACAACAGAGTGTTCCTACTACTTTTACAGCGGTAATTCAACAATACATTTTTCACGACTTGATTGATAAATCGCAAGGATAATTTCTACTGCTTTGCGTCCTTCGCGACCGTCAACGAGATGTGAGGCATCGTGTTCAAGACCATTGATAAAGTTTTCCATCTGTCGTCTATGGTTTGCATTATTGATTGCGCGAGGGTCGGATGCACCGCCACCAGTATCTGTCTGTTTGGCGAATTTTTCACGAATCTCAGCATCTTCTGGAAGTTCCGGATCAAATTTCCATTTGACTATATCCTCTTCTTCCAAGATTGCTGTGCCATTTGTGCCACAGATTTCAGTTTTCTTGAACATACCGGGATATGCAGCTGTTGTTCCTTCGATGACACCTAATGCGCCGTTTTCAAATCGTAACGCAGCAGCAGCTACGTCTTCAACTTCTATACGTTCATGTGCTAAAGTATCAGTAAACGCTTGTACAGATTTGACTGAACCCATGTAATATTGAAGTAGGTCGATAGCATGGATAGATTGATTCATTAGAGCACCGCCACCGTCGAGGTTCCAAGTACCACGCCAGCCTCCGCTGTCATAGTATTCTTGTGAACGATACCACTTGATATAGGCACTACCTAATGTTAATCGTCCGAACCGTCCGCTATCTATCGTTTCCTTTATGAGTTGTGCTCCCTCTGTAAAACGGGAATTGAATATGGCACATAGTCGTACATTTGCTTCATCACAGGCTTGGATTATTTCATCGCAACGTTGTAAAGTAATTTCCAAGGGTTTCTCAACAATAACATGTTTACCTGCTTCGGCAGCAGCAACTGCAGGTTCAAGATGTGCTCCACTCGGTGTACAAATACAAATGATATCAAGGTCATCTCGTTTGAGCATCTCATTGTAATCGGCATAACCTTCAACATTGTATCTATCAGTGAGTCGTTTTGCGTTGTCAGCATTGCGAGAACTCACAGCAACTAACTGACCATGTTCTAAATCTGCAATTGCTGCGGAATGAAAATCAGAAATCATACCGCAACCGATAATACCAAAACCGTATGTTTTCATATTGTGTTAATTCCTTTTGTGTACTAAATCTTCTATAAAGTAAATATTTCAGTTATATTATGACTATAAATGAAGAACAAACTCAAGATCCGAAACCCTTAGAAAATTCTGATTCTGAACAGGGGCAAACAAATAGAGGATTCAGGATTGGATGTATGACATTTTGCCTTGCTGTAACCGTGCTGTTTTTGTGGATTTGGCACCATCAATCGCAATTCAACGATAACTATCGTAAAGCATCCTTTCACATGAACAACGGTGAACCTGAACAAGCAATAATGTCGTATCAAAAAGCGATCAAGAACAAGAAACGTACTATATTCTTTAAAAATGCCCCTACGGCTTACAATAATCTTGGAGACGCATATTTGAAGGCAGGACAATATGAACTTGCTATATCTACCTTCAAAGATGTAATAAAAATTGCCCCAACCATGTCCGAAGGTTATATCAATTTGGCAACTGTCTATTTGCAGAAAAACGAACCGAGTAATGCTCGTGAAATATGTCTACATGCCTTGCAAATATTCCCTGATGCTGCATTATTGCATTTTAATCTTGCGTGTGCTTACTCACTTTCGGATGAACCAACAAAAGCTTTGAATTCTCTTATAGAAGCAGTAGACCTTGACCCAGAACTCAGAAATTATGCAGAACAAGAAGAGGCACTTAAGCACATTGTACCTACACTACCGTAATTTAAAATTATTACCCTAAAACATTCGCAACAATCACTAAATCAAGTATATTTACAACACCATCACCATTTAGGTCAGGTTCCGCATTTCCAAAGCTATTTGCTATAATGACTAAATCAAGTATATTTACAACACCATCACCATTGATATCCACAGTTATTCCTGTCTTTAGATAAATCTCACCGTCTAAATCATCAAGGACATGCATAAACCTTGTGGTACCGCTCGTAACTCCAGTAGTTTTTATCGTAAGGATGATTTGTTGTTCTTTGCCACTACGGTTGTAGACTGTCCACCCGTTTGTAAACTCTCGGATAAAAATCCCTTCTCGGTTTTCATACAATTGTGCCTTTTCTCCAATAGGTTGTCCTAAATCGGTATCCCAAAAGTCATACCAGTAGTGCTGTTGTGGCTCGCCTATTGGTGCACCAATATCGTTATTCCAAAAACCGTACCGAAATGTCCGATCATCTACGTTTTTATCCAAGAAATAACCACCGTAAAAATGTACGTATCCATCAGAATGTGTAAGACTAAGTGTCGTAAATGCACGCATCCACCGAAGATTCGCAGGGGTATCCGGTTTGGTATCAACCACTCGTGTCCATCGATAATTAATAGACGGATCGGGGGATGCGGTCGCAATACTCCATCCTTCCAAGCAATTTATCTGTGGTGACCTTAGATTATTCTCTGCCCATAACAGTGTGCTTTCAATTTGTACAAGTCCTCCGGCCGTGTAGCCTCCAGCATAATCTCTACCAGTCTCCATATAAAGCCCATTGATGTAAGGTGCAGCCCTTTTGGGTTTTGTTCGGTTTGGATTGACTAAGATCAGGAAATCTTCGCCTACTTCCTCACGAATACGACGAATTATCACATCACGTGCTTGTTGTTCAGATTCATTTGTCCTGTACCCATCAAGTACAGTATTATCTTCACGCCACCAATCCAAAAAAATACCATCAAATATCCCACATCGTGACAATACCCGCGCCTGTTCAACAATTATATCTTGCACTGCCGGATGCGTGAAATCAAGTAAGAACGTCCCAGGCCATCCCGCGACGGGTGTACCTGACGCATCTCTTACCCAATAAGGATAGTCTGTTGGATATACATCATCCACATCCGCATCACGTACGTGAACGCTTGTTATAAAAATCAAATAAGGGTTTAGGGCAAGTAACGCGTCTTTATGCTGTTGAATTTTACGCAAATCACCTTGTAAAACAAGACGTTTATCGGTTGTTTGTCGCCACTCCAATCCAAAACGTCCTCGAAGAGATAAATCATGAAATGCAACTCGAGAGTTATACGAAATAGATGGTCGATTGAGTATATCATACCATGGTTGGAAAACAGATGGAAAACTCCGGTTGCTGATACGTTCTTGCACTGGAACTCTGTCTAATTCGCAGACTTCATCAAACAAAAACTCGGATAATGTCAAATGTTGGAGTGTGCTTACATCCACAATCCGATTATTCTGGATATGCAGTGTTTCTAACAAGACTAAACTCGCAAGTGGATTGACATCCAAAATCTGATTATTGTCCAAGTGTAATTTAGTCAGTTGTGTAAGCGTAGCAATCGGTGTAATGTCCACAATCTGATTGTCAGAAAGGAAAAGTTCCTTTATTTGTGTCAAGTTCGCAAGCGGACTAATATCTATAATCCGATTATTCTGGATATGCAGTGTTTCTAACAAGACTAAACTCGCAAGTGGACTGATATCTGAAATCTGATTGTCAGGAAGGACAAGTTCCTTCATTTGTGTCAAGTTCGAAAGCGGACTAATATCCGCTAAAGGTGTTCTCCAAATATACAAAACTCTTAAATTCACCAATCCTAATAAGGCACTCACATCGCTTATTTTATTACCTCCAAGGTTTGCCCATCTAAGATTCGTAGCGTGTTCCAATCCGGTAAGGTCAGTTATTTGCCGATTATGAGCCGCCAGTCCTTCAAGACGTTTCATCTCAATTTGCGTCAAAGGTATGTCAGTTGGAAGTTCCAGTTGTTCGCGTACAACTTGTTTTAAGTTTTCATCGGGCATCCAATCCTCTTCTGCAGATGCCATGTAGCAAAAACTTAGCAAGATGAACATATACAAATAACGTCCATATAGTCTCATAATTTTTTTCTAAGGTATCTCAGCAACATAAACTTGTGAATGTCCTGACACATCTGATGTATACACCACAGCATTTTCATCAGGACTAAAGGAGGGATGCGGATGTGTCCACTGTGGACCATATACCGTATCCACCTTCATCTCCATCCAACTTAATGCTTTCTCTCGATCACCTGCTTGTTGTGCAGCTGCCCAATCTTCTGCAACAGCGTACCTATCCTTTTTCCATTGACTACCACTTGATGAACTCTGCGGATAACAGATCGGTACGTGTTCCCCCGTTTCAACATCAACTAACCGTAAACCTATATCCGGATGTACAGTGTCACACAATACCTTTGTACCCGCTCGATTACTCGCGATGTGCCACGCGTTGAAATCTGAGATTGTCTGCATCTCAAGCGTATCAAGTGATATACGGCGTAAGGCATAGGGCCAATGAGTGACAATCAATTCGTCTTGTGAACCAAGAAATGTCTCATGAACAAGAAACTCATTATTATCATGTTCATAGAGTTTACGATTATCTGTTCCATCACGATTTATTATCCACATTCTTGGTGCAGGGTCTCCTGAGTATGCAATCAGGTCAGCATGTTTTGGATGGAATTGTGGATGAATTATCGTCTGGTCAGGGGATGTGTAAATTATCTCTCCACCGCTTCCATCCGTGGCAGTGACGGTGATGTGCGATTTTCCATCAAGTTTCATCGCAGTTACAATATACTTTTCATCTGCGCTTATGCTACACTCTCCAAGACTTCCATCCTTAAATACCGCGAGAACGCGTTCCTCAAAGGTGTCAAGATTGATAGCCTTTATTGAATCACCTTCAGTGTAAAAGAGTTCAGTTCCATCCTTAGCAATTACACCAGAATATCCGTGCACTTCCTCAGCATTTGTTAATTGTACAATATCACCATCAGGAAATTGTATCTTATAGAAATTTGCTTTTCCAGAACGGTAGGATGTAAAAATCAGATGTTTTTGGTCAGGTGTAAAGGATGGTGTGAGAAAATATAGGTTATGGTTTATAGTATTGTCATTTGTAAGTTGATAAACATGAGTACCTGTATTTTGATCCTCAAATTCCAGTAATTCTGATGGATGCACCGAACCTTTTGTATACTTTGCCATGAATTCTCCCTGATACGAACACTTCTGTCATAAGTTTTTTCTATCTGTGTGAATAATATCGTTGTCTATAATTCATAACCATCGATTATTGACTTAATACCGTGCCGAATGAACTTAGAATCTATGGCTTACATACTATCAGGTTGAAACTATTTTGACAAGTAATATTAACCAGCATGCAGGGTTATTTAGTTTTCGGTAATTCGTAGAAATATATCGTAAAGTTGCAATCAAGAAGTCGTTCTTACAGAAGAGAGTAAGAGGTGAAGACAGGCGAGGTGACCTCCGCCCCTACGATGTAGTCTGCCCCAAGATTTTCAGGATAGGAAGGTCGCGATTCGGAGAGTGCTTCTACAAAGAAAGGCTTAATATTAAAAATAATAGGGTTTGGAAAACTGAATGGCTCTGGATTTAATATACTTTTCCTTGACAATGATGTAATCACTTGATATACTTGATTTAACATTATTCGAAATTGATATGAAAGTTATCGTGAACCCTATATACATTTATATATTCTATTAGGTGATTTCACATGAAAACTCGTTTAAGAAAGAATAATAACAAAATCATATTTCCTTTAATTTTGTTATTAATTTATTCTGCTTTGATTCCAATGCAGTTGTCCAATTACGTCTTATGTTTTGGTGAAGATGGACATATTAAGTTGGAAATAACATTTGATGGGTGTTGTATGCATGAATTACCTGACGAATGTGAACACACAGAAACAGATGAATCTGAAGAAGAAGATCATTGTGGAGATTGTGTTGATCTACCAATCTTCGCCACCATAAATAGCGAGATCTATAATGTTTCTACCTTTGATAACCCACTAATCACTTCTGATACTACTTATGTCCTACCAAAATTGCCTAAAACTCCGTTACCACTCAATTCAAATCTTGATAAACCTTATAACATTTCTCCACTGATAAATCCTACGCTTATCTCAATTCGTACAGTTACCCTCCTAATTTAATCCTCACTTGCATACTTTAAACATACCTATTCTAATAATATTGTAATAATACTTATATTCGGAAATATGAGATCCTAATCAGTTAGGATTTCAAAAGAATATTATTATCAGTTAACTTGTGAGGAGCAATAGACGAATGAAAATCAGATTGGGTAATATCATCACAATCATAGTCATGTCTGGAATTACATTGAATGTTTTTCCGATCACTGTTTTAGCTGATCAACACGAGAAAATATACCTTGAATCCGCAATTCAGATCGCAATTCAAACGAATCAAGAGCTAAAAGTGATCCAGGAAAAAGTAAAAGTTGCTAAAGCACGTCTTGATGGGATCGCATTACTTAGTAATCCGGAATTGGAAACAGAATTTATTGGTGGTGATCACAGTGAACAGGTAGTTGAATTGACAAAGACATTTGAACTTGGTGGTCAGCGTGGTCATAGGAAACAGATTGCTGAGATTAATCTTGAGAAGGCAAAACTTGAACTTACAGATACTACTCGTTTACTAAAAAAATCGGTAAAAACTGCTTTTTTCCAACTTGTACTTATCCAAGAAAAGCTTAAGTTAGCAGAAGAAATAATCAAACATAACCAACAGATGTACGATTTGGCTCAGTTTCAGTTTGAGTCTGGTGATATTTCTGTAAGTAAAGTGAGTCTTGCGAATATACAGCTGCAATCTTCCCAACGTGAATTTGCATCCTTAGAAAGTGATTTGCTGTTATCTCAACTTGAACTAAATAGTCTGCTGGGAACATCGCTTGACTCCACACCTACAGCAATGGGTGGTTTTCCTGATAAGTCCAATAAGAAACTACTACTTGATTCCCTGAAGTCACATGCGCTTATACATCGCGCTGACCTAAAATCATTGAAACTAAACAGACAATTGACAGAAAGTAGACATAAACTTGCCAAAGCTTCAATAATTCCTGATCTGAGCATTGGAGGTATTGCAGAACATAGTGCAGATGAGACAGGATTCGGAGTAAAGTTTTCATTACCTTTACCTATATTTAACATGAATCGTGCTGAAGTCAATGCAGCAAAGGCTGAAAAGGTACAGGATACTGCAGAAATAACTAATATGCAAAGACAAATAACTCGTGAAGTGATGGCAGCGTATATTATGATGTCAGCATCCCAAAAAACTTTGAAGTTTTATGATGAGAATATGCTTAAGTTGTTGAATGACAATCTAACGTTAATGCGTTCTGCTTACGAATTAGGAGAAGTAGAACTTTTAGAACTTATCATAATGCAGACCGAATTCATTAAGACGCGATTTGCTTATCTTGATGCCCTTGCGACATATCACAAGTCAATGGTTCGACTTGAATCAGCGTTGGGTACATCTATTAATTTAGTGGAGTAGTTCCGTTTATTACACCGCGAGTTGATTATATCATATAAGGAGAAACAAAATGCTTCTTAACGTTCGTCACACACAATTATTTTATATAACAACTGTTTTTGCCATAAGTATCTTATCAATAAGTCTGTTCCATACATTTACTTGGTCTGAGGATCAAAATAGTGAAAATGGTGCGAAAATCCAAGGTGAAGATGAAAGTCATGACCACACTGCTTCCAACTCTGTATCACTTAGCGATATAGCAAAAGCTAACATCGGTATAAAAACAGCCGAAACTGACCTACGAACAATTGAAAAGGTTGCTCAAGTTACAGGTAACATAATTGCACATCCAAGTAAGAAGTTCATAGTAACACCGAGAATTGGTGGGATAGTGAAACAAATCCATTACAAACTTGGTGATTCGGTTAAGAAAGGTGATGTGCTGCTTGAATTGGAAAGTATTGATTTACAATTGGCTGAGATTGATCTAATTGAAGCAGTAGATCAACAAAAATCGTTAGCCTCCAAATTAACAAAACAGAAATCAGTATTTGCTAAGCAGATTAGACTGGAACTGAAAACACGACAGATAGACTATCTGGAATCAGTTTCTGAATTGCAGGAACAGAAAGTGGCTTATCAAAATCATAGATCTCTTGCGATTACAAAGACAATTTCAGTATTAGAACAGATGCGTTTTGATCTAATCAAAGCGGACGTTGAACGTAGATTACTTGAGAATACACTTAGACGAATTGAATCACTTACAGAAAAACGTGTTTCTGCAAAGAAAGATCTTATAGCACAACAGGCTGAATATAGTAAAGCGACTAATTCATTCAATAATGCCCTACGTCAATTTCAACTTCTCGGAATTACGGATAAGACACTTCAAAAAATACTTGAAGATGATGGCAAGACACAAATACTTAAACTACTTGAACAAGAAGGTATGAACACAGAATCGGGGTTAAATATTACAGTACCAAAAGAGAGTAATGGAAGACAGGCATTGAAGTATGTAACCTTGATTGATGAAGCAAGCGGATTGATAGATTCCGAAACAGCGTATAAAACTGCTGTTCTCAAAGTTCATGCAAATAAACAACGTGCACTCGCAACAGGTTTATCAGAATCTGAGCTTGATACACTTGCTGCTTCTGGTAAGATTGAGTCGTTTGATGATTTATCCACAGATGAAGTCATAGAACATTATGCCCCGTTTATGACGAGTTCAGAGGCATTAGAGGCATTGCTTCAAACGGAAGAGGCGCAGCGTAATGCTGTAATTACGTTGGAAAAGGTGCGACGTAAACTTCAGGTGTTTGGTATCACAGAGAAAGAGATAGAATGGATAGTGGAAACTGGAAAACCTCATTCAAGGTATCCTATTACCGCTCCAAATGCTGGACAAATCGTCATGCAGCATGTAACACTTGGAACAACCATTGACAAAAGCGATTCTCTATACTCAATATTGAACACAGATGTGGTATGGGTAGAGGGAGAAATATATGAAGACACACTTGCACTCATACACGATTCGTTGCAGGTAGGTGGAGAAGTTCGGATTCGTGTTCCTGCTTATCCTGATACTGTTTTCACAGGTAAGATTTCTGAAATATCAGCTGTTGTAGATCCAGAGAAACGGACTGTTCATTTTTGGACAGAAGTAGGAAATTCTGGTAATAGATTGAAACCTGGGATGTTCGCTGACCAGACACTTGTTATTGATAAATATGATGATGTATTGAGTGTTCCATTGAGTGCAGTTGTTCAAGACGGTGCAACTCTTATTGTTTTTGTGGAGTCAGGTAATACCTATACAAAACATGAGGTAGCGGTCGGTGCAAAGGATGATCAATATATTGAGATTAAAGATGGGTTACTTGCCGGTGAATTGGTGGTAGTGCAAGGAACACATCAACTCCTGAGAGCATCAGCGAGTTCAGATATTGTAATTGATCCACATGCAGGTCATAATCATTAAACCCAATTAACTAAGAGGAATAACAATGTGGTCAAAAATCACTGAAGTTGCTCTGAGAAATAAACTCCTCGTTATATGTGGTGTTATCGCTGCAGGTATTATCGGTTTCAGAATGTTTCAGACTGCACCTATAGACGTATATCCAGATATCAATCCACCACGAATAACTGTGTTGACAGAGGCACACGGATGGTCACCAGAGGAGATGGAAACCCTTGTAACTTTACCAATTGAAAGCTCTATGAATGGTGCCCCAGATGTAACCCGTGTAC
Source organism: Candidatus Poribacteria bacterium (assembly GCA_022825665.1). GTDB lineage: Bacteria > Poribacteria > WGA-4E > WGA-4E > WGA-3G > MSPOR6. The sequence continues at coordinate 51,471 of JAJDWI010000023.1, forward strand.
GGTCATCATCTGCTATTGGTTTATCACTTGTTTTTGTTGAGTTTGAGTGGGGTATGGATATCTATCTTGCCCGACAGATGGTATCTGAAAGACTATTACTTGTTGCCCCCAACTTACCAGAAGGTGTGGATGCCCCTATTATATTACCTACATCCTCGCTTTTAGGTGAGATAATAGAATACGCCCTTATTGACGAATCAGAAGAGGGTCATGATCCGATGGAGATGCGTGATATTGCAGATTGGACAGTCCGTTTTCGTCTGCAATCACAGGGAGGAATTGCAAATGTCATCAATATTGGTGGTTACGTCAAACAATTCCAGGTATTCGTCAATCCTGATCGGTTGGTAAGTTACGGAATTTCACTTGAGGATGTTGCACATGCCCTTGAAAAGAGTAACGATAATGCCGCAGGCGGTTTTCTTATTAAGGGCTCAAGTGAACTGATGATCCGGGGTTTAGGCAGGATTTCGTCTGTTGAAGATATAGAAAATGTAGTGATCGGTGTCCGTACACACAATACACCTATACTTGTAAAAGATATCGCAACAGTAAAAATTGGATCTCTGCCCGAAATTCGTAGGGGTGCTGGGAGTCGGAACGGAAATGAAACCGTTTTAGGTAAGGTTGTAAAGCAACCCGGTATCAATACACTCGCCTTAAGTGATAAAGTAGAAGAGGAACTAAACTCACTTGAAAAATCATTACCGCAAGATGTTAAGATAGAGATAGAATATGCACAAGCGAATCTAATTCGTCGTGCAGTTGATACCGTTAAAGAGGCATTGAGAGATGGTGCAATTCTGGTTGTAATTGTGCTGATAATCTTTTTATTCAATATCCGAACTGCGTTGATTACACTTACTGCAATCCCATTATCCTTGATTATTGCTGTCATCGTGTTACTATCACAGGGTGACACTCTCAACATCATGACATTGGCAGGATTGGCGATTGCTGTTGGTATGGTGGTTGACGATGCCATTGTGTATGTTGAAAACATCTTTAGACGATTGCAAGAGTATTTTCATTTACGGGAATTAGGAGATGAGACAAAGGAAACACCGACTCAGGTTGTTACGCGTGCAAGTGATGAGATGCGTGTATCTATTGTTTTCGCAACCCTAATTATCATACTTGTATTCCTACCTTTGTTTAGTCTGAGTGGTATAGAAGGTAGAATGTTCCGTCCACTCGGTTGGGCGGTAGTAATATCAATGGCTGCATCGTTGCTGGTTGCTCTGACAGTGGTGCCAGTTCTGAGTGAAATGTTGTTGGGACGTGTAAGAGATATTCCGTTGCATGAACCCGTTCCAAGTGTAAATTCTGTTGGTAAACGGATTTCTAACTTTTTCCGAAATCTTGTAGTGAGATGGCGGTTGTTTGTTGTTGCATTAGCACCTGATTCTGATGTTGAAAGTGCCTTAACGCTACAACCTGTTGTGATGTGGATTAAGCGTGCATATCGTCCTATACTCTCATTAGCTATACGTTTGCGGTGGTTAGTGATTGCTGTAGCTTTGTTGTTGGTAATATTGACCATAGCAGCCATTCCGAGATTAGGAAGAGAGTTTTTACCCGTAATGGATGAAGCAACATTTACGATAAGTGTTTATTCTCCACCAGGTACTTCACTAAATGAATCCACTCGGATTGGTCGTGAAATGGAAAAGCGTTTGTTGGAAATACCAGAAGTAACAAGTGTTAGTAGTCGGACAGGACGGGCTGAAGCGGATGAACATGCACACGATGTAAATACTCATGAAATTGTGTTGAATTTCATTCCTCCTGATAAACGAGAAAAAACACGTGAAGAACTTCTCGCAGAAGTGCGAGAAATGCTTTCTACCGATAATTTTCCCGGCGTTCAGGTATCCGTTGGGCAACCGATACAACATCGACTGGATCATCTATTGTCAGGCGTGAATGCACAGGTTGCTTTAAAGCTGTTTGGTCCTGATCTTGAGACACTAAGACAGAAGGCAGAGGAAATAAAACTTGTTATGTCAGGTATTGATGGTGTCACTGATTTACAGGTAGAACAACAAGTGCGTGTTGAACAACTTCAGATTAAAGTAAAACGGAATGAAGCAGCTCGTTACGGGTTAAGTGTACAAGACATCACCCATTTTGCAGAAGCAGCATTCAAAGGTGAGACAGTCAGTCAAATCATTCAAGGTCAACGTCAGTACGATCTTGTGGTTAGGATCGATCCTACGCTTGTCAACACTGTTGAGTCATTTGGTAATTTCAAATTACAAACACCTTCAGGTGCATTCATTCCGTTAAAACAGGTTGCAAACGTAGGGTATGGCTTAGGACCTAACACAATCAATCGTGAGAACGTATCTCGTAGGATTGTGATTCAATGCAATGTCCAAGAAAGAGATTTGGGGAATTTTATTGGTGAAGTTCAAGAGGAAATTGAAGCACATGTAAATTTACCCGATGAATATTTTCTCACCTATGGTGGACAGTTCGAAAGCCAGCAAAGAGCACAACAACGTATACTTATCCAATCCGCTTTTGTATTTATCGGTATATTTATTTTACTGTATCTTGCAATGGGTTCCATGCGACTTTCTATATTAGTTATTCTAAACCTACCCCTTGCGTTAATTGGTGGTGTGGTCAGTGTTTTCCTTACGGGTGGTATATTGAGTATTCCGTCTATGGTGGGCTTTATTCTATTGTTTGGAATTGCTGTCCGAAATGGAATCATTTTAGTTTCACATATCAATGCTTTGCGATCCGAAGGTATGTCGTTATATGACGCAGTAATAAAAGGTGCATCTGAACGGATTAGTCCTGTTTTAATGACAGCCTTAACAACTGGTTTAGGAATGCTACCGCTTGCACTTGCACACGGTTCCGGTGCGGAACTTCAGAAACCACTTGCTATTGTAATCAGTGGAGGAATGATAACGGCAACCTTTTTAACGTTGCTTGTTCTACCAGCGTTGTATTACCTTGTTGAAAAACGTGCTGGTGAAGGTTAAAGCACGTGTCAACCTATATTTGTATCAGACGTTGTATTATAATGATATAACATCAATTAGTCATTGCAGCTTAGCAAAATAGTAGTGTATAATAGAATAATCGGTTGTAAAATAAATAATTCAAGCGAGGAACACATTATGAAACGCACATATTGTAGCAGTATCTTCAGAGTTGTCCTTTTTCTTTTTCTCATCGCAGGTGTTTTTTCGGTGAGCGAAGCAGAATTGGAAACTTTGAAGATAGAAATTTCCGATGTTGTTACCCATGCCGATGAAATCAACATCCGTAGGTTGTTGACACCGTGGGCAGACCCTAAAGATGTAAGTTTCCATACCCCCGTTGATAAAAACGGTAGGAAAAGACTTTTCAGCACAGTCGTTGAAGTAAAACCGAGACGAGGCGTTTCAAAGTATAGCGAGACACATGCATTTGATGTATACGATATTATGCGTCAGTTAAAGGATTCACGTTATCGTGGACGGCACGGTCTTAGTCAGGTTCGCCTTATCAAAACCGAAGCAACAGTTAAGGGTAGATTGTTCTCTTATCCCGGATATTCCCGTAGTCATATTCGCGATGTTCCCTTGTGGGCTCGTTATAGACCAGATTCATCTCAGCTTCTGCATGCCCTGACAACTGGTCCAGATGACCAGAAGTTTGTGTTTACTACATCGCCAGAATATGACCAATTACGTATTGATGCTGGAAAAAAGAACGAACTGGTTGAGTTACAAGGTAAGGTTGTTGGATTTGATGGACCATATCCGATTCTGAAAGTTGTGGACTATAAAATTGGTAATAGGAAATACCAAAGACCACCACTTCCCGAAACAGAACTCAAAGAAGAAAGTAAAACTTCTGAGGAGAAGAAACCTAAATACGATTATATCGAAGAGGATCGGTAAATTCTATCATACAGTGGGTGTGCTAATAATATCACACCATAAGCGTCAATTTAAGGACGAGATGCGTTTGTAGTCGCGCAATTCATTGCGCCTCTTATACCATTTCTAATTGACAATTTGTCAATCGATTCTCGCTTGCAACACCCGAAATGAAACGCGTAGGTTGGAGCGAGCGTACCAACCTCCAACATTGTGTTTGAACCAGGATGGACAAGATTACAAGATTCTCAGGATTGGGAGTTGGTGAGTATATATTTCGTTGCAAAGGATGAACGTGTACATTTTGCAAAGGAACATTGGCATACAGATCTCTTATCCTGGAAATCCTGAAATCCTGGAAATCCTGGTTCAGACAACAGGTAATTCAGACAGACAAGAATCACTATAAGAGACTTGTCTTCCAATGTTCCTTTGTCAAAAGTAGCCCTTCATCCTTTGCAATAGAATATATACTC
>JAJDWI010000126.1 GCA_022825665.1 Candidatus Poribacteria bacterium
GTCTACCACAACATCAACTATAACCAATGCCGACTGCTACGAACATACTAACAGACTAAACGCTTTTTGTCAAGTAAAACATTTTAGCCGTTCTACATCCCAAAGCTAAAGCATTGGGTTTTGAACGGAACGTTTGATAAAAGGATGTACGATATACATTCTAATCGTTTGTGCTACACGGTAATTCAATTATTTCCGGTTCATTGTCTCTTGTAATGATGATACGCCGTTTCCATTCAGTATCATCTTGTTCGGGGAAATCTGCCCGGTAGTGTGCCCCACGGCTCTCTGTTCTTGTGAGAGCGGCTTTTGTTATTATCCACGCAACATTAAGCATGTTTATAGTCTCACACAATTCTACATTAGCAGTTTGAATACTGGTAGGTGAAGATTGACAGAGACTAATCTCATCCCCGATTTCTTCCAAATCGGAAAGGGTTAATTCTAAACCTTCACAGTCGCGTTCAATAGCAACATTCTCCCATAGTGTTTCGCAAATCGCTTCCTTTATTGAAAGCATAGTATCCTTATCTAACGTGTTGTTCTTTTTATCATCTTCAGTTATTTTGGGATATGACAGTTGCGATATTGGTGGTGATTTTAGTGTCTGTGTTGCTGCATAAGAGGCAGCGTTATTCCCTGCACGCACTCCAAATACGAGACATTCTAAGAGAGAATTACTTGCCAAACGGTTTGCTCCATGGACACCAGTACATGCAACTTCACCACACGCATATAGACCTTGTATGTTAGTTTCCGAGTCAGAGTTAGTATAGATTCCACCCATCATAAAATGTGCTCCAGGTCGTACAGGGATAAGATCTATACTAATATCCAGACCGAAATGTTTGGTCGTTGCAGAAATAGTTGGAAATCGTTCAATAATAAAGTCAGCAGGTTTATGTGTAATATCAAGATATACACACGGGAATCCTGTTAACAACATCTCATTTTGGATAGCACGACTGACGACATCTCTGGGAGCAAGTTCGCCTCTTTCGTGGTATTTATCCATAAATTGTTCACCACGAATGTTAACAAGTTTTCCTCCTTCTCCCCTTACAGCTTCAGAAATTAGAAAATTTGGAGCCCCATCAAGGTAAAGTGTTGTCGGATGGAACTGAACGAACTCCATATCTATCATTTCACATCCTGCACGCCACGCAGCTGCAAAGCCATCGCCAGTAGCGACTTCTGGATTTGATGTACACGGATAGAGACGTCCAAGTCCTCCAGTAGCAAGAATTGTGGCTTTTGCATAGAGGTGTACTATCTTACCTTCAACGATTGCAGAAACACCGTAACATGTAATTTTGTCGTCATTATCAACCGATGTCTCATCTGTTAGTAGATCGACAGCAAAAGCGTTAGATACGACACGGATACGTTCTGTATTTAACACTCGCTGAACGAGAACGTCTGTTGTTTCACGTCCAGTTGCATCTCCTTTATGAACAATCCTTTTTCGGCTATGTGCTGCTTCTTGTGTAAAACGGGGTAGTGTTCCCTCCCAATCGAAATTTGCCCCCCAGTCTAACAATTCTGTCACTCGTGGAATGCCTTCTGAAACCATAGTCTCAACTGCCCTGATGTCACACAATCCACATCCTGCGCTGCATGTATCTTCCACATGGAGTGCTATCGTGTCATCAACATTCATTGCAACCGCGATACCGCCTTGTGCGTATAACGTATTGCTTTCCTTGAGAGTTGTTTTTGTGATGAGCGTAACATCAGTATTTTCGCTCGCAGCAAGCGCAGCGCGTAGACCTGCAGCACCACTACCAATGATTAGGACATCTGTCCACCATTCTGAACGTTGATCCGAATTCAGATTAGAAAAATCAGTTTCGTTGTTCATACGTTTTTTGCATTCCCACCTGTGTCCACTTCTATTGTGTTGGACTCGTGGGTGCAAAACTTTCATCAACCGGCATAACTTTACCAGTTCCGGTTGCTATGGTAGTGCTATCACTGAGTTTTACTTCGGCAATTGCTTCAACTAATCTTCGTGAAACTTTAGTCCGTTCTGCAGTCACAAAAAGTTTTACACCTGTCGGTGCAGGTTTCCGAAAACGGACTTCAAGTTGTGCTGTTACAGCAGGACCATCAAAAGTTCCTATACCTATGTGAGTTATTGCTTCATCTAACAGTGTACTAATTATACCACCGTGTAAGATGTTTGCCCATCCTTGCATGTGTTCGGGTGGTGTGCATTCGATGTGAACCTCTGCACCAGCATCTCTAACTTCCGGTTTGACTTTAAAGCCGTAAGGGTTTTCCTGACCACAAACAAAACAGCGGTTGTTATTCTCAATTGCCATGTTTACCTTTAAATTGTTCTATATAAAAATACAGTTTCGTTAGGATGAAGTGAGCATTGACAGGCTACGTTCTAACTTCTCCTGTTCAATCAATAACCTTTCAAGTAGTTCACGTTTTTGAGCAACAACGTTTTCCGGTGCTCTTTCAATAAAATTTGGATTTTCCAAAGTTTTCTGAGCAGATGTCACATCTTTCACTGCTTGCTGATGACGTTTTGTTAATCGTGCCTGTTCAGCCTCAAGATCAATCACACCTGCAAGTGGAATATAGATGGCAACGTCTCCAATAACCGCTTCCGCAGAGTTGGACGGTTTTGGTAATGATTCTGCAATCGTTATCTCATCTACCCTTGTAAATGCAGGTAAATACTGTTTAAGGTATGTTTCAAGACGATTCCGAACTTCAGTATTTGGAGCTTGAATATGTACCTCCACGGAAGCCCCAATCGGCACGTTTAATTCTCCCCGTATGCTCCTTATATTATCTATGACTTCCATGACAGATGCCATTGTTGCTTCTGCAGTTGGATTCTGTGTTGTCGGTTTGGGATAAGGTGCAACAGTGATGGAGGCATTGACATCAGAATCAGAATTATTAGCACCATGTGGTAGTTGCTGCCAAATCTCCTCAGTAATAAATGGCATAAGTGGGTGTAGTAGCCGCATCATCTGTTCCAAGATATCTGCTGCAACCCATAATGGATACGGTTCGTCTTTCGTTAGCCTCTGTTTAGCGAATTCCAAATACCAGTCACAGAATTCATGCCAGAGAAACGCGTATAACGTTTGTGCTACTTCGTAGAAGCGGAAGTTTTCCATCGCTTCAGTTGTCGTTTGTATTGTGTGACTCAAACGACTTTTAATCCATTGGACTTCTAACGGTTCTTGTTGTTCTCCTCTTTCATCGGTGGTAGGCATTGGATGTTTTTCCAAGTTCATCATGATGAACCGAGCGGCATTCCACACTTTGTTTGCAAACCTTCTACCAGATTCAATTTGTGCTTCTGGTAATGGAACATAAGGGATTGGTGTGCTTATAATTGCAAGAGCAAAACGAAAAGCATCTGTTCCATAAGTTTCGATTGTTTCTAATGGGTCAATGCTATTACCTTTTGATTTACTCATCTTCTGCCCCTTCTCATCAGCAACAAGACCGTGTAAATAGACAGTGCGGAATGGCACTTCATCCATACATCCAAGTCCTAACATTATCATCCTTGCGACCCAGAAAAAGAGGATATCCCACCCTGTGACTAACACCGATGTGGGATAAAAAGTCTGCAACTCGTCAGTTTCTTGGGGCCATCCCATAGTTGAGAAGGGCCACAAACCTGAACTGAACCAAGTATCTAATACATCTTCATCCTGATGAAAATCTGTTGTTCCACACTCACACCTATCCGGTGTATCCATCGCTGCAGTAACTTTTTCACATGAATTACAGTACCATATTGGTAGTCTGTGTCCCCACCATCGTTGTCGTGAAATTGGCCACGGTTCAATATTCTCCATCCAATGAAAAAACCTGCTGGTTTCGCGCTCAGGAATGAACTTCACTTCTCCCTTTTTGGTGGCATCTATAGCGCGTTCCGCAAGAGGACGGACATTCATAAACCATTGCAACGATATTGCCGGTTCAACTATTGTATTACATCTATCGTGATGACCAACAGCATGTCTATGTGGAATGATTTTCACAAGATAATTCTCGTTCTCTAAATCTTCAATCACCTTTTTCCGACAATCCCAACGGGATAAACCGACGTAGTTTTCGCCTGCCTCTTGATTCATATATCCATCTGATGTGAAGATGGTTAGTTGTTCAAGATTATTCCTCAAACCGATCTCATAATCATTCATGTCGTGAGCAGGGGTGACTTTTAGTGCTCCAGTTCCAAATTCAGTATCTACATAGTCATCACTAATTATTGGTATTTCTCTATCACAGAGGGGTAGATGAACTGTTTTTCCTATAAGATGTTGGTATCGTTCATCGTCAGGATGCACTGCTACTGCTGTATCACCTAACATTGTTTCAGGACGTGTAGTAGCAATTTCAAGCACTATATCAGTATCTTTGACTGGATAACGTATATGGTAGAAGTTGCCATCAATTTCAACAGGTTCCACCTCAAGATTACTGACAGCGGTATTGCACTGTGGACACCAATTTACCATATAGGTATCACGATAAATAAGTCCCTGATTATAGAGTTTTACAAATGCAGTACGGACTGCCTCTGACAATCCTTCATCAAGTGTGAACCGCTCGCGTTCCCAGTCACAAGAACAACCAAGTTGCTGTAGTTGTGAAACGATATAACCCGCGGATTCGTCTTTCCATTGCCACATTCGTTCAATAAACTTTTCACGACCAAGATCATTTCTGCTCGTTCCTTCTTCCACCAGTTTTCGTTCCATTATGAGTTCGGTTACAATACCAGCGTGATCAGTTCCAGGCATCCAAAGTGTATTATAACCTTGCATGCGTTTCCAACGAATAAGGCAGTCCTGTAGTGTGTTATCAAGTGCATGACCAATATGTAGACTACCAGTGATGTTAGGTGGTGGGATTACTATAGCATAGGGAGGTTTATCAGAGGATGCTTCTGCGTGAAAAAAAGCGTTTTGTTGCCAAAATTTGTACCACTTACTTTCAATTTCCTTAGGATCGTAACTTTTTGGAAGACTTGTCATATTCTATCCTGAAAATGCTATAATACCATTAATTGCACGTCTATATATGAGATTCATAAATCTATATGAGAATAATATATATGCTGTTTAAAATCGAATTCAACAGGTTTTTATGTTACATGAATGATGGTTCTACCCAACCATAAGCCCCATTATCAGATTGATAAAGTAGATTCACCTGACGAGTTTCAGAATTTAGAAACATCAAAAGCGATTCTCCAGAGGAATGAAGTTCAGTTGCAGCTTCACTTACAGTCAGCGGTTTTGCAGCGAACTTTTCTGCAGCAGGTACTATTATGGGTTCCTCTGCTGAATCAGTATCTGTCGCCATCTCTGTGGTGTCTGGGTTCAACTGTTCTACCACCTCACGATGTGGAACATTATGTCTTCTGTCCTTCACACGTTCTTTATACCGACGAATCTGGCTTATTACCTTATCAGCAGCACCATCTAAAGCAGACATAAGTTCATGTGTCTCATTTTTTGCAAAAAAGGAGACACGTGGCGCAGTAACTTTAACCTCTGCCTCAAATCTATGCTTTTCTGCCTTAAGCAATACATTGAACTCCTGAATCTCACCGAATCGAGATTCAATTTTCTCAGCACGTTTTAGTATATAATCATGTAGATCGTCAGTTATTTTTAGTTGATGACTGGAATAAGTAATTTTCATTCTATCTCTCCCTGGTATAAAAAAATTGAATATATATGATATGTAAGTCGTCGAAGTAATTTCTATTTTTCTTTAGCGATCTAATTCACCTATCAAGAATCTTTCTTTGGCGGGAAGATAATATTCCAAGTTCTTCACGATATTTTTGAACAGTCCGTCTTGCAACGATAATTCCTTTTTGTTTTAATGAAGCACTGATGGCTTGGTCACTTAAAGGTTTTTCTGGATTTTCCTTATTTATCAACTCTTTTATTTCTGCTTTGACATGTTCAGAAGAAACAGAGTTGCCTTCAGTAGTTGCCAATTGATTGCTAAAAAAGAACTTCAACGGGTATGTCCCAATAGGTGTTTGTACATATTTGTTACTTGTTACTCGACTTACGGTTGATTCATGAACTCCTGCCATATCAGCAATAGTTTTCAAAGTCAAAGGTTTTATGCTATGTGGACCTTCTGTTAAAAAATCGGATTGAACATCAAAGATTGCTTCTGTTACGCGTTCAATAGTGCGTCCACGTTGTGCGATACTACTGAGAAGATCTGTTGCATCATTATATTTCTTTTGTATCCATTTTTTTGTTTCAGAATCTAATCCTTTATTTTCGTCTCGCATAAGGTTTATGTAGTAAGGATTCATGCGTAAACGAGGAATATAATTGTCATACGGAAATATATAGTAATCATCGTCTATCATTACAATTTGTACATCGGGTGTGATCCCTTGAACAGTCTCAGGTGATCTTACCAAGTCTTTTACAGCTGGATCAGAGAAGTATCTTCCTGGATATGGGGACAATGTGCTAATCCATTGAGAGACCTTATGAATATCAGCTTTATCTACATTCAGAGCTTGAGATATTGAGGTAATTCGACTGTTTAATAAATCCTGTAAGTGATTCTCAACTATCTCTCTGGCAAGATGAAATGGCACATTGTTATCAAACGGGGTTTGTCCGTTCTGTTTAAAATGTAGCGTTTCCTGATGTCGGATTTGTATACTCAAAGTTTCTTTGAGATCACGATAAGCAATACCTGATGGTTCGAAAGTCTCCTGTATGGTACGTAGAACTTTTTCCACGATAGATACTGAGCAATTAACTTCAGATGCAATATCTTCTAAAGTGAGTTCATATAGATTTAATTCATCCTGCTCATGTTTAATCGTATATGTTTTATTATCAGTTGCATCAATGATTTTCCAGATACTGCTTTCTTGCTCGCCATTGTAAGTATCCAGCGATTCATCTATTTGTATGATTTCAAATATCTGTTCTTTGTGCGATTTTATTGATGATTTACTACTGTTTTTTTGATTATTGAGTTTTTTTGATAATGTCTGCTGTAATTCATCTGATAAATGTCCATTTTGAAAATCAATAAGGAACTCAATTGGCAGAGAAAACAGTTTCAGTTGTAGTTGACCGTCATCGTTTAAATTGCCGATAATCAACCCACCAATTTCACGTTCTATATCGGTAAAAGGAACTGAATGCAGCTGTTGTAATAGGTAATTCTGGAGCGAAATTGCTTCGGCGATATCGGGTTCAGGGGCATCACGGTCATCTGATTGTTCGTTGACTGTTGTTCCAGGGACTCGCATGTCATCATAAACTGACTGCCAGTCTATATCAACTGAGGTATCCTCACGATTGATGTTTTCTTCAGGCTTATTCCATTCAGGAGTTGGGTCATAATCCTCCATAGAAAAGGCATTATCATACTCGTCATCAATTTCTAAGAGAGGATTTTGGTTTAACTCTTGTTCAATAAACTGCTTTAACTCAAGTTGCGGCATCATAAGCACCTTAATTGCTTGTTGCAACTTTGGTGTCATGACTATTTTCTGTTGCTGAGTTTGAGTTTGGGTAAGTTTCGGTGTTATTTTCATCACGCGGCACTCCATTATACCCTATTAGAACGTTTGATGTGTGCCTGCAAACATCTACTTCGTAATTCAAATGTAATGGAACGTTTCAGTATTTTAACTAAGGTTTGTTCTCCTGTATCGCATATTGAAAGTTATGTCCGAAATAGAGTTCTCTTGCGACTTCGCTATTTAGAAGTTCATCTGGTGTTCCATCCAAAGTTATTTTTCCCTCTGCAATGAGATACGCGCGATCAACGATATTTAATGTTTCAACAGCATTATGGTCAGTGATGAGAATTCCAAGGTTACGACTTCGTAAATGCAAAATAAGTTGTTTAATGTCCGCAACAGCAATTGGATCAATACCTGAAAGTGGTTCATCCAGTAGTATAAAGTCAGGTTGTGCTGCAAGTGCCCGGGCAATTTCCGCCCGTCTACATTCACCACCAGAAAGTGTATAAGCCTTACGATCCAAAAGGTTGGTTATACCGAGTTCATCAGTAAATTCAACAATACGTGCTTCTCTTTCATCCTTTGGCATACCACGCGCTTCTAAAATCGCCTCAATGTTCTGTTTTACCGTTAATTTACGAAAAATAGATGTCTCCTGTGAAAGATAACCTATACCGAGGCGGGCACGTTTATACATTGGCAAAAATGTTATATCTCTATCTCCATAAGTTATCCGACCAGCATTTGGGCGGATCAAACCGACCACCATATAGAAAGTAGTTGATTTTCCTGCACCGTTCGGTCCTAATAAACCTACTATTTCTCCCTGCTGAACTGATATACTTACTTCGTTGACGACGATTGGACCTCGTCGGGTATACCTTTTTACAAGATTGTGTGCTTGTAGTTCTGTTTCCACCTTATCGCTACCTATACTCTCCATTTGTTATGCTGTTTGTGTATTACTATCTCATATCATTTCTAAAATATAATATGCCTTTTTAGAAATTGCCGGTTTGTAGTCGCGCAATTCATTGCGCCTCTTACATTTCAATTCCAAAGAGAAATCATTTATTGAATTTGGTATAATAATATTGGAACAATATTTAACTAAAAACTGATTGCTGACAACTGATTGTTTTAACTATTGTTCCTCTTCTGGCGATGTTTCATCATCTGTTTCTTCAGACTCAGCAGGTTCAGTTTCCTCAGATTCTACAGGTTCAGTCTCTTCTGACTCAGCAGGTTCAGTCTCTTTATCTTCTTTAGATTCTTCCTCTTTGTCTTCAGTATCTGGTTTAGCAGTTTTTACTTCGGCATCTGGTTTATCAGAATCATTTTTAGACTCTTTCTCAACCTTTGTGTCTGTGTCTGGAGATGTCTCCTTTTTCTCAGTATTATCAGACGTATCAGTCGTCCCCTCACTGTCAGTACCGTTTCCCTCAGATTCCTCTTCAGTACTCACAGGTGTAGTCTGTGTAACTGCCACTTTAAACTTTACCCCTCCTACACCCGTTTGTTTTCCTGTAATCCGATTGAAGGTAAAGAGTTTTGTTTCAAGACGATCTTCCTTTTGTAAAACGACAACGTTTTCTTTTAGCACAATGATATGCGTTTTGTTATCCATTGTAGCATGGTCACAGGTAGCAAAGATCGTATTATCCCGAATTTCAACGTTACCTTCTGCAATTATTTCAATTGTTTGTCCTGTTTCTGGGTCACTTTTGAGTGTAATTTTATCAGCGTTGAGGAATCCGATTTCAACACCATCTTCTGTATGCCTTTTTGTTTTTGCATTCCCTATAAGGATTGTAATCCCTGCCTTTTCATACCGCTCCATTTCATCTGAGGTACCGGTTATTACCTCTTTCGAAACTACTACCGCTTCTTCATCAGTGCCAGAACTTGCTATATCCGTATTTTTTGATGAACTATTGTCAGTCTCTTTTTCTGCTACTTCAGGTTTCTTTTCCGTTTCCTTGACAACTTCAGCATCTTTTTTTTCTGATTCAGGCGGGTCATCTGACCATACGGGTATTGTTGTCAAACAGATAACTACCGTGATAAAAACCATCCAGTTTGCTACGAATCGGGGTAGTATTGATGACATGTTCGTATTATTAGCGTTAACATTCTTGCTATTCATTTATTTCCTCGTCTTTAGGATATAGTCTAAATCTATTGTTTGACATCTTTACTGTTTCAAGATTAGGATTAGCAGTCATTTCTATTCCATACCATGTGGAGTCACCACGAACTACCTTGACTTCTGTGGGTGAGTAGAGTGTATCTTCTTTGTTTCGCCACTCAAGTTCCTCTGTGTAAAGAGACCCATTATTATTGACACCGACTACCTCACCTTCTAAATACACATTATTTCTTTTACTACCAGTGCTGAAAAGTATTCCTTTTTTACTTGTCAAGGTAATAGAAACTTTTCCTTCTTCAAAGATTTGAACTTTCGGATTCTGTACAATAATCCTATTACCTATCGCCTTGCTTTCTCGCAGCTCTGATGTTTCACCCACTAACGTCCATTTCAAAACCCCTTCCTCTGTATGCTGAGTAGAAAAGGAATGTAACTGCTGGATCGGTGGAGGAACTGCAGGTTGGTTTTCTTCTTCACGTTCACATCCTAAAACGAATGTGAAACATAAGAAGACCAAGACAATTACCTTTATTTTATTGAATAAAGTAACATTAGACAGGACGATTACATTGTTATGGTCGTGTTTTCCACCGTTTATGCATCCAAATCCACTGTTCAGGATATTTTCGGATGTAGGATTCAATGATCTCTGTAAATATCTGTGTATTCTTAACAAGTTCTTTCTCTTTATCATCACACCGTTTTAATACTAACGGTTGCTCAATGATTGCCTGATGTGTGCCATCAGGTTGGCGTATAATAAAAGACGGTAATATGGCTGCACCCGTTTTTAGTGCGAAAGCTACCGGACTATATGGAGTATAAGCAGGTCGACCAAAAAAGTTAACAAAAACACCGTTCACTGTTGTGTCAACATCAGCAACAATACCGAGAAGCTCATTCTTTTTTAAACATCTCAATGCTTGCCTAATACCTGTATCCCTATCTATAGTAGAATATCCTGCTTTTTCTCTATAACCGCTTACAATGACATTGAGACGCGGAGAACGCAATTCTCGCACAATTGGGAATAAAGGTGCAATAGTATTGCTAATACTTGCTGCTAATAGTTCCCAATTCCCAAAATGTCCGGTTAATATTATTGCTCCATTTCCCTTTGATAAGGCATCGTGCACATGCTGTATACCTTCAAAACGGACATACTTTTCAATCTGATTCGAACTCAAGCGCGGAAACCGCATGAATTCAACCAAAGTTTTACCTAAATTCTTAAAACATTCCTTTGCTATTGCTTTAACATTACGTCTGTCTGTAAGTTCCAAACTCAGCCTTATGTGTTCACAGGCTAAACGTCTCTGTTCAGGAACTAACCAATATGCAAGAACTCCTATCCTACCACCTATGTACAATGCTAATGAACGCGGCAGACGAGAAAGACAATATCCAGCAAGTTTGGCAGTAAATCCGTAACACCAATCTTTCATTAGGAATATAGTATACCAAATTTCTTACACAATTACAAAGAAATTTAAATAAACATGACAATTTAATCCCTATTATAGTGAAATCTAAAAATATGTTCACACTCACTGGTAGGTGCGCTTTGATGAAGGTTAATTTATTCTTTCGGTAATATTAATGTCCTCAAACCTGTAGGCGCGCTTTGATGAAGATTAATTTATTAATTCGGTAATTTTATACATTCCCAATCTCGGTAGGTGCGGTTTCCTAACCGCACCGGACTTTGATGTAATATTACCGAATCTATTTTTTAATCTTCATGTAAGCGCGCTGGACTTCAATAATAACTTACCGAATTTATTTCTTAATCTTCATCTAACCGCACTCTTTACACAGGTTCGGTTAGAAAACCGAACATACCAAAGTGTCCAAGCAATTACGAATTTTACTATAAATAGGACATAAAGGTTTGTTGTATCACTTGATAGTTTTCTTTGTTAAATATAACATGAATTCGGAATAAGTAACTTTAGGAATCGGTTGAATTCACATCCTAAATTCCGTTGTCGTTGTTTTATGTAGAACAATCCGAATTTTCAGAGTCATTCCTGACTAAATAAGTCATAATTGCCCTACAAAACCATATATAATATAGGTTCATGGCACATAACAAAATTGTGTAATTTTCCACTTGACTCTGAAAACTCTGAATCTTAAGAACGTAAGTAATGTAAATATCACCATATAAAAGGGTTCTCATTCTGTCAGACAATACTATTCATTATTTATACCTCACCAATAAAACTATTTATCACATTAACATCATTTGATTCTACATATAATATCAGTTATACTCAAGAACATAATGGAAACCTACATACCGAAATCCGAAAACATCAACAAACAGATTATCAAACTTGCCTTTCCAAACATCATTAGCAACTTCTCTATTCCGTTACTTGGGGCGGTGGATACAGCGTTGATGGGACGTTTGGAAACAGTTCATTATCTTGGTGCTGTTGGCATTGGTGGAGTCATATTCAGTTTTATCTATTGGGGATTCGGATTTCTCAGAATGGCTACAACGGGTATGACAGCACAAGCATTCGGAGAGAAAGATACCACAGAATGTGGACTATTGTTACAGCAAAGTTTGTCCATTGGTATTATTGGGAGTCTATTGTTATTATGCCTTCAGTGGGTTCTTGCAGACCTATGCTTTGCACTCATTGAAACAAGTCCTGAGGTAGAACAGCTTGCCCGAACCTATTTTCATATACGCATATACGCTGCACCAGCAACCCTATGCCTACATGTATTCAACGGTGTCTTTCTCGGTCTACAAAATGCCACGTATCCAATGTTGTTGACCATTCTCGTCAACCTTATTAACGTCGTGCTAAATTTGCTGTTTGTGAGTGTGTTAGGAATGAAGGTGGAAGGTGTTGCTTTAGCCACTGTTATTGCACAGTATGTAGGTCTTATTCTTGCAATTGTTCTTTTTCTATTTCGTTATCAACATATCCTTACTACATGGGACATACGTAAAATACTTGCCTATTCTAAACTCAAACGGTTTCTTATCATTAGTAACGACATATTTATTCGCACGCTCTGTCTTGTCTTTAGTCTAACCTACTTTACAGCAAAATCTGCTGCATTGAGTGATACCTACTTAGCAATCAATACCATACTACTTCAATATATAAATCTTATGTCGTATGCGATAGATGGATTTGCTTTTGCTGCAGAGAGCATGGTCGGTAAATACAAAGGCGCGCAGGATACGTATAATCTAAAGCGATCAACTCGTTATATTTTCCTATGGTCTTACGTATTTGGTGGTATAACGATGGTGATTTTTGCTCTATATGGGAAACAGTTGCTGTTTCTCTTCACGGATCAACTTGATCTGATTGAAGAAACAAAACCGTATCTTATCTGGATTATTGCAGCACCGGTTGTAAACGTTGCAGCATATATATGGGATGGGATCTATCTCGGTGCAACTGCATCAAAAGTATTACGCAATACCATGATTGTATCCATGCTGCTCTTTTTATGTGCTGTCTTTCTGCTGCTTCCGTATGGCAACCATGGTTTATGGTGTGCATTTACACTGCTTTTGATTGTACGTGGTGTGTTGCTAACCGTGTTGGCACAGAAACATCTGTTTGCGACTAAGGTCAATGTATAGATATATGCACGCTCATATTACGCGCATATATCTATACATCCGTTCTTCTTAGTTGTTCGGATCACAATCATCATCCTCAAGATACGATAGCAATGTAGCAACATCAAGAATACCGTTAGATGTGTTGTTATCGATATCAGGATATGTGATACCTCTTGTCGTAGTATCCCATGTCCCTAAATCAGCAGCATTGCAAATTGTCTGATATAGAGTCTTTGTAGCTGCCTCAATAGTACTATCATGCACTGAGGCTTTTATATGACCATGGGTGTAACCATTTTCTTCAGAGTAATCTGCCTTCCAAATATCTAAATAATCGGAAATAGCAGTCTCTTCTAATACTGAACTCCATCCAGTTGAGGTCTGTTCTGAAGAACCATCTTCAAACTTGTAATAGTTATCTACATAAATTGGATTGTCACCATCGTAACCGTAACCACGTATGGTATAACACTGGACTGTCAAATCATTTCCGTCCAATTTGACAGCATAATAGGCTTCTATGAATTCCTGTTTTGGCACGTAAAATTCAAGCACATCAATTTCAACCGATATTTCATCGGTGCCACCGTTATTGTCAGTGACAGAGACTGTAACTGAGTAGGACGATTGAGTGCTATAGTCAAGAGTCGTGTTTGTACTTAACCGTCCCGTGCTGGTATTAAGGCTGAATGAACTCGCATCAGTACCGCTTATGCTGTAAGTAAGCGTATCATCATCCTCATCAGTAGCAGAAACCGCATGTCCGACATTAGTACCAGATACAGCCGATTCAAGAATTGCTCGCAGAGCTGTCTCACCCTCAGTAAACACAGGAGCATCATTTGCATCGGATATAGTGACTGTGACGAAAGTTCCGTTAGTACCACCTTTGTTATCAGTTACAGAAAGGGTTACAGAATACGACGATCGCTCTTCATGATTGAATAATGCCTTGGTACTTAGTTGTGCTGAATTGCTATCAACACCGAAAATATCTGTATTGGAACTTGCAATACTGTATTCAAGCGTATCACCGTCTTCATCCGTTGCCAAGACTGGATCTCCGATAGTCGCTCCCGCTGCCAAATTCTCTGCTACCGAACGTCTCACAAAGAATCCTTCTGTGAAAACAGGTTTATCATTCTCATCGATTACACTGATATTCACCGTTATATTGACTGTACCACCATTGTTATCGTCAACAGTAACTATTACCGAATAAGTGTCTCGGCTTTCATAGTTAAGTCTCTCGCTTGTCCTTATCTGACCTGAACTACTATCAACGCTAAAGGAATCTGCATCCGTTCCTGAAAGACTGTATTCAAGTATATCATCATCTTCATCTGTTGCTGACACGGGAATCCCTACGACTGTACCAGATACCAAGTTCTCTGATACAGATCTGTTAGTAGGAGAAGTATCTGAAAATACAGGAGCCTCATTGACATCGGTGATATTAATAGTTACAGGTATCTCGTCTGTACCACCTTTATTATCAGAAACAGTAACCGATACGGAATATGAATTCTTGACTTCATAGTTGAGAGGTTGATTAGTTTTTAACTTTCTTGTGTTACTATCAATACCGAAGACTGATCCATCGGTCCCCTCAAGACCGTATTCAAGCTCATCTTGATCTTCATCTGTTGCTAAAAAAGGATCACCGAAAACTTGTCCAGTGGGAGTATTTTCTTCCACGGAACGTATTGCGGATTCATCTGCGAACATAGGAGCAATGTTACACACAGGCACTGGATTTGGAGACAAATCTATCAAAGCATCCATGCTACCTATAAGATTACTCGTATTATCTTCATTACGCCTATACTTTTCAACTGACACATCTTCAGAGGTAAGTCCACACCACCGTTCAAAATCACTAACATCAACATGGATAGTGGTAGCTGAGTCGTCTAAATCCCTTGGTACTACACACCAGGCTTGGACACCCCATAAGTTCCATTTATCACCTCTAAATACACCAAAACTGCTAAAACTTGGATGGACTATAGTGCCATCAATATTACATGAAATATCAATACTAACACCTGGCAGTGCGACGTATGGTTGATATAACATTTTTTTCGGTCCTATCGCTACACGAAGCTTTATAGTAGGGACACCTGCTGGCGGAATCCAAGAGTTAGGGTCTGCTTCACCAATCCTATTATTCGTTCCACCATCAGGTTCATTCCCCGTAATATTTCCCGGTGTTAAACCTCCATCATTCGTTCCACCATCAGGTTGATCCCCGTCATTATTTCCTGGTGTAGAACCGTCATTATTTCCTGGTGTTAAACCTCCATTATTCGTTCCACCATCGGGTTCAGTTCCGGTATTCCCTCCTGGATTATTTCCATCGTTATTCGTTCCACCATCGGGTTCAGTTCCGGTATTCCCTCCTGGATTATTTCCATCGTTATTCGTTCCACCATCGGGTT
>JAJDWI010000142.1 GCA_022825665.1 Candidatus Poribacteria bacterium
CAGGGTTATTTAGTTTTAGGTTTTTCTGATGCATTTTATCACAAACGTTAATATAGTGTAGTAAGGTATTACTTGGAAACACGACATGGTAGTAGGTACACTCCAGAGTGTGTCTACTACCTTAAAATTCACGCTAAATTGACGTTTACGGCAGAATACGCGTTTGGCATTCTGCATTGGTTAGGAAACCGAACCTACCGTAGTGTGTAAACAATTATGGTTCTCACTATAATAATACCAAATAATACCATTTGGTATTACCGTGGTATTATAGCCAAATTGGCTCTTAGGATAGTCACTGTATGGGTTTATAGATGTTTTCTTGAACATAGATTTTTTTTATTTTTTGGTATTGTTTTATATTTTTATATATTTTTTTGATGAGTTGTTTAGATAATAATCGGTCGAGTATTTTGCAATCCAGTTCATATTGTTGTTTGGATGATAATTGTTTTAGCATTTTCCACTCCAGTTTAGTTGGTCGTTTGTTTTTGTCTGTTTGTATTATACACGATGGGTTTGGGTGTTTGTAGTTTATCTGGTATCGGGAACAATATATATCCAATATGTTTCATGTATGTTTGCAAAATGTATTTTTTTTGAAGTATACTTGTCTGAATCACTGAAAGCACTGAGTACGCGGAAGACACTGAAGGATTTTGGTATATTAATGTCTCTTTGTAACGTCTGAAACCTACATCTTTCCTCATTATAGAGCATTCCTTGTTGGGTTTCGTCCCTCAGTCCAACCTACAGCGGTAATTGGATTTAATTGCGGTACAAGGAATGTGGTGCGTTTTTGGGTTTTTTATTTTATCCTTTTTGGCTTGGTTCAGTACTTCTCATAGCGTTAAAAATATAATAATAATTATTATGTGAATCTAATTATAACATTACAATTATTGTTTGTCAAGTAAAGTTTGAAATATTTACTTTATTCACGAATTTTCGGTAGATTTTCTTAATTATGGCATATATTGAAGTGATTGGATATTCTGGAATGGCGAGGTTAGGAAACCTCACCTGCCGTTGAATATAAGAAGCACGATGAATTGCGAGACTACGAACGCGTCATTTGTTAATGAGAAGTAATTATTTAGAATTGGTATAATAATCCTGCTATAAGAATGTTTATTGATTTTACCTGCTAAGTTATGGTAATATTATCTTGTGAACTTAAAAAATGTTATAACACAATTTCAAAATAAACGGATAATGGTAATCGGTGATGTCATCTTAGATGAGTATATCTGGGGTGAAGTCAACCGAATTTCACCTGAGGCACCAGTTCCTGTTTTTGATATGTTGGGTGAACGGATTGGTTGCGGTGGGGCTGCAAATGTCGCACAAAATATCGTCAGTTTAGGCGGTAATGTAGTATTAGTAGGTGTCATTGGGAAAGATAGTGATGGAGAAAAATTACTCCAAAGACTGAATACTTTAGGTATTAGCACAACTGATATTACTATGGATGTTCAACGTCCAACAAGCAAAAAAACACGCGTCATAGTAAATCCTAATACCGCAGATTTATCATTGGCTGAGTCAGATATTTCTGATAAGCAATTCCTACACCAAGGACATCACCTGCTGAGAATTGATAGAGAATCTAAACAGGAAATTGCTGATAAGTTAAAGGAACGTCTATTGCATAATTCCTTGTCTCAGATGGAGGATTGTGATGCTGTTATATTCGCTGATTATGATAAAGGTGTTATTAATCAGGAATTTATAAAAACAGTCGTAAGAAATGCAAAATCATACAATATACCAATTATTGTTGATCCAAAGCAAAATAATTTCTTGCATTATAATGGCGTAACAGTTCTCACACCGAATCATAAGGAAGCAGCTGCAGCATTACAAGAAGAAATTACCGACGTGTCTCACTTAATTTCTATTGGTGAAAAGATATTAGATCGATTATCCCTACAAACATTGCTGATAACACGTGAAGAGCAAGGAATGTCTCTGTTCCAACGAGATTCAAACGGCACCTTAAAAGTTGATCATTTTCCACCTCAATCACATGACGTAATTGATGTAACAGGTGCTGGAGATACTGTCGTTGCTGTTTATGGACTTGCAATTACAGCAAATGCAGATAATCACACTGCAGCTAAACTATCAAGTCTGGCAGGAGGAATAGTCGTTGGAAAAATGGGGTGTTCCACTGTTACACCTGAGGAACTACTAAAAGCAGTTCAAAGATTTCAATGAAATCTACAATAGTTAGACTTTTGTGTTCAGGTATAGGCAATCAACTACATTGAGTAAGGACATGAAAACCGTTCTACTTGACCGAGATGGAGTAATAAATAAGAATCCTCCAAATAATGGATATGTCTGTGATTGGAACGATTTTATCTTTCTTCCGAATGCGTTGGAAGCAATTCGCATACTGACACAGAACGGTTATAATATTTTTGTTGCAACCAATCAAGCAGGAATCGGCAAAGGTTTCTATTCTGAAAAACAACTATCTGAAATCCATCAACAAATGTTAGATATAATTGAAGCAGAAGATGGACAAATAAGAAAAATATACTACTGTCCCCATCATCCAGATGCAAAATGTGAGTGTCGCAAACCGAATCCTGGCATGTTGTTACAAGCAGCACAAGATAACAAATTTGAAGTGTCAACCACATTTTTCATCGGTGATTCAATCACAGATATTCAAGCAGCACGTAACGCAGGGGCATTACCCATCCTCGTGTTAACTGGACACGGACGTGAATCCTATAAAAAGTATATCAATGCTGAATCAACTTTGCGTCAATATAAACCTGAAAAGATATTCACGAACTTTTATTCAGCTGCAAGATGGATGACCATGGCAAAAAATTGAGATAATGATAATAAAAAAGATAGAATCTCGTAGTGCGCGTTGCGGTGTAATAGGACTTGGGTATGTTGGCTTGTCTCTTACGGTAGCAATAGCGAATGCTGGATTTAGAGTCACAGGGATCGATATTTGTCAGCAAAAATTAGAAAGGTTAAAGAACGGAATCTCTGATATTCTTGATGTTCCAGATTCAGTACTTGGACCCTTTATCGAGTCAGGGCAAATCCAGGTAACAGATGACTATAGTGTTTTAAGTGAACTGGATACAGTCAACATTTGCGTGCCAACACCATTGAGTGATAATAATACACCGGACATGCAATTCATCACTGCAGCAGTACAACAAATAGCTAAGCATTTGCATACCGAACAACTGATAATACTTGAAAGCACTACATATCCCGGCACGACCGAAGAAATTGTCCTACCAATGCTGCAAAAGACCAACATAAGTGGCACATTACAGGTTGGTCAAGACTTTTATCTTGCTTATTCTCCTGAACGTATTGAGCCAGGGAACAGCACCTTCTTTATGACTAACACACCGAAGGTAATCGGTGGTGTTACAACCAAATGCACACAAATCGCAAATACTTTTTACGAACAATATATAAACAAAACCTACACTGTCTCATCACCACGCATTGCTGAAATGGTGAAATTGTTAGAAAATACATTTCGGAGCGTCAATATAGGTCTAATTAATGAAGTAGCATTGATCTGTGATCGGATGGATTTGGACGTGTGGGAAATAATAGACGCTGCTGCCACAAAACCTTTTGGTTTTATGCCATTCTATCCAGGTCCAGGTCCAGGTGGACATTGTATACCCATAGATCCACACTATCTGTCATGGAAAGCACGCACTTATCAATACCATGCACGATTCATTGAACTTGCCAGCGAAATAAATAACAGTATGCCCAAATATGTACTTGATAAAGTCATACACGCATTGAATCAACACCGTAAATCTCTAAACGGTTCAAATATTCTGATTATCGGTGTAGCATATAAAAAAGACATCGGAGACACAAGAGAATCACCGTCATTGGAAGTCATGCGATTAATGCTTGACAACGGTGCACAAATTTTATATCATGATCCACACGTTTCAAATATTATCCTTGGGGGAGAGGATATCTATCACTCAGAAACGCTTACAACATCTATAGTTGAAGATGTTGATTGTGTTGTAATCCTTACCGACCATAGCAATATAGATTATGAATTAATTGTTAAACACGCTGCTGTAGTAGTAGATACACGCAATGCAACACGCTCCATCCAACAAGGTTCAAGTAATATAATCAAAATTTAATGCTGATGTTGTATTCATAGAATACATAATTAGGAGGTATCTCAGCAATTACCTATGGTTAGATAGATATAACTTTTTGGTATCGTTCAGTTAAAATGTTAATACATAGGTGTAACATATAACCGAATTGGTATCTATGTGAAGAC
The DNA here is from genome assembly GCA_022825665.1 of Candidatus Poribacteria bacterium. Taxonomy (GTDB): domain Bacteria; phylum Poribacteria; class WGA-4E; order WGA-4E; family WGA-3G; genus MSPOR6. Next base: position 4,316 of record JAJDWI010000142.1, read on the forward strand.
ATAATATTCGGAGGACTCTCATGACAAAAACTAATATAAAATTGAATATTCAGCAGGATCAACTAAAGTGGTTTCTTGCTACCTTACTAAATGAAAGAGAGATTTCCCAACTACTGATGCAATCAGATCAAGTCATTGACTTGGACACTATACAATCGCTCTCAAAACAAGAAATATTAAACAGATTCGTAACTGCATTTGTAAAACAATTCCAAATTGACGAAATCGTAGTTGAACATCTTTCACAAAAAGCAGCGACTGCAATTTCGCGAGTGGGATTTATGGAAGTTGATGAAATACATAATTTCTTTAAAACGCCTGAATCACTATTTGAAACAGGTGAATTTGGGGAAGTAGTCTGGGCACTGCTGATAGACTCTCGAGAAGATGTTAGTTTGCACGGTTACAACTTAATATCACAAGCTTATGAAAATCGCAAATCACCTAATGACGATAGTGTTCAACAGGATACTACTAATTTACCAAATCAACCACAAATCACCACATCTGAAAGCCAAGTAATTCCTACACAAAATACGAGTGAATTGGGTGTTCCTCAGAGCGAAGGAGACAATCAACAAAGTGAACTTGAGCAGGCGTTATCAAACCTACGAGAACAATATTCTACTTTAGGTAAAAAGAATAAGAGATTAGAACTGCACTGTCAATATCTATTGGAAGAAAATGAAATCTTAAAAGGAAAAGTTAATACATTTATAGAAAAAGAAAAAGAATTAGCATATCTTCAACAAGAAAACAAAGTTCTTCAGGAAAATTCAGTACTGCACGCTGAAACCAATGAAAAGTTATTAAACTTAGATGAAGAACATAAACAATTATTAAGAAAATATGAGGAAATCTCTACACAACTAAATGAACTCGGTCAAATCAAAGCTTCAAAAGAAACTTTCATGGTTGAACTCAAGTTAGTTGAAGAGGCAGTTTACAAAGAAAAACAAACATTAGAACAACTTAAAACCGATATGCAACTTCATTTTGACATGATAGAAAAGTCCCATGAGATTTCTCAAAACGCCCTTAATCAAATTCGTCAGACCGTCAATTATATAGATGTTGCGGATGTTGAAATAATTGCTGATAGTGAGATAGATTCTGCACAACCACGTGTCGGTGTTTTTGTGGATGTACAAAATATGTTTTATGCTGCAAAAGATCGGTTCGAACGTCGAGTTGATTACATCAAACTACTTGATCTGATTGTCGGACCTCGCCAATTAATTGCGGCTTATGCCTACATTGTACAAATACCAGAAATCAAACAAGGGAATTTTATTTCACTATTAGAACATAATGGATATACAATCCGAAGCAAAGATTTACGTTTACGGGGTGATGGTTCTGCCAAAGGTGATTGGGATGTTGGTATCGCTGTAGATGTCGTATCAATGCTCGGAAAGTTGGATGTTGTTATCTTAGCAAGTGGTGATGGTGACTTCTGTCCACTTGCCGATCTCATCAAACAACAGAATAAACGCATCGAGATAGTCGCTTTTGAGCATAATACATCAATGGACTTACAAACTATGGCTGACCAATTCTTTCCAATCGGCGAGGAATTGTTAATGTAAATAAGACACATTTTCATATACACTTCATGTTCCTTATAGCATAGTCTCGTCATTTATCATGTCCTTCCTACGTCCTCTAATCTAAATATATATCCGACAAAAATATACCTATACATATTCTGATGAACTTAATTTCGATTACATCTCAATTAAAATACAGATTCAAAGTTAGTTTCACTGAAATTATACTGTTATTTTTTCAACGAGCAATCTATTGTAATATACTAATCTATCTCATACTATTACTCATCTGTGGACAATCCACGATCAATTCCGATTGGAGTCCAAAAACCAATTTACCGATATGTACTGCAGAAAATGAACAATTTTTTCCAGTGTTGACATCTGATGGAAATATGGGAGTAATAGTCGCCTGGCGTGATGGACGAAATGGGAATTACGATATCTATGCACAGAGAGTTGACATAGATGGTAATATGATGTGGACACCTAACGGTATTCCTATATGCGATCAAGAAGCATCTCAAAGTGCACCTACTATTGTAACAGACATGAAAGGTGGTGCTATCATTGTTTGGGGTGATACGAGAAATGGTTCTCAAGATAGCTTCGCTCAGCGCGTGGATGCAAACGGCACGAAAATGTGGGATTCAGATGGTGTTTCTGTATGTATTGAGCCTACTTTACAAGACGATTTCACAGCAATCTCAGATGGAAACGGAGGGGTAATTGTTGTTTGGGAAGATTGGCGTTCTGGTAATCAAGACATCTACATACAAAAAATTTCATCAGAAGGAAAAGCTGTTTGGAATAACAACGGAATAGCAGTAGTCCGTAGTGAAGGCGACCAATACGACCCAGCGTTAATCAGCGATGGTAAAGGAGGGGCTATCATTGTGTGGTGGGATATCAGCACACCCGATTGGAATATCTATGCCCAACACATAGATAGCGATGGCAACCCCGTGTGGGAAACCCCTAATCCAGTATGTACTGCTGCAGGACATCAAGGTGCTCCGTCTATCGTTACTGATGGCAACGGAGGGGCATTCTGTGTTTGGGCAGACTATAGAAACGATCCAAATTTTTTGACTTCTGCACAACTCTTTGCACAACACATCACAGCAGATGGAAAACACCTATGGAAAAAAGATGGTATACAAATATGCGATCTACCGGTTAATCAGCAACAACACCATACTGTGATTGACGAGAAAGGTGGATTCATCGTTACGTGGTGGGATGATCGGGATGTTTTTGCTGACATCTATGCACAGCGCGTTAATGTTGAAGGTCAGATAATGTGGGATAAAGCGGGTGTACCTGTATGCACCGAGGGAGGCGTGCAACAGAACCCGATGCTCATTTCTGATGGGGCAGGTGGTGCTATCGTATACTGGCTTGATTATCGTGAAGATTTCGGGAATACGACTGAAGATGCGATCTATGCTCAACGGATTGATGAAAACGGAAATTCACTTTGGCAAGAGAACGGTGTTCCGGTTTGTAATGCCGAAAAAGAACAGATTTCACCTAATGCAGTTTCCACAAGCAAAGGTAGTGCAATAGTCGTATGGAGTGATGCCCGCGGAAATGATCACGACATCTATATTAACCGCGTCCAGTAGGCATAATATCATGACTAAACTGATAATTATTCTAAATCAGCAAGCCGAGTTAGATGCCAATTTGGATCCATTAACGCTTCGTATACCACACCACCTTCAACATTCTCAGGCATCGGAAGACCTAACAGATAACAGAGCGTAGGAGCAACATCAACCACGCGTACCTGTCGTTCCAATGCAACCCCTTTCCGTACGCCTGCCCCTGAGAGTATAAAGGTAGAATGTTGCCCACCAATGCCAAAACTAACCGATGGTAACTGCTTTCCATGTGCCCCATCAAACTCCGGACGCAAGGCATATACAACATCGCCGACCAGTTCACCGTGCAAATTCAACATCTCCGCATCGGCATTTGTCACTGCTAATGAAAACGGATGTCTTCCTGTTTCCATATCCCGATATGCATGAAGTGCTGCAATAATCTCTCGTTGTGTTGCTTCGTAATTCTCAGCGGAAACTATACCGTTGGGTTCACGACCTTCCAGGTTGATAAATATATGTACTAATCCAACATTGAGTGCGCGTGTTTTCGTCCAATCTATTTTACCATTCTCTAACCTAACAATAAATCCAGTTTCTTCCAGTACCTTCTCGATATCAACAGAACGGAATTGGTTCGGTGTGCCGCCGTGGTCAGCACAGATGAGAACGACTGTCTCATCATCTGCCAGTTCAGCGATTTGTCCAATCATATTGTCTACAGATTCATAAGTACGACGCAAACCTTCTCGACACCGATGGATTGTTTCGGGTGCTGCCCCGCTAATTTCATCTGCTTGGCTAAGAAAGAAATGACTGGCATAATCAGGAGCATGTGTCTCTACCATCAGGACATCCCAATCATTTTCGCCTGCGAGATATGTGGCAACATCTGCCAAACGTTGGTGGTGATAATCTAACAACTCAAAATAGGTGTCATCGTCCACCTGTCCGAGTGCGTCTCTTGCAGGATTCTGTAGGAACGAACCCACGTTCTGGTCAATGTCCGTAGCAACTTCCGCTGGAACAGTATATTCTGATCGGGGCCAAATTTGTGGAACAAAAAGTTCAAACGCATCCGCATTTGATGTTAACGTGACTAACTTCATTCGAACATAACCTTCAACGTCACAACTATCTATATTAAATGTATCTAACCACCAATCACTCCAATCCCCAACACCAAGATCTGCAACTACCTCATTCGTAGAACGACTGTGACATATCATAATTCTATCGTAACCACTATTAGATGTAGCATATATTAGTCCATAAAAAGGTTTGGGAATTCCGGTTTTACCACGGTTCATGTCCTCTCTACCACGCGCTAAAGGTTGAATAATGAGTTCTACCTCTTGCAATTGCTGCTTTGAATCGGGTAATGTGCCTTCCCATTGACTTGCATCAACTGGTTTTATATCAACCGAATCTATATGTTTTATCTTTTGCAAAGCACTTGGGTCTAACGTTTCCGGATCCCGTTGTCCACCGATAGGACGTGGTGCCCATTTACCAGATACGAATAGATGATACCCTGCAATTTGGTGATGGTTGGAAACACCTGGTCCAGTTCCTTCCACCTGAATACCTGTTTTTATGGTAGGGGGCCAAGACATTTCCCATTTCACAAGAATTGGTTTACCCCCTGCACGTTCAACAAGATTCCACAGATATTCCGACTGACACAACCCAGTATTAATTCCCCATACAGTTTCATCAAGTTCTTTACCCACAGCGCGTATGTTAAAATCCATAACTTTATGGTTACCAGGCCAAGAACCAGTTGAGAGTGCTGTCCATCCTGGTGGTGTTAATGTTGGAAATACACCCAGCATTGATCGATATACGCCAGCGTTGCGTAGTTTCGCCATATTTGGGGTGTGTCCCCATTCAATCATGTTATTTACAAGTTCCATGCTTGCGCCATCCATACCGATAATGATAGCGCGTTTCGCAGGGGATAGTTGTGTCCGTTTCACCTTATAACTCCTTCTTCAAAGTCTTATGTAATTTCTCTAATGGGTATGTATTGATAACATCTTCTTTTGTTAGACCGCTACGACGTGCAACATTTACACCATACTTATACCTTTCTGCTTCTGGTATTGAGTGTGCATCTGTATTCACAGATATCAACACCCCTGCGTCCTTTGCTAAACGGATATATTCTGGTCCTAAATCCAACCGACTGGGAGAACCGTTTATTTCCAAAACAGTATCGTTTTCTGCAGCTGCAGCGATAATTTCATCTATGTTAATCGGATACATAGGTCGCTTACCAAGTAGCCTACCCGTTGGGTGTCCGATTATCATGACAAACGGATTTTCTATTGCCCGAATCACACGTTTTGTCATCTCAGCTTCAGATAACGTGAATTGGCTATGTACACTTGCAACAACGATGTCAAGTTGTGCCAGAATTTCATCGGGGAAATCAAGTGTTCCATCTCTTCGAATATCCACTTCAGATCCAGCTAAAATAGTGATACCTTCTGTTGCTGCATCCATTTCTCGCACCTGTTTTATCTGTGCTAACAACCGTTTTTGATCCAATCCATTTGCTACGGTAGAGGAAACAGAATGGTCAGTAATAGCATAATATTCAAGTCCACGTTTTATCGCGGATTCAACCATTTCACTGAGTGTATGTGTTCCATCACTCCGATCAGTATGTGTATGTAAATCGCCTCTCATATCACTGTATTCTATAAGTTTAGGCAACTTATCTTCTAATGCTAACCTAACAGTATCAGGAAATTGTCGCAGTTCCGGTTCAATATACGACATTCCAATCTTCTCATATATCTCTGTCTCAGTTTTATGCTGTGTTTCTTCCCAATATTCTGTTATATCACCCTCATTTTCGACATTGATTAGTGTATTCGTTGGGAAAGCACTGAGATGTTCTTTCGATGAAGTTGTTAAGAACAAAACTGCAGCAAACTCAGCAGATGAACTCAGGTAGATAGTCACTGGAAAACCATTGTCAACATTTAGGTGTATTTTTGTCAACGGATGCAACAATGGATTAGTGGAATTGTCCTGTGAATCAACAATTTGTGTTGTAAGCGGTTGATTATGTGTATTTATTGTCTCAATTAAAGCATCATAAGTTGTTTTAATATCTTCACATTCCACTACAATCTCAATACTACGGCATATCTCTTCACGACGTCGAATATCACCCGTAAATTCATGTCGCGTTACCGATGTACAATGATTGATAATATCAGATAGGTGATTACAAAGGTCTAAACACCGCGCAAGAATACGTGTCTCACGGTGTATCATTATGAATTCCAAACTTTTGGCTAAGGACGAAATAGTCTTTTTTCCAAATCCCTTTATACCCTCAAGTCTACCATTTTCAAGTGCTTCTGAAAATTGCTTTAGATTTTTTATATTAAATTCGTTATACAGTCGACTTGCTGTTTTTTCTCCAACCCCACTGAGTTTCAATAGGTCAAGGGCTTCAATCCCAATTTCTGCTATAAGTTTTTCATAGGCTTGACAGGTTCCTGTATCCAGTATTTCTTGAGTCTTTTCCTCAATTGTCTTTCCAATTCCTGCAATATTTTGAAATTTACCTTCCTTAATTAACTCACTAACATTAACAGACAAGTCCTCTATTATGTCTGCAGCTTTGTCATAAGATCTTGTACGGAAGGGTGAATCTCCTCTGATTTTCATCAGATTCCCAATGTTTCTGAAAATAACGCTAATTTCTATATTTCTCATCTGATGTAATGCCTATTAATTAACTTCAAATGTAGTTGATGTATTGCATATAAAAAATCGGTTATCGTCAAAATAGATTCGTTCATTTTGATAACCGAAATCCTATACAACATTATTAATAATGTATTGTGTCCATATTTGACATAAATGAAATTAGAACACATTATATTGATACAATTTTTTTGTGAGTTTTAGCATACTTTTTATATGCTGATACCCCAGCAAACAAACCAATAATCATACCTGAAGAGACAACAGCGATGAGTTGATACAAAGGAAGGAACTCAAGAACTCCCAGTTGAAAAGTAAACAGACAGTAGAGTAGATAGAAAAAGGCGAGCCCCATTGTTGTTCCACAGAACCCAAGAAAGATGCCTTGTATGAAAAATGGAATTCGGAGATAGCCTCGCGTAGCACCAATATGGTTTAGTAGTTGTATCTCTTTATGGCGGGTCCTACCAGTTTTCAGGACTGATGCTCGTATAAGTAGTAATGCTATGAGTACTGTAATTGCAATGCTTGCAATAGTTGTCCGGTACGTCTGATGATATATATCAGTCAGAATCCCATGTCCTGTCAATACAACATCATCAATTTTTTCATCGGATTCGATATCATAAGCGATTTCTTCAAGTTTTTTTCTTGATAAATTTGGTGTCTTAAAATAAATTTCTAAGGATGCGGGAAAAGGATTGCTGCCGGAATATCCGTTCTTTATCAAAGCACCAAGAGAACCAAACTGTTTCTCTGCACGGCTCAGGTTTTCTTCCTTTGATATGTATTCAATGTAAAAGATATTGTTATTCTTTTGGATTTGGTCAGCAAAAATCTGGGCATCTTCTTCAGCAACTGTATCGTTTGCATACGCGATGAGCGGGGCAACATTTTTTCTTAGTGATAGTTCTTTATATAAAGCATTGTGATTAAATAGAAATGCATTCAGGATTAAAGCGAAAAAAGCAAGCGCGATGATGCTAAATAGATTGTGTAATCCGGTTTGTGCTATATGAACAAAGGCATTTTGTATCTGATATCGCATTGTATTTTTATATTATTCTATACCATTCGCTATCTGATGTAATACCCAATCTAAATCCTAAATTAATATGAAATTCGGTTAGGTTGAGATACATCCATCTTTGAGGGTAAAGACACGTTTTGGTGCAGTATTATTTGCACTCATAAACCTTTCTGGAAGTTCAGGATCAGATGTGGCAACTAAAACAGTGGTTCCTTGAAAATTGAGCGAATCAAAGAGCGTTAGCATCTCAATTGTAAGTTTTGGATCAAGAGTCTCTGTAGGTTGGTCTGCTATGATTAGTAATGGACTATTGATAATTGCTCTTGCAATTGCAAGTCGATGTCGTTCATTACAGGAAATCTGACCGGGCTTTGACATTTTATGATGGGATAACCCCATTTGATGTAATAGATTATCTACATTTTCCCGTAATATCCTGATTTTTGTGCCTATTAGTTTCTGAGGAATTGCTAAATTCTGCCCAACGGTTTTGGTATCAACAAGATTACAGTCTTGAAATACTATACCAATTTTTCGTCTAAAAAATGGCAGTGTTGATGGAGTAAGATCTGCCAGTGACTGACCGAGAACATTTAAGGACCCAGCTGAAGGTATTAATGCACCGTAGATCAGTTTGAGTAATGTTGTTTTGCCAGCACCGCTTTCACCAACGAGGAATCCGTATTCTCCGCGTTCAAGACGAAAACTCGCTCTTTCTAACACACTTAAGTCATTATAACTGAAACTAACTTCATGAAGTTGAATCATAATTTATTTACCATAAACAGAAATGATGGGTAAATTAGAACTACTGAGGTGTATTCGTGTAATCACAGGTTTTGGATGCACAAGCATGTATTGTATCACCTGATTTTTGTGCTTTCTCAACAATATATGGAGCATCACATTGTGGACACGGTTCAGCGATCGGTTTATCCCAACTCGCAAATCCGCAAGTAGGATAGTTACTACACCCATAGAAAACTCTACCCCTCTTACTGCGACGTTCACCTAAATATCCATCACAATCAGGCTCCGGACAATCAACTCCCATAGGTATAGGTTTTGCATTTTTGCACTTCGGATAACCACTACATGCCATGAAGCGTGCACCCGAACGGCTCTGCTTGATAACCATCACTTCACCACATTTATCACAGAGTGTATCCGTTTCTTCCGGTTCAGCAGCAATATCATCACCATTCAAAGCCTTAATATTTTCGCATCCTGGATAGTTAGCGCAACCAAGAAATCGACCATATTTACCCCATTTTATAATCATATTTCCGCCGCATTTTTCACACTGCTGGTCTGATTCAGTTTCCATGGCTTTGCGAGCTTCATACATTTTATCTGGGGCTTCTTTTAGGGCATCTTGAAACGATGGATAAAATTCATCGAGTGTGTCTACCCAACCCGCTTTCCCTTCCGCGATAGTGTCGAGCTTCTGCTCCATTTCTTTTGTGAATTCAACATCAACAATGTCAGGAAATCCATGTATCAATAGCTCGTTAACGAGTCTACCGACATCTGTGGGCATTAGCCTTCGCTGCTCTTGGGTAATATAGTCTCTTCCCTGAATTGTTGAAAGGATTGTTGCATAAGTACTCGGTCTACCAATCTCTTTCGCTTCTAAAGCCTTAACAAGCGTTGCTTCATTATAGCGCGGTGGTGGTTGTGTAAAATGTTGTTTCGGCTCCAACTTACGCAAATCCAGCACATCACCTTCTGCGACATCTGGTAAATTTACATTTTCATCGCCTTCGTTGTTATCTCCATTAGTAATATCATCTTGACCTTCCATATAAATGCGTCTGAACCCATCAAACTTGATAACGGAACCGGTCGCACGGAACAGGTAATGTCCTGCTTTGATGTCAATTGTCGTAGCATCAAGAATCGTTGGATTCATCTGACATGCAATAAAACGTTTCCATATCAGATCATAAAGTCGATACTGATCATTACTTAGATAAGGTTTAAGTGATTTTGGAGTTCGTAGATTTAATGTCGGACGAATCGCTTCATGTGCATCTTGAGCACCCTTTTTGCTTTTATAATGAATAGCTCGAGCAGGCAGATAATCTGAACCGTACTGTGTTTTTATATATTTACGTGCAGCAGTTAGGGCATCCTGAGCAATACGCGTTGAATCGGTACGCATATAAGTAATTAACCCAACAGAACCTTCTTCACCAATAGTCAAACCTTCATATAACTGTTGGGCAATCATCATCGTCTTTTTTGCAGTATATCGTAGTTTACGGGATGCCTCCTGTTGTAGAGTACTAGTGATAAACGGTGGAACAGGTTTCTGTTTTCTCTCCCGTTTTTGCACTTTATCAACAACAAAAGGTTGTTCTTTCGCATCTGCAGCCAATTCATTTGCACGGTCTGCATCAATTCGGAATCCGTAATTGTTGATCTCACCTTTTTTAGTACCGATCTTGTGTAATTTGGCTGGAAACAGATGTTCTTTTGGTGTAGGTGTCACCGTCGCTGTCAGTGTCCAGTATTCTTCCGGTTTGAACGCTTCAATTTCTGCTTCGCGTTCACAAATAAGTCGCACTGCAACAGATTGAACCCTTCCCGCACTTAACCCAGGTTTAACACTACTCCATAAAATCGGACTGATCTTCCAACCGATCAGTCTATCTAATACACGCCGTGCCTGTTGTGCATCAACAAGTGCTTGGTCAATTGTACCAGGATTTTGTATTGCTTCTAAAATGGCACTTTGTGTTACTTCGTTATATACAATACGATAGATAGGTTTCTTCACTTTTTTCAATTCTGTAGCGAGATGCCAACAGATCGCTTCGCCTTCTCTATCAGGGTCTGCGGCAAGATAGATACAATCTACCTTTTTCGCTTTTTCTTGTATCTCCTTAACAACCGATCCTTTACCACGAATCATCACATATTTTGGTGTAAAGTTGTTATCTACATCAACACCAAGTTCTTTCTTTGGTAGATCGCGTATATGTCCAACGGAGGAGTCAACTATATAGTCTTTTCCCAATATTTTCTCAATTGTTCTTGCTTTCGCTGGTGATTCAACTACTACTAATGATTTCGACATTTCTGTTCTATGAGTTCCTTTTTTGATATATGTGTATTGGAAATAATTAAGTGTAAGAGGATTTTCATGTAATTATGTGTAATTTGCTTTTCCGCAATGGTCTATATAATGGATGTATGAATTAAAAACGTCAAATCTCTAATTAAGTGACAGAAAAAGGAGAGTTTCGGATATTTACTCAGGTTTGAAAGTGTGTAACATTAATTAAGGAATGAAATGATGGCAAACCAACATACTAATATGTATATGATATTAGGTCGGTTAGTAACTGCCGCATATCTTTACGATGAACGATGTGATCAATGAATCCGTGTGCAACCAATGATTCTGCTTTTTGAAAGTTCTCTGGGAGTTCTTCCTGTAAACTCGCAACTGCTAATGGACCGGCAAACCCAATACGCGCCCCCGGTTCAGCAACAATCACATCCCCAAGCGAACTATAACTTGCAGTCGCTCCTCCAAAAGTCGGATCCGTCATGACGGAGATATAGAAACCACCATTTTTAGCGTATTCAGTGCATGCAGCAGCAGTTTTTGCCATCTGCATTAACGCTAAAGTTCCCTCTTGCATACGCATGCCACCACTAACAGATACGATAACAAGTGGCAATTGAGTTTCACATGCATGCTCAATACATCGGGTTACCTTTTCACCTATGACAGCACCACAAGTTCCACCAATAAAACCTACATCTCCAATTGCAATTGCTATCGGATATCCACCAATTTTCGCAGCACCTGTAAGCATTTCTGAACGTAGTCCAGTTTTTGCAATGTCACGTTCAAGTTTATCTGGATATTCTGGGAATTCTAATGCATCAATAGAGTAGAGATTAGTATCAGCCTCTTCAAAACTATCCACATCAACGAGTAGATTAAGTCGTTCCTGAGCACTCATTGGATAATGTGCGTCACAGGCAGGACAAACTTTTAGGTTCTTTGTTAATGCTTCAATTTTGATGTCTGCGTTGCAAAATCTACAGGTGAAGGTCGTTTGAGTCTTTTCCATAGCAGCTCTGGTCAATAATCTGGTAACTTACAGTCCTTAATGATACTATCAAATTTAGGTGTTTGTCAACTAAATCAAACTTATATCACAGGTTCATTTGTTGTTAAGATTCTCAGTTAACGCATGTTACTTAGAATACATCTTATACATTGGGTTGAGAAACGGAACCATTATAGTAAAATTCGTAATTCCTTATACACTGAGGAGATACGTTCGTAGTCGCGCAATTCATTGCCAAATCAACGCCAAATGCGTTTATGGCATTTGTCACCTCGGACATTCTCGTAGGGGCGAGGTCCCCTCGCCCGCATTCTCATAACGCTTTTTATATTTTCGTAGGGGCGGGGTCTCCCCGCCCGCATTCTCACATACGGTCCCGTAGGTCGAAGCGAGCAAAGCAACCTCCGACATATATGTTATCTGAACCAAGATTTCCAGGATTGGGAGTTAGCGGGTATATATTCCGTTGTCCAGGATGAAGGACTACCTTTTGCAAAGGAACATCGGCATACAATCTCTTATCCTGAAAATCCTGTAATCCTGAAAATCCTGGTTCAGACAACAAGCAATTCAAACATGCAAGAATCACTAAATTGACGCTTATGGTGCGATTTCCTAACCGCACCATAAGCGTCAATTTAAGGACGAGATGCGTTTGTAGTCGCGCAATTCATTGCGCCTCTTACACTAACGTAGGGGTGAGGTTTCCTCGTCCGTCTTCACTTCTTACATTCTCGTAGGTCGGAGCGAGCAAAGCAACCTCCGACAGATTGTCTGAACTAGGATTTTCAGAATCACAAGATGGACAGGATTAGGAGTTGCTGA
>JAJDWI010000096.1 GCA_022825665.1 Candidatus Poribacteria bacterium
CAATAAACCTTAGACACCTCGCTGTCGGATAGACAGAGAGACTAAACGCCTGTGGAGTCCGAATAAGACCTCTTATGGAGGCACGAGAGACGGAAGCAGGAATCACACAGGAGAGTTGTGTGCTAAAAGAAGCACACGGCTCTATGCCGTCGTGAGTATCACTGGAATAGAAAAGGTTATTGCACATTTGGAATTGATTCAATCCAATATCAACCGCTATGGACTATATAGTTTTTTGGTAAAGATCGTGAGCATAGTATTTCTACTTTCAACTGAGGTGCTATTTTATTATTTTTGGGCTAGTATACAACCGATAGGGCTACATTTAATAGTAATGTCTACTGTGCAAATTCTCATAATTGTTGGATTTTGGGTGATAGATGCATACTATCTTCGGCAGGAACGTTTGTTTCGACACCATTATGATGCTATAAGACAACAAAGTGATACCGACTTGAATATGTATATTAGTATTCATAACAATAAACCCAAGAGCAGTTGGAAATCAACGATATTTTCTTTAACTCTTGTTATTTTTTATGCAATTGAAATAGTCTTCGTCCTATTCCTACCAGCAATTGGTTTATATGATATTATCTATTAATGGTGTGTTGTATAGACAGAAAAAATTGACTCGTTATACTTCAATTGAAAATTAATCCTGAAATCCCGTTCTATCTGTATTGCCTCCATATTTCAGCGTGTAAATAAGCATGTTTGTCATGAACCTATAAACATCGGGGGAACGTCGTAAGCGTAACATTGTGCGGCTTTCAATTTCTGCGGTTTCCATCGCACACATATAGTCCTTTCGATTGAACACAACTCCCAATCTATTGTCAATAAATATACCCTTCTGATGTTTGAACTGCGTAGGCTGCGCGTTGTTTTCGTTCCCCCAGAACACGTCTCCGCCAGTTGGTGGTTTCTCTAAATGGTAATGTATATTATAGATTTCATGATCATGTGGCAGGATTTCCAGAGGATACTCAGGAAAAATCTGCTGCAATTCCTCTGCAACAGTATGTGCGAAGAGACCGTGAAAACCGCAGTCATCAAAAAAGAGCATACCACCTTCTTCAACGATATATTTTCGTAGCATAGCATGTTCTTTGGGAGTAAATCTGTTTCGCAGTGGACCATCTCTCGCCAGACCACGCCCTGCGGTAATATCTCTGTCATGTCCCGTCATAATAATGAGTGGTGCATCTAAAATCCTTTGATCCGACAAAGGTAATGCCCCACCAGCATAGCTCATATCAAGTCTGATTGAAGTGTTTTTATCCATCCATTTCATAAGGGAAGGTATTGCAGTAGGATCTTGCCACCAATCAGAAAGAGAATGCTTCAATCGGATAATCCTGATATGACCACGCATATTATCATCTGTGCCTTCCAAGATTGCACCTAACTTTCCTTGAGGTAACATAACAGGATTCGCAAGTGTGGTATTAAGCTCATCTTTAAGGTTATAATCCGGTAATGTTGTCTCAAGTAACTCTGTGAAACTAGTATTAGTAGGATTGTTTGATTTTGGTCGAATATTCACTGCAGGAGACTCAATTTTGGATGTAGCAGCGGGTAGAATCGGCACAACCACGGTTGAACGTTGCACAGTATCTTTAGTATTTTGGTCAGTTTTAACTTGGAGATTTGGAGCAGATAGGTTATCTGGTTTTAGTGCTTCCGATTCATATTTAGGTATATTTGAAGGACTATTTATAGTTGTATCAGTATTTGGTAATCGATTTATTGATGAGAGTTCAACTCGCAAGGGGTTGACTGTATGCTCCTTAGTGTGGAGCGACATTGTTCTGTGTTTCTGTGTTGCAGTATCTCTTATTGTTCTTGATTTGACAAACCTCACATCTATTGCAACATCTTCTGATTTCCAAATGTGTTCAGTAAACAGCATACCAATGATTACAACAAGGATGAGATGAATTAGAATAGAAAGTAATACAGCGTGTAAGCGTTTATCTTTCATTGATAGTTTATAGATGCCGTTGAATTTGGTGGAAACTCTTAGCATCCAACTCCCGGTAATCTGGAATGTCGTAACGATTTCCCCTAACATCTGTTACAAAAAGACGTGCTGGGGGAACCTGTTTGATATTCTGGTTCAAACCACGTACCATGAATGTCACACGACCGCGCTCCGTTTGAACTTCCCATTCATGTATCCCAAATTGTTCTTTCACACGAAATATCTTTTTTATTGTTGGTGTGAAGTATCGTTTATCTAATTCATCATTTAATATTTTGAGACTTTCAGGTGCAAGGTCAGTCGGGTTTTTCAGTATTCCAATCTCAGCATCTTCATCCGCAGCGAGAGAGATATATTTATCAGGATTACTTAGTGGCATAAGTCTACGGACTATCACGCGGAGATGGCATACTTCATCGCTAATTTCAAGCTGGGCAGTACCTACAGGGGAACGGGTGAAGGTAAGTTGTGACGCATCCAGATAACGGGGTATAAAATTACTGTTTTCAGGTGATTCGGTGCTTTCCGCTGGTATCTTATGTTCTTCTGAATTCTTATTCTGCATGATTATCTCTCCACAATTTGAGCTTCGGCACGAACATTCGCTGCCTCGCGTTGTGTCTCAACGAGTTTGTAGTAGATACCTTTTTTCTCCATTAGTTCTGCGTGTGATCCGCATTCAACTCCTCTTCCCTTTTCAATTACAAATAACCTGTCAGCATTTCTAAGTGTTGAAAGTCTATGTGCAATTGCAAAAGTCGTTCGGTTTTGCACCAACCTGTCAATAGCCTGTTGGATTTTCTTTTCAGTTTCAACATCAACAGACGAGGTGGCTTCATCAAGAATAAGGATGCGTGGGTTGTGTAGAATTGCGCGTGCGATAGAAATGCGCTGTCGTTCACCACCTGAAAGACTCCCACCTCTTTCGCCTACTTCTGCATCATAACCATCAGGGAATTTGATGATAAATTCATGAGCATTTGCTGCTTTGGCTGCGGTGATTATTTCCTCCATTGTTGCATCAGGATTTGCATAAGCGATGTTTTCTGCAATTGTCCCGCTGAAAAGATATGGTTCCTGTAATACTACGCCAATTTGCCTACGTAAATCTTTAAGATTTATCTGTTTTATGTCTTCACCATCTATCTCTAAGTTTCCTGAATCTGGAGTATAAAATCGGCATATAAGATTGATAAGTGTTGACTTTCCTGCCCCTGAGTGTCCAACGAGTCCTATCATCTCACCGGGTTTCACATGAAGATTAATGTCTCTAAGTACCGGTTTGTGTGAATCGTAGCCAAAGGTCATATTGTGAAACTTTACCTCACCAAGTATATTTGGCATTGCTTTTAGGTTTCCATCGTCATATTGTTCCGGTTGTGAGTCTATCACTTCAAAAAGTCGTTCGGCTGCGGTCATAGAACGAGATGCCCAATTGATGAGTGGACTGATATACCGCAATGGTCCGTAGAACATCGTGAGATATGCATTAAATGCGATCAAAGTTCCAAGTGTCATTGAGTCACCGAGAACATCAAGTCCACCTACATACCAAACTATGAGAGAACCTAAATTGACAGCCAACATGAGTGGTGGATAATAGGTTGCCCAAATCATTTCTGCTTTAGTTTCATAGTCCCGTGTATCAACATTTGCCACGTCAAATCTGTTAACCTCACTGACTTGTTGTCCGAATGCGCGAACGACACGTATACCGGATACGGAATCATTGACAACATCAAATAATTTTGAACGACGTCTCCAAGCGCGATGCCAGAGACTACGGACCTTTCTCCAAAACCAGCCTCCCCCAACAACAATAACTGGAATTGGTATTAGGACGAAAAAAGCAAGTTGCCAATCCATCATAAAGAGCAGAACACCAATCCCAAATATCACAAACAATTCTCTACCAAGGAACGATAATCCTTCTAACATGAAGTCTTGTAACCTTTCACTATCCTCCGTAATATGAGAAATGACAGTACCTGTTGTGCGTTTGTCAAAGAATCTGATAGAGAGATTATGCAGATGCTCGTAAACATGTTCACGTATATTTGCTGCGATTCTGAGGGTCAACCATGCGCTCAATCGTGATTGTAGGACGATGAACAATGTACTGATTAGATGTGTTGCTAACAGCGCACCTGTCGCTATTGACAATGCCATAGCTGCAGGTCGTATAGCGCGGAAAATAGCACCTAACCATGTCGTTTCTCCATCGGGTGCTTGGATGTTTGCTTCGTTAAGCAGCAAAATATCGTCAACAAGGATTCGAAAGAAATAAGGTGGGATCAGAGAAATCAATGTGCCTATGATGACAAAAAGAATAAAGATTATTGCCCGTCCCTTATAGGGTTTCATGTATGACACAATACGTAACATTACTCTGTGCTTTTTTGTACATGCCGGACAGGGAGAGTATTCATCTACCAGTGGCAGCCCACAGGTTTTACAGGAATGTTCCTCAATCTTATAGTCCCAAAGTGGTGGTTCATCTCGTTCACCATCACGGAACGCTATTTCATCTCCTATGAATCGTGCTACAAAACCGAATTTTGCCGCACAACCGTTCGAGTATCTGATTAGGTCTACCGTGCCTTCTTGAGTTTCCAGCACAAGAAGACCTGCATCAACGACCATTTCAGCACGAATGCCAAAAACACTCTGATAGGGTATATAGTGAATTACCTCACCTTTACCCGTTACGGTAAATATTGCTGCATCGGTTAAGACAAACCATTCTTCACCGAATGTGCCTGTTGAAATCACATCGCTTTTGACAGAGAATCGTATCTCGTTAAATTGGATATCCAGTGTCTTTAATGTTTCTTCAATTGATTTGGGCAGCTCATCAAGCGTACCCGTTGGTGTGTCTGCGGTTGACATGTTTTCCTTCTATAACATTACAATAGGCACGATTACAAACCGCGCACATAAAGATTTTAAGTTTCAAAGTTCAATTGTGTGTTTGTTTAATATTTCTTCGTTAAGTTCAATGCCGAGTCCAGGTTTTGTCGGTGGAATGATGTATCCGTTTTCCCATTGGATAGGTTCTTTGAGGATATCTGCATGAAATCCATCCCACATGTGTATGCCTTCCTGAATTAGGAAGTTTGGACTACAGACATCTAATTGTATATTCGCTGCACCACCAACAGGACCTCCGTAAAGGTGCGGTGCGATTTGTGCGTAGTGTGCCTCTCCCATTGATGCAATTTTTTTCGCTTCAAGAATACCACCTGTGATTGTTAGGTCCATCTGTAAAATAGAAGCAGCCTGTTGTTCAAGTAGGTCAGCAAATTCAAATTTTGTAAGTAAACGTTCACCTGTTGCAATAGGAATACTTGTTGATTGTGCTACGCGTGCCATCTCTTTTATATTTTCTGGTGGAATAGGTTCTTCAAACCAGAGTGGGTCGTATTGTTCCACACGTTTTGCAAAACGAATAGCACTGTTCGTATCGAATTGTCCATGTGTACCAATGAGAATATCACATCTATCCCCGACTGCATCACGTATTCCACGTATGACACTTTCCGCATAGTTGAGGGTTTCTAACCTATCTGCGGTGTGTGCTCTCACAGGGTCGAATTTGACAGCGGTGAACCCTTTTTCAACATAAGAGAGCGCGAGTTCTCCCGTTTTTTCTGGTGAATCTCCATATCTCCAATGTAATAGATAGGAATATGCTCTCAATTTTTCATGAAACATCCCACCCAAAAGATTGTAAATCGGTTGATTTACTGCTTTGCCAACGATATCCCAACATGCCATTTCTATTGCACTCATAGCAGGGGTTACAAGCGGACCTGAGTGACGAACACAAGGTCCTTCATATAACGTAGACCATATCTTCTCAATGCGAAAAGGGTCTGCACCAATGAGATACCGTTCACCCCAATCCTTGATTAATTCAATGACAACATGGTTTAGACGGGTATGATAGGTGCATTCACCGACACCCTCGATTCCCTGATCAGTTACAAGTTTGACAAAAATCCATCGACTTCCTCCCCAATGTGGAGGAGGAACATCAACCATATAGGTTTTTACCTCAACTATTTTCATAAAATATTCTCCCGTTGATATAAGTACAATATAAGTTGATAAAGATTTCTGTTATTATACCTAATCTGTATAAATTATACTATAGTTTGTATGATTTAGCAGGTCAATATTGAAAATCGTGAAAAGTGCGTAAGTCCTGAATAAATAAGAAAAACTGAAGCCTAAATAAACTTGTCATTTTTTGTTTCCATTCTTTGAAGTGTTGATGTATAATATAATCAAGGAATAGGGTATAAGTTACCCTTTTACACTTAGAACATTTTTATAAGTAGTAAATATTATGGTCATCTTTTGTCATGTATGGATGAAAACCAGTTTGTTTTAGTACATTTCCAAAATTATGACAACCTACAAAGAACCATTAGGATTTTACAAACAAGCACAAAGACGGAGTCCGTCATAGAAAAATTGATAAAATATAGAACACAATTGGAGGAATTATGAGTAACGAAAGTAAATGTCCAGTGATGCATCACTCTCAGGCATCAGGAACCATTGCGAACCAGCAGTGGTGGCCAAATCAATTGAACTTGAAAATGTTATACCAAAATCCACCCGAATCAAATCCTATGGGTGAGGATTTCAATTACGCAGAAGAGTTCAAGACACTTGATTTGGAGGAACTTAAACAAGATGTTTTTGATTTGATGACGACATCACAGGATTGGTGGCCCGCTGACTATGGTCATTATGGACCTTTATTCATACGTATGGCATGGCATAGTGCGGGAACGTACCGTATTGGTGATGGACGCGGGGGCGCAGCTTCAGGTACTATGCGATTTGCCCCGCTAAACAGTTGGCCCGACAATGCGAGTCTTGATAAGGCACGTCGGTTGCTATGGCCTATCAAGCAAAAGTATGGTAAGAAGATCTCTTGGGCAGATCTCATGATTTTCGCTGGGAACTGTGCCCTTGAATCTATGGGTCTCAAAACGCTTGGGTTCGCTGGTGGACGTGAAGATATATGGGAACCAGAAGAAGATATCTATTGGGGAAAAGAAACCACATGGTTGGGTGATGAACGTTATACTGGTGAAAGAGATCTTGAGAATCCTCTCGGTGCAGTTCAGATGGGTCTGATCTATGTTAATCCGCAGGGTCCGAATGGTAACCCAGATCCAGTTGCAGCAGCAGTCGACATTAGAGAAACGTTCAGACGTATGGCAATGAACGACGAGGAAACGGTAGCACTTATTGCTGGTGGACATACGTTTGGCAAAACACACGGGGCTGCCGATGCAGACGAATATGTAGGACCGGAACCTGAAGGGGCAGACCTTGAAGAACAAGGACTTGGATGGAAGAATACTTTTGGAACTGGCAAAGGCGTACATACAATCACCAGTGGATTGGAAGGAGCCTGGACAGCGACACCGACCAAATGGGACAATAGTTTCTTCTACAATCTGTTTAACTACGATTGGGAACTAATAAAAGGACCTGGTGGTGCGTGGCAGTGGACTCCCAAAGATGAATCTGCTCAAGACACAGTCCCTGATGCTCACGATCCTTCAAAGAAACATGCTCCCATGATGCTTACAACCGACCTATCGCTGAAAGCGGATCCAATCTATGCGACGATTTCAAAACGTTTCTATGAGAGCCCGGATGCTTTTGCGGGTGCGTTTGCAAGGGCGTGGTACAAGTTGACACACCGCGATATGGGACCTCGTACACGATGTCTCGGTTCTTTAGTTCCAGCGGAACCGCAGTTATGGCAAGACCCCGTTCCAGATGTTGATCATGAATTGATTGATGCACAGGATATCACAGATCTTAAATCCAAGATTCTTGATTCTGATTTATCCATATCCGAATTGGTCTCAACTGCATGGGCATCAGCGGCAACGTTCCGTGGCACTGACAAGCGAGGAGGAGCCAACGGTGCACGCATACGTCTTGCACCTCAGAAGGATTGGGAAGTCAACAAGCCATCGGAACTGGCTAAGATACTTCAGACTCTGGAGGAGATACAAAAGGAATTTAATGCATCTCAATCCAATGGGAAAAAGGTCTCACTTGCTGACCTAATCGTTTTGGCTGGTTGTGCAGCAGTAGAAGCAGCTGCGAAGAATGCTGGTGTTGACGTGGAAGTTCCCTTTACTCCCGGGCGTACAGATGCAGTGCAAGAGCAAACAGACGTTGAATCATTTGCTGTGCTTGAACCGACTGCAGATGGATTTCGCAATTACATTGGTAACGGACATGAAAGAACTGCAGAGGAACTGCTGGTGGATAAAGCACAGATGCTGACTTTATCTGCACCTGAGATGACCGTTCTGCTCGGAGGTATGCGTGTTCTGGATACGAATGTCTGTGAATCTGGTTTTGGCATATTCACAGACCGTTCTGAAACGTTATCTACAGATTACTTCGTGAATCTCCTTGACATGAATACTGAATGGCAAGCAGCCAAAGATACTGATTATATCTTTGAGGGACGTGACCGTTCTACAGGTGAAATCAAATGGACTGCAACCCGTGTAGATCTTGTTTTCGGTTCAAACTCACAACTTCGAGCCATCGCAGAGGTATATGCATGTGATGACTCTCAGGAAGCATTTGTACGAGACTTTGTCGCTGCGTGGAACAAAGTCATGAATCTTGATCGTTTTGACCTTGTATAAGGTTTGTAAGGATGGGACATTAGGCTTGCGAATATCTCTCGTTCCTAATGTCCCATCTCTTTTGCATAGTCAATGCAAGCAAAACTGAAATATCACTAACATACCACACTTACAAATAGGGATTACATGAAAAACGATAAAAGAACTATCTTCGGATGGTGTATGTATGATTTGGCAAATTCAGCATATATAACGACTGTAAGTGCCGCATTGCTGCCTATTTATTTTAAAGAAGGTATCGTTGGAGAAGGCGGTATTGACCTGTTTGGTATGTCAGTTAGCGCAACAGCAATGTGGGGTTTTATGTTAGGTTTTGCTGCTTTGCTTGTTTTCCTTTTTGCCCCGGTGCTTGGTTCTATTGCAGATTTCTCCTCAGCGAAAAAGAAGTTTTTGTTAAGTTTTGCGTATTTTGGAAGTATGTTTGCAACGTTACTCTTTTTTAGTAGACCGGGTGATGTTTGGTATGCGGTAGTGCTATATATCTGCACCCAAGTTTGTTTTGTTGGCGCAAATGTATTTTACGATGCTTTTTTACCTCATATCGCTTCTGAAGATAAAATTGATTCTGTATCTGCTAAAGGATATGCGTATGGGTATGTTGGTGGTTCAGTACAATTTGGCGTTGCACTTGCTTTGGTAGCTTTGCATGAGTCTATAGGGATTGAACAACAACTTGCTGTCCGTATTGGTATGGCAATGACAGGAATTTGGTGGGCTGGATGGTCGCTGTTTACAGTCAAATATCTTAAAGAGGTAAAAACAGACACACAGTTGCCGGAAAAGTATCAAAACACACCAAAAGTTCTTGCCTATTTATCCATTGGAATCAATCGAACTATCAATACAGCAAAAAAAGTAGGTAATTTCAAGCAACTCACCATATTTGTGATCGCATATATGATATATAACGATGGTGCACATACTGTAACCAGTATGGCAGCAATATATGGTAAGGAAGAATTAGAACTTGGAACAACACATCTGATGGTTACGCTGCTACTTGTTCAAGTAGTTGCAATAGCAGGTGCTTTGATTTTTAGTAGGATTGCAAAAGGTATAGGTGCAAGACGTGCTGTGATGATTTCATTAGTGTTATGGAGTGGAGTTGTAATTTATGGATACTTTATCCATTCAGCAGTGGAATTCTTTGTCTTAGGAATGATTGTTGGTATCGTACTTGGAGGGACACAAGCACTCAGCCGATCATTCTATGGGGCGATGATACCGGAAAGTGCAAGTGCTGAGTTTTATGGGTTCTATTCTGTCTTTAGTAAGTTTTCTGCTATCTGGGGTCCGTTTACTTTTGGATTGATTAAACAGATTACAGGTACAGCCAGACTTGCCATCATTTCACTAATGGTGTTCTTTGTTGTTGGGTTAATACTATTGGCATTTGTCAATGATGAGAAAGCGAAGGCAGAGAAGCTAATGTATTGAAAATAGGATAACTTCTATTAATGAAAAAGGGTGATAGTGCCACCCTTATAGTGAAACCTTAAAATAAGTGCACACTTTCCGGTAGATACGGTTTCCTAACTGCATCTATAAGATTGAATAAACACCGGTTCAGTTAGGAAACCGAACCTACCGCAGTATGTAAATTATTATGGTTTTACTATAATTCAGGGATTAATTAACCAATTCAAAGACAACTGGAAGTTCAAGTCGTATGCTATTCCCTGATTGTCCTTCGGGGAACGGGGGATATGGCTCAGCATTTTGAACGGCTGCGAGTGCAGCATTGTCCAAGACATGTGATCCAGATGATGCTGAAACCTTGGGATCCCTAATAGAACCGTCTTTAAGAAGTGTAAAGAGGATTGTTGTACTTGAACCTTCCTCTAAATTCCGAACATTTGGCGGGAAACGTTGCACTTGTTTTATCCGTTCACGGACCTGTCTCAAAAATTCTGAGAAAGACTGCTTTGTTTCACCAAAATCTGTAGCGGACAATCCAAGATCTTCCGTAGCATCAAAATCCATAGCAACTAAACTTGTGCCAGCATCCATGTTCGTTGTTAGTCCTGTTGATGAGAATTTAGGCATTTCGAATTTGGGTGCAGTGGATACAATTTTAACCTGTCGCTTTTGTTCCATTATGGCTTTTCCTATTCCTAAAGTTGCAAGTTTCATAGAATTATCAGATGGTAAATCGGAAACTGGTATTGTAAAGTCTGCGGGACCAAGATTAATATTAGTCATCGGTGCTATCGTGTTGCCTTTTGGTGCAAGTATTTTTATAGCTTTTGGTTTAGCAGGTTTCTGTGCTTTACGTGGTGGGATGGAGCGTTTCGTTTGTTGTGGTGGTTTATCTAAAACGATACTCTGTATCTTGTCTTCATTCATTTGTAACACAGTCTTCTTTACGAACCACACGGCAAGGACAATTAGAGCTACAGCGTGAAGTCCAATTGCAAAACCGAATGCCAACTTTCTGGCTTTTGCTTTCCACTTGTTGGATGCCTGACGATTCTCACGTTGTGCATCTGCAACAGTGATTGATACTTCGGATGTCATCCGTTTTGCGACGTTAGGTGCTTTTGTCCCTGTTTCCTTCGTTATTGCTAATTTTTTTCTCAGACGTTTTCTCTTTTGTTTTCCAAAAGCGTTATTAGAGAGTGCGTAACTCATTCAGTTTGATCCTCCCTGACTTTAGTAGGCATGCGGGATGTTGCATGCAAAATTATGAATAATCTGGATTAGTTCGAATTTCAAAATAAATATAAAATCTTATGTCAGTGTAATATCAATTATGTTATTTTGTAATTAGCCATCATCATAACTGAGTATTTTGTAACGATTATTTTTTACTACAACAGAACCCAAAATGGTCAAATCACGTTTTTCTCCAACTTGGTTCTGTAACGTCAATACGGTTCCACGCAAAAGATGGAATCCGTTGAAAGATTCTGTAGGTTTATCAAATCTTATACTCACATATCTGAGGTTATGTCCACCCAATCTGTCAATCCACCTTTTCATACCGATATTACAGTTTTTATTTAGATTTGACCAAGAGAAATCAGCAGTAAAATTGCTCTTAGGGAAAGTCGGGTATATCCACGAAAGATACTCTTCCCGCTGAATTCGCAATTCGTTTAACTTTTCAATATCTTTCGTATTTAAAGCGTCAACGACTGCCAGACCAATTTGGTCTGGCGAGTCGAGACTGTTCTCCCATACTTGACGCTGACACCCCTGCAAACCATAACTAAACAGTAAAACTGCAATCGCAATGTTTGTGAGGTTGCACCAAGCAGAGATTGTAGTACTACACAGTTTAATTCCGTGCACTTGTTGTCCAACCCTTTGTCCAATCGTTGTTAGGATCCACCCCACCTATGAAGTCAACCTTGTCAAAAAATGCATCAGATGGTTTCGCAGGTGAGACATCAGATGCCCCTGAACCGGGTGTAAAATCTGGGTTGTCTTTGTTGAAGGGGTCTGCGAGATTTGGGTCAATTTCCTTGTTTCCAAGACCTTTTGCCCATGCTGCTTCGTCAAAACCGTCATCATCTTTTTCATCACCGAAGTTTCCAGCACCGTTGGAGAAGAAAATGCTGTTTTTCACGATTAAACCACCATCATCGGCTTGCTTGTGTGAGGATTCATTGTTGACATCAAGTCCAACTTTGTTAAAACCAACAACGATGAAGTTTGCATACATTCCAGCTGCACCTTCACGAATCAACATACCGTTATCGCTTTCAGGTCCATCTGGATCGCCAACGAGTGTAACATTAAAGATTGTTGGTGCAGAACGTGGTGTTGCTTCGTTATTCTTGCTGCTGTTATCATTTTCAAAACCGTTATCTGCGTCATCACCATAATGCTGTGCAACCCAGAATTGTCCTTTACCTGTCCAACCATCAGTCCAGTCAAACGAATCGTCACGTGCACCAGTGACCAATGCATATTTAATATTGACTGTTCCGCCAAACATTTCAATACCGTCATCTTGGTTCATGTGGACTTGGACGTTTTCAACAACTGTACCCGATCCAACACCTTGGAATGCGATACCGTTCAATTCGTTGTCTGGACTAAATTCAATTCCGGCATATTCAACGCGAACATAACGAAGAACACCGCTGCTATCAGTCGGAATATCACCACCGAATGCCCCTGTGTCGCCTTCACCAAAGGTAATACCTTGATTTGTGGGTGCTCTTCCATTGATAATCAGACCACCCCACTGTCCACGTGCACGTTGTCCAATTTCAGCGTCACTTGTCATTACGATAGGGGCATCTGCTGTACCGTCAGCCATCAGTTTTCCACCTTGGGAAACGATCAATGTACCGTTTGTTGCATTTTCACCATACAGCGTAACACCGGGTTCAATTGTAAGTGTTACACCATCTTTGACAAACACAGCATCACGTAACAGATAATCGTAGTCAGCAGAAAGTGTTCTATCTTCTAAAATGTCACCTGACAAGACAACCACTTCGCGTCCATCAACGGTGATAGTTTCCTCAACAATCACATCTGGTTCTGGTTCATCATCATCTTGACCACATCCAACAATAAACAGTGATAAGCTGACTGTGAATATGACTATTAATTGATATAACCATCTATAATTTCCTTTTTTCCAAACGGATCCAAGGGTTGACACAATATTTGACATTAGTTGTTCTAAGCTCCTTTATTTTGTTTATCCCACTACTATATTGAGTAGGTGCTTCTGTATTCGACCAAACAATTTGATGAATTTATTTTGGTCGCTGTTGTAAATTTCTATCACGTTAAATTTACTAAACAATTGTTACGAAAAACTGACTATGATTTGACTTTTTATTGAATCAAAGATATTTCGCTTATTAGACATCCGGTTTATGTTGTTTATTATCAATCTTCGGTGTCAAGACCCCGTCGCTTTAGCTCGGGGATGTAGACACCGCTAATTCCTTTGTTGTCCCAAAAAGTCTTGACTCAAGGACATCATTTTGATATACTGCTCTTTAGCAATCGGCATCGGTTGTGATTGATGCTGTGGTAGACAGCTAAGCAGTGAAACAATCACGTAAAAGCCTTGCGATTCAAGACTGCTAAAGTTCTTTGTAACATCTATTGCACGTTCAGGGAAAGCAGCATAATAGCTCATCCTGTCTAAATCACGTGTACTCATTGTTCTTAAGACCTCCTTTGGAGGTGCAGTTGGGGCATCAACTGTTGGAGTAGGCTTTGTCAGACTTTCTTCGAAAGCAAAGGTCGTTGATCCCACGATTACCAGTGTGGTTCGAAAGAATCACCAGTGCTTTAGCACGGTGAGTATGTCAAAGGTTATAGCTAATCCCAAACGAGAAGGATCTTCCGATTTTATACTTGACAGATGTTGCACCACCCTGTTTGAATTCGACAGGACGGTCAAGTAGGTTTTTAGCAGAGACACTAAATTTATATGTATCTGCTACAGTACGACTAAAGCTCATATCCAATTCTCCGCGAGGTTGTTCATATACATCTGGTGCGCCGTGGTTACCTACATCAGAGAGTCTTCGACCATATATATTGTATGCAACTGAACTTGAAATACTCCAGTTCGGTTCTTCATATCCCACAGAAACATTAATAATATAGGGACATTGTCCTTGTAAGGGGCGTTCTGCGGATGTTTGTATACCAACATCTTCGGGAAGTTCAACTCTTGAGGCAATAAATGCTGCATTTGTATTTATAGAAAAGGCTTTTAACATCGGAGTGAGGACACCTAAATTCTGTCTTGCTTCAAGTTCTAATCCGTAATTGTGTGCTCCTTCAGCGTTTGCATAAGTGATACGCACCTCAGCATTTGGTTCAATTATCTGTTCAATCGGCTTATGGAATCTCTTATAGAACGCACTTACAGCAACTACACCGCCACCAGTTGTATCTGGAAAAACTTCCCAACGGAAATCGTAATTATCAATTAATGTGCGTTCCAGCTTTGTATTTCCAAGAATAGTTCTACCCCCGACAAAATCGGTGAACTCAAATGGAGCAAGTTCTCTTAAGTCTGGACGTGTAACCGTCCGTGATGCAGCGAGACGTAGGTTCATTCTGTCTGTTAACCGATAGGTAAGGTTTAGTCCGGGAAGTCCATCTGAGGTATTTAAATTTGCCTTATGACCTTCCAAAACAACGGTAGAGAATGGATCAAAAGCGGTGAGAACTTGGTCAGAATACTCCCATCGTAGACCGGACATCACTTGCCATTTTCTACTGAGTGGAATGTCAAGCATCATATATCCTGAGTAGACGCGATGGTCAGCATTGTAATTATCTGATCTTCTTGTAGA
Source organism: Candidatus Poribacteria bacterium (assembly GCA_022825665.1). Lineage (GTDB taxonomy): Bacteria > Poribacteria > WGA-4E > WGA-4E > WGA-3G > MSPOR6. The sequence goes on from JAJDWI010000096.1 coordinate 14,973, forward strand.
TTCACGTAACTCAAAGACTCGTGGTGCGATGTTATCTGTTTGAAACAGTGTTTCAGGAGGTGAGGATAGGTCGACTGCTGCATCCACATTATCTGAGGGTTGGAATCTGAATCTCCGCACATCAAATGCGCGAGATCTGTCCCGTATGAGTCCACCGAATTTGATGAACCCAGTTTTTCTCATTGGTATAGTCCAATCAGTGCGTGCGTTGTAATCATGATCTTCAAGTTCAAAGAAGAATCTACTACCGCTCTGTGAAGAATCTCGGAAGATGTAATCACCTTTTCCGTTATCTTCATATATAGTTTCACGTGTGTCAGGTTCATTGCGTGCTGCACGAGAATATGTGAGTCGCCATTCCATAGACAGATCAGATTGATCTGGTTGTCCAATTCCTATATCCGCTGCATCTGCGATTGCTTGTTCAACGGACTCGGTATGTTCATCCATAGAAACGTTATTTAATTCAGGCTCTCCAAAATTGAAGCCGTGTGTTCCAGCTAATTGTCCCGAAAAGAGTTGACGTTCAACAAACATGAGTCTGGCACTCCGATATATAGTATTTCTATCGGCATTATCACCTTCCCAGGTTCTGGTTTGATCTTCTGCGGCATGGGTTGTAAGTGTACGTATACTGAGTAGATGATTAGGAGAAAATCGTAGACTTGCACTTATCACACTTCCCCAATCAACTTCATGTCCGCTTTGTTCAATAACATAATCGGTGACTGGTGAAAGCGTCTCATTTAAACCTATTCGGAAGTCTCTCCGTTCCTGCGTGCTATAACTATGACTATTACCGTAGGAGATAACTCCCAAATAACCGAATTGTTTACCTAAGATTGTATTACTATTACCGATACTGAATTTATATCCTTGATTTGCAGGGACAGCATGTCGCTCAGGAGACCACACATTTGAAAAAGAGCGACCAAACTTTTGAATTTCATCATGTGTGAATCCGGTTGTGGTAAAACGTCCCTGTTCACGTATCGGAATTTCGTCAGCCTTTTCTTCAATTAGTTCTGGTAGTTTTCTCGATCCATCATCAAATCCTAAAAAATCAAGATTTCCACCGGGGTACGTTAAGCCATCAGTCCCTGTTGCTTGTGTATTAAAACCGGTTGATAAAGATAGGGACATCGTCAATGCTTCTGGAAAGTCTTTTGTAAATACTTGTACGGAACCGCCAGCAAAACCTCCGGGTTGGTCTGGAGAAAACGTCTTGACGGTTTGAAGACTGGCAAGCAGACTTGCTGGGAAAATGTCCATCGGGACAACCCGACGATTCGGTTCAGGACTCGGAATCTCAACATTGTTGAGAAGTGTATTACTATAACGTTCACCTAACCCACGAACAAAAACATATTTTCCACCTACTATACTGACACCAGTTACCCGTCTTATTGCTTGTGCAGCTGAGGAGTCAGGAAGACGACTGATCTCTTCAGTACTGATACTATCCTCAATGCGGGAACTGTGCATCCGTTTTTCAAGGAGACCACGTTCACCCGATTGGCTTAATCGCACTTTCATATTAATTGGATCTAATTTAACAACTTGTGGTTCAAGTGTTACCTGTAGAGGTTCTGATAAACCTTCGACGTTGACTTTAATATCGGAAAGTACAGAAGCATTGTAGAATGGTGCAGACACCTGTAGCGTATATGTTCCAACTGGCAATTCTAAAGAAAATGTACCAGTTTCATCAGTCTTTACCTTTGTTTCTGTGTCCACAACCTTAATTGTTACATCTGCAAGTGGTGTTTCTGTATCGCTATCCACGACGACACCTGTAAATTTGATTGTCTGTTGTGTATCCTGTGCTGCTACACCTACCGTAATGATAAGTCCGAAACACAACATAAAAAATGAGAACCCAATGCAAAGACCTTTCATGTTACCTCTCTTCAAGCACGTTAATTTAAGATAATTCCTGTTATTCTCAAAGCAACTTCCAATGGTAGTAGAATTTTAACTTGAGAATGAAACAAAATTGTGATATTTTCTTGGCAAATGCATGAAAAATCTTATTGCTCAAATCTAATTCAAAGTAGTTATAATTCTATCTCCTACAATACAAAACCTACCAAACTTGAAATATAATTTATGAAAACACACTAAGTAATACAATACTGTTAAAACTGAGGATTTATGATTAAGGAACTATTACGAAAAAGCACTCACATCGCAGGATTAATAATTCCCATTATTTACATTTTTATCAATAAAAATGTTATGTTATCAATCGTAGCAGTATTTGCAGGTATTGCAGTGGTAGTGGAATTTCTGAAATGGATTTATCGTCCATTTCGTGCACTTTTCTATCGTTTTCTCAAACCACTTCTCCGTAGTCATGAACGTAAGGGGGCAATTACTGGAGCAACCTATTTCATCTTGAGTGCATTGTTATGTATTTATATCTTTGAGAAGAACGTAGCGATCGTCTGTATTTTCTTTATGATTTTAGGGGATACTGCTGCAGCGTTAGTTGGTACTCGGTGGGGACGGATAAAACTTATCGGCAAAAAGAGTCTTGAAGGGAGTGCTGCATGTTTTCTAACTTGTGTTGTGATAGCACTCTTCTGGTTAAATCCAATTATAGGTTTAACTGGTGCTTTTGTAGCGACGGTTGTTGAACTACTACCTCTTAAGATTGATGACAACTTTACTGTGCCAATTATCTCTGGTGTCATAATGCAACTGATGATAGATTATCTTCCATTATAATTGTGGTTATTGTCTGAACCAGGATGGACAGGATTTATAGGATAAGAGAATTCTATAGTCATAATACTATTGTTTATAATAGACCTCCTGTTGAATCATCAAACATAAATGTTCTATATTCAGAATAAACTCATGATAATAAAATCTTGAAAATCTTGTAATCCTGTAAATCCTGGTCAGACGATAAAAATATCAGCATTTATGTTCGTTACAACTCCATTGAGAAAAACCGAAGATTAATAGTCATGAACTGAACAACTCACTTGACATTTTGTTGAATTTCAATTACCATTAAAATTGTAATGTCAACTGAATCTAATAAAACATCAAAACAAGCTGCAGAAAGTTTCCGAGCAATCCCCGTCTCTACACCAGAAAACCTTTCTAACATAAGGATTATCCTCTTTGAACCACGCGAACCCGGTAACATTGGGTCAGTTGCAAGGGTTGTAAAAGGGATGGGATTATCCGAACTATATCTCGTCAATCCGGTTCCGTTTCAAAATGAGGATGCTGCCTTTCGTATGGCACATGGTGCAAGAGATATTCTGAAGAACTGCATTGTTGTCCCAGAACTAAAAGATGCACTTGATGGTATAAAATACCTTGTCGGAACAACCCATCGTAGACGTGATGCACGTTTACCCGATCCTGTGACTGCACGTGAAGCTGCAAACACAATTGCATCCGTTTCACAGGATAAAACTGTTGCCCTACTATTTGGACGCGAAGACTTCGGTTTATCTACTGATCAGTTAAGTTTATGTCAGTTGACTGCAAGTGTGCCTATGGCAACAAAAAATCCGTCTCTGAATTTAGCACAAGCAGTACAGATATTCGCGTATGAGGTATTTATTGCGAGTATAGATGAACATACTCCTGATGCGTTAGATTATGTTGATGTTAATGCTTTAGAGGAGTTTTATGAACGGGTTGTGCGATTGTTAGATAAGGTTGGTGTGATTCCGTATAATCAGGATTGGGAGACGTATTTGAAATCTTTACGACGTGTCTTTTCCCGCGCGCCACTTGAAGAACGAGATATTGCAACGCTTGATATGATCTTCTCTACAGCATATCGGCATATAGTGCGGTTAGAAAAAGAGATAGGATTGACAGAAAAGTAACAAGCAGATTCAGTAGGTTTTAGACTGCAACGTTATTGAGGAAAACATGAAGACATTTGGCACTCACGGTCCCGTGAATCCTGAAGATCATTACGTTGTTTCACGCAGTGAGGAACTTGCTGATTTCATCAACCGCGTCGAGCAGGGACGATATATTGTAATATTTGCACCACGACAGACAGGGAAAACGACATTTTTTCAATGGGCTCTTGATGCGCTCACAGTCGATTCCACAGAGAAATACTTTCCTGTTGAACTAAATTTTCAGATTTATGAAGACTATAGTGCGTCCGATTTTTATGCCTCACTTTGTAAAAGGATTTTTGAGCAGATTAGACGCGTTTTTCAAAAACGCGATATGGTCCTTTCTGAAGATTTAACCCAATTCTTAGAGAACACAAAGATAACTGATCAGGTTACAATGCTGGAATTCTTTCAACGTTTCGGTGCATTTCTTGGAGATGAGAAATTAGTTCTCATCATTGACGAATTTGATGGCATTCCTCGTGATGCCGTGAACGGTTTCCTGAATGCACTCCGCACTATATATGTTCAACGTTCTATGCGTGAATGTCCCTACAGTATCGGTATTGTAGGGGTTAAGAGCATAACACAACTTAATCTTAACCGCTCAATTTCACCGTTCAATATCCAGGACGAGTTCACTTTGCCGAACTTCACATTTGAACAGGTGTGTGAGTTACTTGCACAGTATACGGATGAGGTAGGTCAAACCTTTGAACCTGAGGTTATTGAGAATATACATAGACAGACTGCTGGACAACCTTTCCTTGTCAACAGATTCGCACAGATTCTCACGGAAGAGATGAATATTCCCAAAACAGAGACAATTACGATGTCGCACTTTTCACAAGCACACATAGAAATCAGTGAAGAAGATAACGCGAACCTAACACATCTGATGACCAATATCCGTAGAGACCCTCGCTATAAAAACATCCTGATGCGAATCGTATCTTATGAAAGGGGTATACGTTTCAACCCACGCCGAGAAATTATCAGTGAACTTGCTACACTTGGTGTTATCGGAAAGGCATTGGATGGAATGTGTCAAATTGTCAATCCGATTTACCAGTATTGTATCCTGCATGCGTTCAAACCTGAGATGAATGGACTTGAGCAGGACTATCTTCCAGAAGACACCGATTTTCTGGACTACCTCACACCGTCAGGACAGATTAATATGGAATTGCTTCTTGACAATTTCCAAAATTTCATTGCACGTGTCGGGTTTCGGATACTTCAAGTCCCTGAAACACCGAAAGAATATATCGGACAAGACCTCCTCTACGCCTATCTTGACCAGTTTGTCAGTATAATTCGCGGTGCGATGTTCCTTGAAGCACAAACGGGACGTGGTAGGATGGATATGATTATCTTTCACAACGGACATAAGTATATCGTTGAAACAAAGATTTGGGAGGGTCAACGGCAGTATGATGCAGGTAAGAATCAACTGTCCGCATATCTCAAATTAGAACGTGTGTCTGAAGGGTATTACGTTGTATTCGATCATCATGCGGAACCTGAACCCCGTATAGAAACAGAGACGATAGATGAGGTGTCTATCCGATGCTATGTTATACCTGTAGTGCAGGAAGTTCCTTCTCAATAGACATCATAATCTTCTCTACGACATATTGTGCGGTTGGAGAAGCAGGTAGGAGATTCTGCTTGAAATATTGGGAATGCTGGCGTATTATAGTATATACTGCTATAGTTGAGTTATTATAAGATGATTACTATTCAGAATTGAAAGAGTTACAAGTTCTCCAATTATATATCAGAATTGTCTGCTGTTAGTATAAGAACTTCATACCACATTCGAGGTTGATACAAAGACACAATTCATACCACACAATATAGTAGAGTTCTTAGAATTAAAATAGACATTGATAAAATGCGACATATAAAACCCATCGTTTGGCTCATCTTTATATTATCTGGTGCGAGTGCACTCATCTATGAAGTAATATGGATGCGTCAACTAACACTTGTCTTCGGCAGTACTGTATTTGCGACAAGCACGGTACTAACCGCATTCATGGCAGGACTTGCCCTCGGTAGTTTCTACTTTGGTAGAAAGATTGATGAAGGTAATATGTCACCCCTGAAACTCTATGCACTCCTTGAGGTAGGCATCGGTGGATTTTGCATCATTTGGCCTCTGCTTCTAAGCGTCCTCACAGCCATATATGTTCTCATCAACCGACATATTACATCTGAATTCTATCTTCTTTCTCTTATCCGCTTTATTCTCACGTTTGGAATTTTGCTTATTCCTTCAACATTGATGGGTGGAACGTTACCTGTATTGACACGATTTTTTGTCAAAAGGTTAGAACAACTTGGTACTAACATAGGTGTTTTATATGCGTTAAATACGTTTGGCGCGGTTATTGGGACAGTTGCTGCAGGATTTTTCTTGATACAGGCGTTAGGGGTTCAATGGTCTCTCCGTGTAGCAATTGCAATAAATCTCGGTGTTGCGTTGGTTGCATGGGTAATTGCAAGACATGCAGAAAGAATGAAGTCAGATGAAGAGGAAACTGAGATTGAACAGGAGGATATAGAATCGGAAGAACAACAGACAGAAGCACCTTTACTTTCATCTGAGGAAGTCAGCATACAGGAACGCCACTTTGTTTTGTGGGCAATAGGTATATCGGGTTTCTGTGCTTTGGCGTATGAGGTGCTGTGGACACGTATTCTCGTATTTTTTCTTGGCAGTACGACTTATGCATTTGCAACAATGCTCGCTGCCTTCCTATTCGGAATTGCATTGGGTAGTATGGTTTTTGCACGGTGGGTTGATCGTATAAAACAACCTATTATTACCTTTGGGTTGGCGCAACTTGGTATAGGTTTATTTGCACTTATCCTTATGCCTGCATTTGAGCAGCTATATGGGATGACATACGCACTTCAGTCTACCTTTGGTGCGAGTAGATTCTGGACATTCTTTTCAAGTTTCCTTGTTATGAGTGTTCCGACATTTCTGATGGGAGCCAGTTTTCCTTTGGTTACTAAAATATATACAGGCAATGCGCAGCAACTCGGTAGAAGCATTGGGAATGTGTATGCAGTCAATACCGTCGGGAGTATATTAGGGGCATTTTGTGCAGGATTTATCCTGATACCCTTATTGAATATCCGACCGAGTATTGTTTTGACAGTAGCGTTGAATACAGGTATTGGGTGTCTTCTTGTCTTAAGAGGATGGCAATCAAAAGTTGATGCTGAAAGTGATTCTACAGGTAGCGGAACGAAGGGATTATTGCAAGGTATAGGTATCGGAGTACCTATTATTACTGTTGGATTAGCAATTGTCGTATTACTAACTCTAAATCAACCGCTGTTCATAAAAAGCACCATTTATAAAACACAAAGACCCGGTGATGATGTTGTTGATTATAAGGAGGAGGTAGATGCGACGGTAACAACATTAAAAGATGATGAAGGTGTCTATCGTCTCTATGTAGATGCGAATCAAGCAGCAGATGCATCACGTTGGGATTCTCCTTCACACCGAGTCATTGCTCATCTTCCATTGTTGCTACATCCGAACCCGGAACGCGCACTGGTTGTCGGTTTTGGTATGGGTCTTACTTCCTATTCCATTACACAACACGGAGTCAAAGTTGATGCTATTGAATTATCCAAAGGTGTTATTTCTGCTGCACAGAAACATTTCACACATATCAATGGCAATGTATTTGATAATCGACTTTTTAACTATAAGGTCAATGATGGACGCAATCATATTTTGATGACTCAAACCAAATATGATATGATCTCAACAGGTATTATACACCCACTTGTGAGTGCCGGAAGTTCTAATATATATACAAAAGACTTTTACAAGTTGTGCAGAAGAATTTTGACTGAGGATGGTGTGATGTGCCAATGGGTCCCGCTGCATCGGTTACCAGAGTCTCACTATAAGATGATTGTTAGGACTTTTATTTCTGTTTTTCCAGAAACCACATTATGGTATAAATATACACCCGATTTTGTGATATTAATTGGCACTCAAAATCCACTTACAATTAATTACAAAGACTTTATTGTCCGAAGTAAGAAACCGAGTATCCGTGAAGGACTCGCTGCAGATGACCTTGATGGTATGTCTCTATTAGATTCATTTATGATGGGACCGAAAGCAGTAAAAGAGTATGCTGGTGTTGGACCTATTCACACTGATGACCGTCCCCGATTAGAATTTTTCAAGGCTGAAGATTTAACAAGTTCTACCGCAGATAATATTAAGGGAATGAAAATATATCGTCAACATGTGAGACCACCATTTCTGAGAAACTACGGGACAACGTTTGAAGAAAGGAAGACAGTACAGGATAAATTAGATACCTATTTTAGAGCCACACAAAAGTTAATTGATGGACAGATTGCTTATGCGAATGCACAGAACGAACTTTCGATGGGGAAAGTTAACAACTTTAAAAACCAACTTGAAACAGCAAGTATGTTAATGACCGAGGCGATCAGAATAAATCCAGAGGACGAAACACTTCGATATAATTACGGAGTTGTCAGTGGTATAATACGTGAAGATGATTTGGAACAATTGCGACGTATTGAACAACAGGTAAAACTTGCTTTGCAGCAAAACCCGGATGATATCCAAGGATACCTACAGTTAGCAGTAGTATATGAAGGGATTGCAAGAGAGTATGAGAGAAGGGGTAATAATGCATTAGCAGCAAAAGAACTTGCAAAGGCTTCTACAGAACTTGAGAAATTACTTCAGCGTGATCCAAGTAGAATAGATGTTTTTGTCATCCTTGGACCAATATACCAACGTCAAAACCTATACAGAGAAGCACTGCGAACCTATGAACGGCTTGAACAGTTAGATTCTGACTTACCTGCTCTAATTTTCGCTACTATGGCAGAACTACATTTGACACTGGAAAATGTTGATGAAGCAAAAAGATATGCACAAAAGGGTTTAGATACAGATAATAATTCTTGGCGTTCACACCATGTCCTCGGAAGAGTGTATAATGCAATGAATCAACCCAATAAACTTCTTGAACATTATACTAATGCTATAAACATATTAGATGATGAAATACCTCATTCAGCAGATCCAAGTAATTTGCTTAGTTATAGAGAAGAAATACAAAATGAACTTGATCAGATAAAAAAATAGGAGGAAAAACTAAACTATTATGTCTCAAGAACCTTCATTAAAACGAACTCACTATTGTGGCGATTTACGTTTAAGTGATGCTGGTAAAACTGTCCAACTCAACGGTTGGGTTAGACGGCGTCGCGATCATGGTGGTGTGATTTTCGTTGATTTACGTGATAGAAAAGGAATAACGCAGGTTGTCTTTGATCCACAAATTGATGAAAAAGCACACGCGCTTGCGGACTCGGTTAGAAGTGAGTTTGTCCTGAACGTTAGTGGTATTGTCCGTGAACGTGCCCCGGGTGAACTACTTTTCAAAGCCGATTTGTCATATCAAAATGAACTCACTAACAACACATCGCTTTCTTCTGAATTCCGTTCCCTTTTTTCTGATTTAGATACCAAATACACACTTTCAGATGATACAAAAATAAGTGTTCGTGAAAATGACAAACGATGGCTTCTCACCGATGTAGATAATAATCGCACCTATGATATTGTCAATGAAGAAGATAGTCTTAATTTCTATCAAGGCACTGTGAATCCAGAACTGGATACGGGTGAAATTGAATTGGCAGTTCATTCCCTTAACATACTGAATACTGCTAAAACTCCACCATTTCCTGTTGAAGATGATATTGAGGTTGCAGAAGATACCCGTATGCGTTATAGGTTCATTGATTTGCGCCGACCTGATATGCAGAAAACGCTCGAGATGCGTCATAAAGCAACACATGCAGCGCGAAACTATATGAATGAGCAAGGTTTTCTTGAAATTGAGACTCCTATTTTGATGAATAGCACACCTGAAGGTGCGCGCGATGTTCTCGTGCCAAGTCGTTACTATCCAGGTAAGTTCTATGCGCTACCACAATCACCACAGCAGTTCAAGCAGATATTGATGATGAGCGGGGTTGATCGTTATTTTCAGATTGCCCGTTGTTTTCGCGATGAAGATACCCGTGCTGATAGACAGCTTGAATTCACGCAAATTGATATTGAGATGTCTTTTGCGGGTGTTGATGATGTGCTTGAAGTCACTGAAGGTTTGATGAAGAGGATATTTGAGGATGCAGGGAACATTCCTGTCGAAACACCTTTCCTACGTCTGCCATATCATGAATCAATGGCAAGGTTTGGCAATGATAAACCTGATACACGATTTGGTATGGAGTTAACCGATCTTTCTGATGTAATGGCAGATTGCGATTTTCAAGTGTTCACACGAGCAATTTCATCAGGTGGACAGGTGAAAGGTATTGCTGTTCCCGGTGGTGCAGATTTCTCAAGAAAAGATATTGATGATTTGACTGCGTTTGTTGCTACCTACCGTGCAAAGGGATTAGCATGGGTTAAAATTACCTCAGATGGTTTCTCGTCGGGTATTGTCAAGTTTTTCAAACCTGAGCAACTTGAAACAGCACGGGAGCGTATGGGTGCGAAGGAAGGTGACATCATGTTCTTCGTTGCAGATCGTCCGAAAGTTGTCGCGGATGCACTCGGCAATTTACGGCTACATCTTGGACGAAAACTGAACTTGATCGATGAAAATCAGTATAACTTTCTGTGGATTGTGGATTATCCGTTATTTGAGTGGAACGAAGATGAGAACCGTTATGAGCCTTTTCATCATCTGTTTACTAGCGCAACTGATGAGACTCTACCACTATTAGATTCTGATCCAGGTAAGGTTCAGAGCCAACATTATGATCTAGTGTGTAACGGTTCTGAAATATGTAGTGGTAGTGTGAGAATACATCAATGGGATATTCAACAGAAGATATTCGATATTCTGAAAATTAAACCTGAAGAGGTAGAAAGCAGATTTGGATATTTTATACATGCCTTAGAATATGGCACACCACCACATGCTGGGATCGCACCGGGACTTGACCGAATTGTGATGTTAATGCGGAATGAAGAAAACATACGCGAGGTAATTGCATTTCCAAAATCTCAACAAGGAATGTGCTTACTGACGCATGCACCATCTAATGTGTCTGAGGAACAATTGGAAGAGTTGTCAATACGTGTTGATGTTGATGAATGATAGAAGTAATAATATAATGATGGTTAAAAAATACAACCATAAGGAAACAAAATATGAACAATAACGGACATTCAGAAAGCAATTTTGGACTTCTCATTGGCATAGTCGTCGCGATTGTCGTTGGTGCTATTGTCGGAGGTTTCGCACCAGGGTTTGCTGTACATACGGAAGTATTAGGTGACATATTCTTAACCTTACTGAAAATGGTGGTGGTACCTCTCGTCATATTCTCAATGGTTGTTGGGATCACAAACCTTGGTGATATCCGTAACCTCGGTTCCATAGGTGGACGCACAGTTCTGTATTATATGGCAACGACTGCGATCTCTGTGATCATTGGTATGATTCTTGTCAACATCATTGCCCCAGGAAAAGGGATTGAGTTATCTAAAGAAGGTGACAAATATCCTCAACTTTCATATACATTGAGCGGTGAGAATAATCTGGTTGTAACATTACCGGAAGAGCAAATTAAAGAAGATTATTCCAATAAATTTGTAATCACACTTGTTGACCAGAATTTGGTGGGTGAAATCCAATCAATTGAAAACAATCAAGTGACTGTAGCAAATTGGCAAGACCTATCTGGGGAAATTGACTACATCATCACAGAGAGTGGCAAGACTTTGATGATCGCCGAAAATCAATTTACCGATCTGAAAGTAGCAGATGCAGGAACTGGTATTGAAATCGCCTTACCCAAAGTTTCCGAGGTAAAAGGGAAAGAAGATCGTACGATGGGACAGACTATTATGGAAGTTTTCTTGGGTAACCAGGAAACTGGAAAACAGGGTATGATTCCATCAAACATCTTTAAAGCGATGGCGAATATGGATATCCTTCCGCTTATCTTTTTCTCACTAATTATCGGTGCTGCCTTGTCAGTAATCGGTGAGGTAGGTAAACCTGCAATTGCTATCTTTAACGCATTTAATGAAGCTGTGATGCAGATTGTAAACTGGATCATGCTCCTTGCCCCTGTCGGTATTTTTGGGTTAATCGCAGGAAGAATAGGTGAGGCAGGAGGTTTCGCTGAATTCTTACCAGAATTAGCAGCTGTCGGCAAATACAGTATGACGGTAATAATTGCCCTCGGATTCCACGGTCTCGTTGTACTACCAACATTACTATTCTTCTTAGGAAAACGGAATCCGATAGGATACGCACAAGGAATGGGAACAGCTCTACTAAATGCTTTTTCTACAGCAAGTTCAAGTGCTACACTTCCGTTAACTATGGAAAATGTTGAGGAACAAAACGGGATATCTAACCGCACTGCAAGTTTCGTATTGCCGTTAGGGGCTACCATAAATATGGATGGTACAGCACTTTATGAAGCAGTCGCTGTTATGTTCATTGCCCAAGTGTATGGAATAACAATGGGTCCCGCAGAGCAACTCATTATTGTCCTGACTGCGACACTCGCTGCAATAGGTGCTGCGGGGATACCTGAAGCAGGTCTGGTTACGATGGTTATTGTGTTGAAAGCAGTTGGTCTGCCGATCGAAGGTGTTGCATTGATCCTATCAATTGACTGGCTTCTTGATAGATTCCGCACAACTGTCAATGTTTGGGGTGATAGCGTTGGTGCAGGTATCATTGAAACTTATGAATCTGCTGATACTGCAGAAGTCGCTGCAACCTAAATATCGCTTTTCAGTCATCCACTCTATTGCAAATAAGTTCTTCCTTGTAGCGTGTATTTTAAAATAATATCTATCAAAATGCACCTACATGGGAGATAACATCGTTACATAATCGTATGAATAACAAAGACGAAACCACTCAACGACCCTCTGGACTTTCCGGAGAGTCTGCACTTGCTATTATAAGTGTGGCTCTTGCTGCCCTCTGGATTGCATTTGCATATTACAATAGCGGGCGAACCGATGTAGATAACAATCAGATACTGTTATTGCATCCGCTTGTGCCAATTGCCTTAATAATACTGCTTATCCGAATACACCGATGGGTCGGCATAAAGTTTGTCGTTCACCTTGAGGTTATAATGATCGGTCTCTGGCTTTTTGTCAGGATGTTAGGTGTCTTTATGCCTTTTATCCTCGGTTTCGGATTTGCCTACCTATTAAGGTTTCTATGGCGTGCTCTACCATTCAAGAGATATTATCAACGTGTGATTGCAACTGTACTAATAGTTCTTGTCTGTAGTGGTGTGCTTGTTGTAACGAGCATTGCAGTTGGTAGACAAGTTGGACAGATGACAGCGGGATTACAGAAGTTTTTCCACGAATCAATACTACCCTTAATTGGTGGTGACGAAATGATTGCGTTCACTGTTGACGCATCTGGAGATAATGAGTTATTTTTCCTTGCTACTAATCACGGTATGTACTATTTAGAAGAAGATAGTGATGCAGAACAAGATGAAGAAAAAATGAAAAGGAAGGGAATTACTAATGGAGAACTTCTCGGAAAGCAAATTCAACACATATCAGTTGGAAAAGAATTAATCTTCGCTGTTGCAGAAAATGGACTATATCAATGCAATAAGCCAGTAGTAGTTATAGACAAAGAAACAAAGGAGCCTAAAGTTGAACTACCTGAGGATTTTAAATGGAAAAAAATAAAGACAAGGTTTTTTGATAACCAAACAATTCAGGCAATTAACGCACCGTCTTGGGATCCAACCTTAATTTATGTTGGAACAAATAAAGGTCTCTATGAAAGTAAAGATGAATGGCAAGAATGGACAAAAATAAAATTGGATGAAGTTGGAGATAGGAATATTGTCAGCATCAGTACAATTGAGAGATTTGAGGATAACCCTAAAGATAGTGTCATACATAATCGTATAAATAGGTTTATCTATGTAGCGAGTAAAATTACGAGAGAACAGTGGAAAGAATTGCAAAAAGACCAACAATCAGACACAAAGGTTGGTATTTTTCTTGATAATTTACATAATGGAAACACAGGACAATCGTCAACAACAACGGAGAATGGAGAACAGGTTAATTCTGATAGTGAGGAAAAGAAGAATGAAATAGTAACGCAAGTACATAGTTTACGATTGACTCCTATTGGAGAGTGGCAAAGTATCAATCCTAAAGACGATTCTATTCCAGACATACAAGTATTGATAGTTACTGATAAGAATACAAGTAGAGGGGTTACCCAACTTTATGCTGGCTCATCAAACGGGGGATTTGAAAAAGAACCTATTGAGACCGGTACGTGGAAAGATCTTCCAGATTCAACTCGACTTCCGCTATCTGTCACTCACTTTGTTTCAGTAAATTCAGGATTATATGCTGGAGATTTAAGTATTATCCATCACAATCCAAAAGATACATCAACGTGGAATACGTTTATAACTCAGAAGGAAGGCTTAGTACGATATATTGATGACCCATTTGTAAAACAGTTTCAGGAATATGTGACAGAGAAAATACCTGGATGGACACAAAGTGGTGGTGCACTTGTTAGATGGTTGTCTGGGTTAGCGGGATCAATTGCCTTTCAGTTCGGTGGATTTATTGCAACAATATCACTTGCTTTTATTGTATTTGTTTATGCGAGTCAGGGTTTCAATAAATATAAACGTAGTTTCATAAACTTAGTGCCAGAAAGCCATCGTGATACTGCTTTGGCATATCTACGAGAGATTGATAGGAATATGCATCAGTTTCTTAAAGGACAGTTCATAGTAATTCTTATTATTACAATTCTCTCCTGTATTGTCTACCACCTTGTTGGAGTGCCATTTGCCCTTCTCGTGGGTATCTTAGCAGGACTCTGTAATGCTATACCGACTTTCGGACCATTCATAGGCGGTGGATTTGCATTTATTGCTATGTTAATGGGTCTCGCTGCCGGTGAATTCAGTGTTGACCTTGAATTTCTCATCCGTTGTGTTTTTGTTTTAGGTGCCATCCTCGGTATTCAAGCAATAGACAACTCACTAATTTCACCGAAAGTTATGAGTGAGGCTGTTGATGTTGACCCATTACTGATAATGTTTGCTGTCATAGTCGGGGCATCTATTCTCGGATTCTGGGGTGTGTTACTTGCTATTCCAATTATTGTTGTGATTAAATCTATAATTACTGTATCACAAGCTGCTGAAAATGGTGAGGACTCATTACCCGCACAGGAGCAAAACTAATGTCTGAACAACTTCCAATTGTAGCCATTGTCGGCAGACCCAATGTAGGGAAATCATCACTCTTTAATCGCATTACAGCAGATGCACGACCAAGTGGGGAACATCCAAAAAAGTTCGCTGTGGTCAACGATACACCTGGGGTTACTCGTGATAGAAACTATGCAAATGTAAAGTGGATTGATACTCCATTTACGATTGTAGACACCGGTGGAATGGATGTTGATCCTGATGATCCACTCATTGATAACGTTCAACTACAGGTTGACGAAGCATTATCTGAGGCAACACTCATACTTTTTGTTGTTGATGTGCGATCCGGTGTTATGCCCCATGACCTTATTGTTGCGGACAAACTCCGTTCATCGGGTAAACCGCTCATTTTGGTTGCAAATAAAGCTGATAGTGTTAGTCTTGAGATGGACACGGCAGAATTTTATTCGCTTGGTTTGTCTGAACCTGTTTTGATTTCCTGCGTACAAAACATTGGTATTAGTCACCTACTTGACCAAGTGATAGAAAGACTTCCTGAGGTAAAAGATACATCGGAAGATGCTTCAGCACCTATCAAAATATCTATTGTTGGTCGTCCTAACGTTGGAAAATCCTCTCTTCTAAATTCGCTTCTCGGTGAAGAGCGTATGATCGTCGATAACCGTCCCGGCACAACACGGGATGCTGTTAACATCCGATTTGAGTATCAAAATATACCTTTCGAACTTGTTGACACTGCTGGTATGCGGCGAAAATCCTCTATCAAAGACGATTTAGAAACCGCGACTGTGAGAAGTGCAATCCAAAGTATCCGTCAAAGTGATATTGCAGCGTTGATCTTAGATGTAACACAAGAAGTAGCACAACAAGATAAAACAATTGCGAGTTTTATCGCACGGAATGGAAAGGCATCTGTGTTGGTCTTAAATAAGTGGGATCTTGTTGATAAGGATAATGAAACACATGCTGAATATATGGAACAAATAACAGCACAAGTTCCACAACTTGATTATGTGCCTCGAATCTTTGTCTCAGCCTTAACTGGACAGCGTGTGTCAAAAATCCTTGATGTTTCCCTTGAGGTATACCGTGAGTATTGCACACGCATTCCAACACCTGAATTGAATGAATTGCTCTTGGAATTGCGTACAACACATCCACCACCACGTGTCAGAGGCACACGTCCAGCACTGAAATATATCACGCAAGTAGAAACACGACCGCCAACTTTTCTTATTTTTGGTAGGAATACACACAGAATTCGTCCTCCGTATACTGCTTACTTAGTAAATAATCTCCGAAGTGAATTCGGTTTTCATGGCACACCAATTCGCATCTTTTATCGGAGAAATTAAGTGAATGTTTTCCACTTAACAATGTGTTGGTATCTGTAACACTCAACTGCAATCATTCTCCAACACATAACAGATGAGGCAATTCATGGCAGCCCCAAAGATATTTATTACCCGTCCAATTCCCGATCCTGTTCTCGTTCAAATACAAGCTGAATGTGATGTTGACATGTGGCATACCAGTGCTATTCTGCCGCCAATCGCAGAAAAGATTCCACCACTTGATGGATTGATGACTTACGGACATGAGCTTGTTACTGCTGAGATGTTTGATACCTCACCGAATCTAAAAGTTGTGTCTGTCGTTGGTGTTGGATATGACCATGTGGATGAAGATGCAGCCAGAGAACGTGGTATTGCACTTGGACATACACCCGGTGTGCTTAGTGATACTACTGCTGATATGACGTGGGCACTTCTACTCGCTGCTGCTCGGAATGTCGTTCCAGCATATAACCACGTGCAAGTTGAAAAGCAGTGGCGTTACTATGATCCAAATATCCTATGGGGTTATGATGTGCATCACGCTACGATTGGGATTGTTGGAATGGGACGTATTGGCTGTGCAGTCGCGAAACGCGCATTGGGATTTGATATGAATGTCCTTTATTACAAACGAAATCGTAGACTCGATTGGGAAGAGGAACTTGGAATTGAATATGCAGAACTTGAACATATCCTCAAAGTTTCGGACTTTGTAACCCTCCATGTTCCTTTGACAGAAGAGACAACACACATGATTAGTAAAGCAGAATTTGAATTGATGAAACCCACTGCAATTCTTGTTAACATTGCCAGAGGTCCTGTTGTTGATCACGATGCGCTGTATGAAGCACTTAAGGATGGACAGATTGCTGGTGCTGCACTTGATGTAACCGAACCTGAACCGATCAACACAGATCATCCACTTCTTGATTTAGATAACCTGCTGATTGCACCACATCTGGGTAGTGCGACAATTCAAACGCGTATGAAAATGGCGACAATGGCAATGGAGAATTTGTTTGCTGGGTTGAATGGGGAACGGTTGCCTTACGGTGTTGTGCAGCCACCTGAATTATAAAATCCTTCTTAGATTAGTAGGAGTTCGACTGACATGTTGGAAAAGAATATAACAGGCATCACCAAGATAGCAGTTAAGGGATTCAAATCAATTGCGGAAGAGTGCGAAATTGAAATCCGTCCGTTGACAATCCTTGCTGGTGCAAACAGTTCTGGAAAATCAAGTATCATGCAGCCGTTGTTAATGCTTAAGCAAACATTAGAGGCACCGTATGATCCTGGACCGTTATTGATTGATGGACCTAACGTGCAATTTACTGAGATTTCGCAATTTTTGTCCAGGTTAAACTACAAGAAAAGTACAGACCGTTTTAAAATTGGAATTGGCACAAGTATATCAAACTTTCCTCATTTAGTGGAAATAACTTTCATGAAAGGTGCGGACGGAATTGAGATTGTTGAAATGACAAGTGAAGGAAGAACAGAAGATGACTCATCGGTGTTTCCTGAACATCTTACCTTATTTCCTGAGATGACACCTGAAGCAATCAAAGCACTAACGGATCAATATATGATTTTCAGGATTGCGAATATTAATGGGGTAAAACGTTCACGGTGTTTTTTACGTTTAGCATCCCAAGGAGATTTTAATCCCTTAAACCTTGATACTACTGTTAAACTTATCAGCGATCCCGAGTCCGATATTCTTCGAACTATCCATCTTCCAGGATTACGCGACACTCCTGAACACATATACGTACAGTCAAGTACAGGCACTCGTTACCCAGGAACGTTCGAAGATTATGCAGCAAGTGTTATTCATGAATGGCAAGAAACGGAGGATGAAAGTCTAAATTCGGTTACAAATGCACTACGTACACTTGAATTGACAGGAAAAGTTGCTACTAAAAAAATCGGTGATGTTGGTATTGAAGTGCAAGTTAGTCGACTTCCGCACTTTAGAAGTGATAAAACAGATATGGTCAACATCACCGATGTTGGATTAGGTGTATCTCAGGTCCTTCCTGTCTTAGTTGCACTGATTGCAGCAGAACCGGGACAGTTGGTCTATATTGAACAGCCAGAGCTGCACCTTCATCCAAATGCACAAGTAAAATTAGCACAAGTGTTAGCGGACGCAGCGAAACGTGGTGTGCGTGTCGTTGCAGAAACACATAGTTCTTTGCTACTTTTGGGGATTCAAACACTTGTCGCAGAAGGAAAACTCTCTCCAGAATTGGTGAAACTGCACTGGTTTTCACGTAATGAAGAAGGAATTACCGAAGTTGATAGCGTTGATTTAGATGAAGTGGGAAGATACGGTGAGTGGTCAATAGATTTTGATGATGTCAGTCTCAATGCACAGAGTCGTTATATAAAGGCATCTCGATCGCGTTTCATTGAAGGGACATAATATAATATGCGTTCAAAGGATATGAAACAAATCGTGGTGAATGCCTCTGTCGCAAAAGCTGCAGGAGGAAAAGATGCTACTGCGTCTGTATCAATCAATTGCACTGAATTTCTTGAAACCTTTCGTGACAATACACCTAATCATTTAGTGATGACGTTAGAGTTGTCTGAGGAATGGGATGAACACCAATCAAATTTTGCGGCTGCATGGTTAGCAAACATGATTGCCACAAAGAGATTCCATTATATCGTTTCTCTACAAGATAGAACTTTGTATGAAGAAATTGTAACAATAGCAAACCAAGAAAAAGACATTAATGCGATGTTAAAAGATCTACACCTTCTTCAAGCAGCATTAGAAACAGACAAGACTGTTATTTCACTTGATGAAACCGTTCGGATACTTTTTGCACAAACCTCACAAAGTGTTGGTGAGATACGGGAGATTATTTGGGTAAATCCTGACCGCAAAGAAGAAGAACAACCAATTACTTGGCTAAAAAATGGTGCACCCCCTGAAACACATCGTCAACTTGTTAACTATCTTACACAATAGTTGATTATCCCCGCCAAGATGTATCAATGCTGGTATATCCGTGCGTATATTTATGAAGGTGCGGGGGTAAGTCTGCTAAGAATTGTTTGCCTATATCTGGAATCTCCCATGGAATATCTATGTGATGATTTCTACGACGGAAACCGATCGCACAGGACAACCGAATCTCGTCAATCTGGTTTGGGAATGCTCCATGATATGTCCGATGCGCGAATACAATCATATCACCAGGATTCGTAAAAAGCGGAACACAACCAGGTATATCGAAGCCTGCGTAAGCCTTTGCTTCTCCACCTTCTTTGTAAAATGAACGTTTGTCAGCGGTGAGTTTGAAACCTTCTGGTCCCTCCCAGTTTTCAACATGCGAATCTTCAATCACACATAAACCACCGTGTTCAGGACGCGATCCAGTGATGTAAAACCATTTACCTGAAGGCCACATACCTCTGTTCAGCACGTCCCCAGAATTTTTTGGTGCATCCTGCGAAAATCCACACCAATCTGTATGCCACGCAACTGGATGTGAACCCGGCATGCGAATTATTGCAGCAGATCTGTGAACAGTCAATTCATCTGACCCAATAAGGTGTTGATGGATTTTCATAAATGGTTCATATTCAAGAAGTTCCCACGCGCCTGCTCCGGATTCTATCCAAGCATGTCGTGTTCGACTTTGTCCCTGTTCCAATTCTCTGTTTGGATCAGTGCCATCAAATACTGCTTGTTTCAGAGTATCAACAATGTCTGGTGGTAAGACATCTTTGATAATTGCAAAACCGTGTGTTTCCAAACAATCAGACATCTGTTCTAATTGATCTGTTTCAAATTCATAGGTGTAACTGAGTTTTGGCTTTTGAATCTGTAAATAGTGTTCCATTGTGAATATCCGTATAGTATTTTTGTGAAATTCTATTGTACGGACATTATCATGTCAACGGAATTTATTGTTGTTATCCTATTGCACAAATTGTAGACTTTTGTTAAAATGCTAATTCAAAATCATAACATTAAGCATCGGAAGTGGAAGAACTAATACAGTCTATTCCATAAAACACAATAATTATCGGAGGAAAAGAATGGCTGAAACCGTATTTGTAGGAGATCATGAAGTTACATTTCCAGGACCACATCTCGGTGTTTTGCGGGATTGCAATGAAGTGCTGGACTCCGCAGAAGGATTGCATCAACAGATAGCTGAGGATGGGTATTTGCTTGCA
The DNA here is from genome assembly GCA_022825665.1 of Candidatus Poribacteria bacterium. Classification (GTDB taxonomy): domain Bacteria; phylum Poribacteria; class WGA-4E; order WGA-4E; family WGA-3G; genus MSPOR6. Next base: position 35,713 of record JAJDWI010000096.1, read on the forward strand.
CGCGGTCTAATTGACAAAGATAAGGTGGTGGCTGCACGACGCGCTATACTTGAATATGCTGAGGGAAACGGAAAAGATGAGGTATTTAAACCCGGAACTGAAATGATGGATGCCATTGCTGGACCGGGTAGTCCGGGACGAACAATGGGTGCACCTGATGTTACACATCATCCAGACGTATTGTCAGTTTTGGAAGGTGATGAACTCTTTACATTCTTCCGAAACTTCTTTGGTGGGGAGACCCGAACTTTTGATTACAAATGGCTTCGGTTCGTTCGTCCTGATGGGTGGTCTGGTCCACATTTTGATTTTGTCTATATGGGTAGAGGCTCCAAGCAGTTGCATACTTGCTGGATACCTTTTGGGGATGTACCTGCGACTATGGGAACACTTACTGTTCTTGTCGGTTCACACAAATTGGATAGCTTTGCACCAGTGCGTAATACCTATGGAAGAACAGATGTAGACAAAGACGGTACCCCGGGACATTTCGGACGCGATCCTATGGAAATCAGTGAGAAATACGGCGGTGAATGGCAGACAGCAGATTTTGAGATGGGTGATATTATCGTATTCACAATGCACACGATGCACACATCTACCAAGAATCTATCCAATCGGTGGCGCATCAGTTGTGACATCCGCTTCCAACCAGCAGAACATCCAATTGATGAACGGTGGGTAGGGAAGAACCCTATTTCGCACACTGGAGGTCAGAAGATTTCGTTTGAGGAAGCAAAGAAACAGTGGGGATTGGAATAGAAGATCAATGATGATGTGGTAGCAAATTACATGGATAATGCCAATTCTAATATATAAACCACATTTTGAGGCACTAATGCTAAACTTAATGTAAGAGGCGCAATGAATTGCGCGACTACGAACGCGTTTTCTCCTTAAATTGACGCTAATGGGTGTTGCTTTTCTCGCTTCGACCTACAGACTATGTGTGAGCATGCGGGCGAGGAAACCTCGCACATACGT
>JAJDWI010000118.1 GCA_022825665.1 Candidatus Poribacteria bacterium
ATACAGACGAAATATTAAAAATACTTCCGCAAAAACCTGAACCAATTGTTATTCAACAAATCACTGAACACTTGGGGGCAATCGGTGCTATTCATTACACACAACCTCAAATAAATCCAGGATAATTGGCGAAGGTATTAATACAATAAACGTATTTTTATTTCAACTGCTTATCATAGCTGTCCAGGTTTGTGAGGAACATGTGGGAGGTTACTTTGCTGGATCCGACCTACGATAATGTAAAAGGCGCAATGAATTGCGCGACTACAAACGCATCTCCTCCTAAAATTGACGCTTATGGTGCGGTTATGAAACTGCACCATAGGTATCAATTTGGTGATTCTTACCTGTCTGAATTGCTTGTTGTCTGAACCAGGATTTGCAAGATTACAGGATTTTCAGGATTGGGAGTTAGAGGTTATAGATTCCGTTTCAAAGGCAGAGGTGCTACTTTTTGTGAAGAAACATTGGCATAGGATATTTTTATCCTGAAAATTCCGGTTCAAACAACTAAAAACTGAAAACTACCCCAAACATACATGAAACATATTGTTCCAAACACCACAACCCCTTCCATCCGCTCTTAACACCTGTTATAATACTACCACTATGAAAAACAGAAACCGACTACACCCTACATTCTCAACAAAAACACTAACCCGTTACCTAACAAATATCCACCCAAAAACCGACCATAACCAAGGACATAAAAAAACGTACAAAAATGAAAATTTCAAAAAGTATCGTACACACCTATAAACCCAAACCCATACGGGCATAACCCCAAAAAGCAAAACGTACACAGAAACGAAAAACGCTCGTTTTGTGTACGTTTTAGAAGGAGCAAATAACCGAAACACGGTAGGTGCGGTTTCCTAACCGCACCATAGGTGTCAATTTGGTGATTCTTGTGTGTTTGAATTACTTGTTGTCTGAACCAGGATTTCCAGGATTTCAGGATTAACAGGATTAGGAGTTGGTAAGTATATATTCTATTGCAAAGGATAAAGGGTTACCTTTGACAAAGGAACATTGGAAGCCAAGTCTCTTATCCTGAAAATCCTTGTTCAGACATAATACATGTTGGAGGTCGCTTGCTCGCTCTGACCTATAGAACTTTATGTGTGCATGCGGGCGAGGCGACCTCGCCCCTACGAGAATGTGAGAGGCGCAATGAATTGCGCGACTACAAACACATCTCCTCCTAAAATTGACGCTTATGGTGCAGTTTCCTAACCGCACCGGACACTACAAGGAGCTAAAAATTACCCGATTAAATTCTTAATCTTCATTTAGTTTGTGTCCTGAAGGATTACAACCGTAATAACCTTAAATGAGACAATAATTTATAGAAATGATATTACATACAATTCATGACTCACAAACAAGTTGCGCAAGCATTCATATCAGTTTTTTATTTGCTTAAATTCCGCTATTTATTGTATACTTTTAACTAAGGTTATGCTATATTAACAGAAATTGTTCTAATATGAATCTAATTTGACTTGACAACGTTTTTATGTTAGTATAAACTTATCTTTAAATACGATGTTACGTTTGAGTGTTCGCTTTTGTGTATTATAGTGGTGGCGCGCTGATGCGAATTGTACCCGAAGGTATCTGATAAATCCGTTCCTCAAACAAGAAATTTGACTTGCTACCGAAAGGTAGAGAAAACGTTACAATGTAAATAAATTTAGTTTTAAGGAGTGTTATATGAATAATCAGCTTTTTAAGAGGAATTTTTTATTTTCCTTGATGGCTGTTGTTATGTGTTTGGGATTAGCAGCGATGAGTTACGGTGCAGCCACCGTTTCTGTTGATCCTGCAACAATGGATTCCCCTGAGGTTGGGGAACAATTCACCGTGAATATTAATATTGCAGGTGGAAAAAGTGTAGCCGGTTTCCAAGCACAAGTTAACTATGATAGTACGGCTATTAGTTATGTTTCCGTTGCAAAAGGAGATTATATTCCTGGTGATCCTGCTGCCGGTACTTTTTTTCCATTGTTCCAACAGGGTGATTCCCATGTCGTAATTGGTGGCACGGCAATTAACGCAGGAACTGGAGAAGGAGATGGCACACTTGCTACACTTACCTTTGAGGTCGTTGAGGTAAAAGCCTCCTCTATCAGTTTGTCTGATGTTACTCTTTCTGATGCTGCTGCCAATGAGTTAGAATTCACAAGTGCAGATGGTGCAATTACTGTTCCTGCACCCGAGCCAGATCCTGATCCAGAACCAACACCTGACCCAGAACCCGAGCCAGATCCTGACCCGGAACCAACGCCAGACCCAGAACCAACGCCTGATCCTGATCCAGAACCAACGCCTGATCCAGAACCAACACCTGATCCAGAACCAACGCCAGACCCGGAACCAACACCTGACCCCGTTGTTCCAGAACCGCAAGTGTTCAAGATTACCCTGACTAACCTTACCACGGGTAATCCGGGAATGGGTGGACAAATCTTCTCACCTCCAATCTTCGCTACGCACCTCGGTGGTGTGAAAATTTATGAAGTTGGACAACCTGCCAATGCAGCACTTGTTGCTCTTGCTGAAGGTGGAGATGTGTCAGGACTCGCAGCACTTGCAGCCGCTGCAGGCGCGAACAGTGTTGTCGGAGATGGTATGGTATTCCCTGGTGCTTCAGTCACGATTATGATAGAAGCAAATTCGATGAACTCAGCACTCTCTCTTGCTACAATGTTAGTTTCAACGAATGATGCATTTATCGGTGTTGCTGACTTAGCACTCTATGATGAAGCAGGTATGCCAATTTCAACAACATTAGAGTTAAGGTCTTACGATGCTGGTAGTGAAGAGAATACCGAGCTTGGTACAGATATTCCTGGTCCAGTCGGTTTATCTGCAGATGAAGACCCAGCAGGTAGTAATGCACGTGTTCCTACAGAAGGTGGCGTAATTGCACCACACCCCGGTATTATGGGTGTAGGTGATGTTGCAGCATCATTTGCGTGGACAGAACCGACAGCAATGCTATCGGTTGAACCTTATGTGCCAGAACCCGATCCAGAACCCGTTGTTCCAGAACCGCAAGTGTTCAAGATTACCCTGACTAACCTTACCGAAGGTGAACCGGGAATGGGTGGACAAATCTTCTCACCCCCAATCTTCGCTACGCACCTCGGTGGTGTGAAAATTTATGAAGTCGGAGAACCCGCAAATGCAGCACTTGTTGCTCTTGCTGAAGGTGGAGATGTGTCAGGACTCGCAGCACTTGCAGCCGCTGCAGGCGCAAATAGTGTCGTCGGAGAAGGCATGGTATTACCTGGTGCTTCCGTCTCAATTATGATATCAGCAGATGCGATGAACTCAGCACTTTCTCTCGCTACAATGTTAGTTTCAACAAACGACGCATTTATTGGTGTTGCTGACTTAGCACTCTATGATGAAGCAGGTATGCCGGTGACAGTAACGCGTGAACTAAGATCTTATGATGCAGGTAGTGAACAGAATACCGAGCGCGGTACCGACATTCCTGGTCCAGTTGGACTACCTCCTGAAGAAGACCCGGAAGGTAGTAATGCGCGTGTTCCCACAGAAGGTGGCGTAATTACACCACACCCAGGTATTATGCTTGTTGGTGATGTAACTGCAGCATTTCAATGGACAGAACCGACAGCAATGCTGACCGTCGAACCTTATGTGCCAGAACCCGATCCAGAACCCGAACCAGTTTTACCGACTTATGATGTCAAACTTGTTTCTGGATTGAACATGATCTCTGTTCCGCTTATGCCAACAGAACCCTACACAGCACAAACGCTTGCTGATATGTTAGGTTCAACGGTTGTCATCAAGTTAGATGCATATTCACAGACTTTTGTAGGTTATGTTGCAGGCGCAGAAGGTGGTTACGATTTCGCAATTGAAGGTGGAAAAGGCTATATTGTCAACACACCTGAAGGCGGTACTGTTACATTCAGTGGTACAGCGTGGTCTAACGAACCAGCAGAAATGGAATCTGAAGAAGCCGCAGCTGCACCTAAGATTAACACCGCTCAGAGTGCATGGGCATTTGTTATTACAAGTGACCTGCAAGGTCAAGAAAGTGGTGCATCCTACACGATGGTTGCGAAAAACCTTCGCACCGGTGTTGTCACAACTGAGAAAGTTACCGAAGACAATGGACGCGTCACGGGTGTATGGGCAGACCTAAGCCGTAAGAGTGTCGTTGAAGCAGGTGATAAAGTTGAAATTTCACTTGTTGATGAAAATGGCACTGTCGTGTCTGGTCCGTTCGAGCGCACAGTCCAAACATCGGATATTAACAGCGCATTCTTGAGTGTGAATATGCGTGTTGGCGATGTACGTCCAAAAGATACCATTCTTGGACAGAACTTCCCAAATCCGTTCAACCCAGAAACTTGGATACCATATCAACTCAGTCGCGATTCCAACGTGACGATTGATATACATGGTGCCTCTGGTAGTTTGGTTCGGACGCTGAAATTAGGTCATAAGTCAATTGGTGCCTACATGACACCATCAAGTGCGGCTTATTGGGATGGTAAAAATAGTGCGGGTGAATCAGTTGCGAGTGGAATCTATTTCTACACACTGAAAACAGACGATTTCTCAACGACCCGTAAGATGGTAATTCTCAAGTAAGTTTCATAACTTAAACGTTTAAACAACAAAAAACGCCCCGACTGCCGGTTTACCGACCTCAAATCACTTTAGATTAGCGTCGGCGGTGGGGCGTTTTTTTGTGTATATGTGGAGGAGAGACTATTGATTAACTTAAAAAATATTGTTGCTATTTCGGTGGTGCTTCTGTTTGTTGTTGTAGGCAGTAGTAGTGTTCTTGCTTTTTCAGGGAATCCACCGAATGAACTCACTGGAGCACCTGGTGAAGGTAACTGCACACAGTGCCACGTAGGCAGCAGTCTTAACGCAGCGGGTGGTTCACTGATGTTGACAGTGCCTCAAGTATATACACCAGGAGAAGTGTATGATATTGTTGTCAATTTGTCCCGTTCCGAACAAAGTCGGTGGGGCTTTGAAATGACAGCATTAAATGAAAACGACGTGCGTGCTGGTACTTTTGCGATAGCGGATGGAAATACACAGGTATCAGAAATGAACAGTAGACAATACATAAAACAGACATCTGCCGGAAGTGCACAAGGAAAAAGAAACAGTAATCAGTGGACGTTTAAATGGACTGCGCCGTCTATTGATGTAGGACAGATTACCTTCTATGCTGCAGGAAACGCTGCCAATGGTGATTTTGGAGTAGGGAATGATTTTATCTATACTGAAAGTGAAACATCAGAAGCTGTTTCTTATGGGGTTTCTTTAGCAGCAGTTGGTGATTCAGCGAAGGAAACGACAGATGCAAGTTCGGGAGTTCCTTATACTGTTAGAGTTACAAATACAGGTAATACAACGGATACGATACGATTGACGACTTCAGGGGATGTTTCGGGATCATTGAATCGATCCTCTGTCTCACTTGGTGCAGGTGCTTCTACAAATGTCACATTGACAGTTTCCGGTGCGGAACTTACAACAGCTGGAGAATACAAAGTCAAGGTCACTGCCACTTCGCAAAAGGATAGTTCAAAAACCGCTGAAATCACGACTACGACAACTATTTCTCCCGTTTACGGTGTTAGTTTAGCAGGTGTAGGCAGGTTACAGAAAACAACTGATGCGAGTAGAGGTGCGAGTTATACAATCCGTGTGACAAATACAGGCAACACAAATGATACGATACGTTTGACGACTTCAGGAGATGCCACTGGGACAGTAAGCCCCAGTTCTATTTCCCTAAACCAGGGGGCATCGCGTTCAGTAGTGTTAAGGGTTACCGGTGATGCACTTGCAAGAGCAGGTGACTATTCGGTGAAAGTCACTGCGACTTCGCAAAGGGATAGTTCAAAAACTGCTGAAATCACGACGACGACAACTATTCCTCCCGTTTATGACATCACAATAGCAGGTGTGGGTGCATTGACGACTGAAACTGCAGATGCAAGTGAGGGTGTTAGTTATACATTCAGAATTACAAACAATGGGAATACGGATGACGTGATTGACTTAGCAACATCAGGCACAACCGCAACCTTGAGTCAAACCTCTGTTTCGCTTGGTGCTGGTGGTTCTGCTGAAGTCATGTTGTCTATTTCTGGTGATGTTCTTGCCACTGCTGGTTCTTATGAAGTCAAGGTTTCTGCGACTTCGCAAGGAGACAGCACGCAAACTGCTGAAGTTTCTACTACTACGACGGTTCTTCCTGTCTACGGAATTACGTTTGAAGGTGTAGGAGCGTTGACAACAGAAACATCAGATGCAAGTGAGGGAGTCAGTTATACGCTGAAAATCACAAACAACGGAAATACGAGTGATGTGATTGACTTAGCAACATCAGGCACGACTGCGACCTTGAGTCAAACCTCTGTTTCGCTTGGTGCTGGTGGTTCTGCTGAAGTCATGTTGTCTATTTCTGGTGATGTTCTTGCCACTGCTGGTTCTTACGAAGTCAAGGTTTCTGCGACTTCGCAAGGCGATAGCACGCAAACTGCTGAGGTTACAACGACTACGACTATTCTACCGGTTTACGGAATTACGTTTGAAGGCGTAGGAGCGTTGACAACGGAAACATTAGATGCAAGTGAGGGAGTCAGTTATACATTGAAAATCACAAACGACGGAAATACGGATGATGTGATTGATTTAACGACATCAGGCACTACGGCAGCTTTGAGTCAAACCTCTGTTTCGCTTGAGATGGGTGGTTCTGCTGAAGTGATGTTGTCTATTTCTGGTGATGTTCTTGCCACTGCTGGTTCTTACGAAGTCAAGGTTTCTGCGACTTCGCAAGGAGACAGCACACAGACTGCTGAAATTACAACTACCACGACTATTCTACCGGTTTACGGAATCACATTGCAAGGTGTAGGAGCGTTGACGACTGAAACTACAGATGCCAGTGAGGGAGTCAGTTATACGTTGAAAATCACAAACGACGGAAATACGGATGATGTGATTGATTTAACGACATCAGGCACTGCCGCAACTTTGAGCCAAACCTCTGTTTCGCTTGGTTCTGGTGGTTCTGTTGAAGTGATGTTGTCTATTTCTGGTGATGTTCTTGCCACTGCTGGTTCTTATGAAGTCAAGGTTTCTGCGACTTCGCAAGGAGATGATACACAAACCGCTGAGGTTACAACTACCACGACTATTCTACCAGTTTACGGAATCACATTGCAAGGTGAAGGTGCACTCACAGGTGCTACGACAGACATGGTAGAAGGTGTTACTTATACCCTTATAGTGACAAACGTCGGTAATACTGACGATACCGTTATTCTCGGATCTTCAGCAGAGGTAGGCATTGGTGGTGCTGTTCTTGGTTCGTTCAGCAGACCTGACGATCAAGAACCGGCTACAAGTCAATTGGAGATAATGCTTGCACCTGGCGCATCAGCAAAAGTGATGTTTACTGCTGCAGGGGATCTCCTGACGCAACCGGGTGAATATGAAATTATAGTAACCGCTACTTCACAAGGGGATAGCACAAAAGCTGCTTCACTTACGACTACAACTACGATTACCGCTATTCCACCGGAATATGGTGTGAAGTTAGAAGGTGTAGGTGAACTCACAGGAGCAACGTGGGATTTCCTTAAAGGTGTTACATATACCGTTACCGTAACTAACACAGGTAACACTGAGGATACAATAGTTCTGGGTTCATCAGCAGAAGTTGGGATTGAAGGGAGTGTGCTCGGTTCTTTCAGACTGACTAACACTGCAGTTGCTACAAGTCAGTTGGAAATTACACTTGATGCGGATGAATCAGTTGAAGTGTTGTTTACTGCTGCAGGTGATTTCTTCACAAAACTGGGTGAGTATGAAATCACTGTTACTGCCACATCTCAGGGGGATACCACGAAGACCGCCGACATCACTACCACAACTACGATTGAACCTGTTCCGTGGGATCTCAATGCTGATGGCAAGGTGAATATCTTGGATTTGGTTCTTGTAGCGAACCAAATTGGTGAAACAGGTGATGGACTTTCTGGTGATGTAAATATGGACGGCAAGGTGAATATCTTGGATTTGGTTGCAGTTGCTAACTATGTTGGCAAAACATCTGCGGAAATCGTCCAAGCAAACCAGTAGTTGGAATTTAATGATAATCCGATGGGTGCGCTTTTTTAGCGTACCCATACCTTATGGAGAGGAATATGGCATCAAAATATCGGGTTGGAATTATCGGATGTGGTGGGATAGCCAACGCGCATGCGCGCGGTTATCAAGGCGTTGAGCAAACGGAAATTGTTGCGCTTGCTGATCCTGTTCAGGCAGCACTTGACAAGTTTGCAAACAACTACGATGTGCCACAAGAAAACTGTTATACGGATCCGCGTGTGATGTTGGATCAAGAAGATCTTGATATTGTCAGTGTTGCTACGTGGCACAAACTACATGCACCGATGACGATCGCAGCCTGCGCAAGAGCACCAAAGGCAGTACTTTGTGAAAAACCGATGGGTGTCAGTCTTGGTGAATGTGATGAGATGCTAATCGCAGCAAATAGGAACAGTGTCAAAATCGTGATAGGACACCAACGACGGTTTAATTCAGCTTGGACTGATGCCCGTAATCTCATCGCTGAAGGAGCAATCGGTGAACCACGGCAGATTATCTGTCATGGTGGACAAGGATTATTGAATGACTGCTCCCACCTTTTTGATATGATGCGATACGTGCTCAGTGATCCCGCACCCCAATGGGTGATCGGTAACGTCGAACGCAAAACAGATCGGTACGAACGCGATATTCAGATAGAGGATCGGAGTGCAGGAATTGTCGGATTTTCAAACGGATGTATTGGCACACTTATGCAGGAGATTGGTAGACCGAACTATCAAGGTGGCATTGTCTACGGATCAGATGGAATCGCAGATGTGACGGAGGGACGTGTCCGGTTGTTGAACAATAAAGCCACAGATTGGGAAGAACGTCCCTCTGATGGAACAAACCAGCACGTCGCACAAGCACAAGAACTGGTTGAATGGCTTGATGGTGGTCCAGAGCATCGTGGTGAGGCAAAACATGGTCGCGCTGCTATTGAAATCATCATGGCGATTTATGAATCAGCACGTATGCACGAAGTTGTTCAATTACCACTACGTACGCATGCAAACCCACTTGATTTGATGATTGAAAATGGTGATTTAGCTGTTGAACGTCCTGGACGATACGATATCCGTGCGTTCTTGTTACACGGCGAATCCATGAAACCTCAGTCATAACAAGTCCAAATTGGAATTTAGAAAACCATGCAGATAACGCAAGGTGTAAGTGTTGGTTTAGCAGCACTGAGACGTAACAAGTTACGTTCTGTGCTAACAACGTTGGGCATAATCATCGGTATTGCTGCTGTTGTAGCAGTCGTTTCTGTTGGTGGTGGAGCGGAACACCTCGTCTTGATAGAGATGGAACGGATCGGTGGTGCTGGGATGATCGTCTGCTTTCGGAAGGAACATATTCGTAGAGAGGACGGTTCATATAGAGAAAATAAGCATCCGGAATATATTGAGTATAAAGATCTTGCGTTTATACTTGAAAATTGCCCATCTCTTAAAACGGCATCAGCACAGTCTGGGACACCGCGCACCGTATCACATAGACACATAAATCAATCCCTTCAAGTTCACGGTGTTACACCTTCTTTTCAAGAAGTAAATAATTGGCATGTTAAAACGGGAAGGTTCTTTACCAATGAAGAGATGGAAAGGAGAGAACCTATCTGTCTGATCGGTTCTGAAGTGCATAAAGACCTATTTCAAATGGACGATCCGATTGGCAAGGAGTTAAAAATAGATAGAGAACGGTTTACCGTCATCGGTGTTATGGAAGAGAAGGGTAATATGATGGCGACTGAAGGATGGGACAACCGTGTGATTATTCCACTGTTGACGTTGGGAACGCGTATTATTGGACAACAAAAAGGATGGATAGTTCTATTTGGACAAGCGGAAAGTTATGAGAAAGTTGAACAAGCGGTCGCAGAAATAAAAGTTGCTTTTCGACAATTACACGGTGATGAGAAATATTTTGATTTTTTCACAGCTAAGGAAATGATACAGCGCGTAGGAAATGTCAGTCGGATTATTCAGGTACTACTTGGAGCCGTGGCAAGTATTGCACTGTTTGTTGGTGGTATCGGTATCATGAATATTATGTTAGTTTCTGTTACGGAAAGAACTCGAGAAATAGGCTTACGGAAATCCATTGGTGCAAAGCGAACTGACATCCTAATCCAATTTCTGATTGAATCGATTGTTTTAAGTATCTGTGGTGGATTAATTGGTATTTTTATTGGTAGCGGACTTGCAACCGGTTCGGGTTGGGTTATTTCAAAGTTTCTGATTAAAGATGCCGCATGGCCCGCAATTGTGTCGGTGCAGGCTGCTGTCATCGCGTTCTGTGTCTCAGGGTGTATCGGAATCTTTTTCGGTATCTATCCAGCAAACAAAGCTGCAAGTCTTACGCCAACTGAAGCACTGCGGCACGATTAGGCTTTACATATTGACTAAATGGAGTTGTTCATTGGTATGACTCCAAGTTATAGTATGTCTCTCCTGCTTCAAGGGCATCGCGGATGTCAGCAAAGAGATAATACGCATCCTCAAATTTGGCAAATTCGGCAATGACGAGTTTGGATCCATCTTGTGCTGTTAAAACGAGTCTACCTTCGCCCGGGTCTTCCCCTTCCACACTTAAATTTTGGTATTGATTGAAGTTTATGATTTCCAAATTTTCAGTCACGATGTACATAATTGCTCTCCTTTACAACTTCTTTGTGAGATTTGGTAAATGCCGAGACTTATTCTAAAAATAAAATATAGTGTTAGTTATTGTGAATTTCCGAAGTTGATTTCGTAGACCTTTTTAACTTCATTGGGAGAAGTAATAAACCACTCTTTTCCGGGGGCATCATCCATTTGCTTGCCTCGAAGTTTTAAAATATTCTGTATTGTCTTTTCCATCAAATTTAACTGATCCGTTTTAATAATGAGACCTACCTCAGGATACTCTGGGAGTGCTGTTCTTGTTTGCGATCTAATTCTATGGATAGCATCAATACTAGTCTTGCCAATTTTGCATGCCCATACCGCTTCTCCCTGAAACTCTGCCAAACGCCGGTAAGTCGGGTAATAATAAAGGTAAATTTCTTGTTTACCGAAACCAATAATGTTTTCAGGATTTAAATCGTCCTGTTCCACGTCCACGCCTTCGTCGTCCTGAGAACTTGTGGGAATCACCCAATTATCTCCACTTGAACTATCTGCCTGTCCTTCTCGCTTCATATGCCATAGTCCCAACGTGACAGGATGATTACGTTGAGCTATTGTTGGTAATCCACCACGCCCAAGATGCGTTTCAACTACAACGTCCATGATTTCCTGTTTTTGGACAGCCTTTCCTGCAAATAGTTCTTGAACAAGTTCTCGCGCTATGTTCGGTGTGAGAGTCTTTCCAGCATATTTATACAGATCATTCATAGAAATGTTTCCTTCTTATTTCCAAGATTATCGCTAAGCATACATCTACGCATACGGTGCAAGGACTTCATCAACCGGACGTGTATTAGGAAACCATCCAACAATCTTCCGTAATACCTCATCAAGTAGAATATCTGGACAGGATGCACCTGCAGTCAAAACAATGTCAATTGGACTACCATCAGGATGTTCAGTCAGTAACCAATCCTCAGTCATCTGCACCTGTTTTGTCTCAAGCGATAAATGCCGAATCTGTTTCGGACTAAGCAATTCCTCAGCGTCTCGGACAAAGTATGTCGGCAGTTTGTGTTCGCAAAGTTCTACGAGATGGCTTGTGTTGGAAGAATTATATCCACCGACGACGACTGCGACATCACCACCTTCAGCGATAAGCGCGAGGGTTGCGTCTTGGTTCTCTTTTGTAGCATAACAGAGGGTATCTTTGGTATCAGCAAAATGTTCAGAGAGATTCTCTTTGCCGTATCTTGTGATAATAGCCTGTCGCAATAAATCCGCAATCGCTTGTGTTTCTGTTGCGAGCATCGTTGTTTGGTTGACAACACCGATTCGTTTTAGGTTAAAATCTGGATGGAACCCCTCGGAGTATCGGTCAGCAAACTTATCAAAGAAGAATTCGGCATCCTCTTCACCGCGTATCACTTTTGCGAGGTCTTCTGCTTCCACAAGGTCACGTACGACAACGACTGGTGCCTCCGCTTGTGCATGAGAAAATGTGGCGCGCGTCTCCTCATGATAACGTTTGCCATGCACAACTACGGTGTAATCCTGCTTGCCTATTTCTTGGCTTCGTTTCCATACTTTTTCTACAAACGGACAGGTAGTATTATAGGAGGAAAGGGTAACACCACGATCGTTGAGTTCCTGCTCAACTTCTAACGTTGTGCCGAAGGCTGGAACAATGACGACATCATTGGGTACCAAGACATCAAATGGCAGCAAAGGATTGCCTTCAGTATCAGAGAGAAATTGCACACCGTTTTGCCTTAAATTATCGTTGACGCGTGGATTATGAATGATTTCTGATAATAAAAAAATACGTTTATTTGGATTCTCTTCAAGGGCACGATATGCAATCTCAACAGCATTTTCAACACCGTAACAGAATCCGAAATGGCGTGCGATCTTAAAACGAACAGGTCCAAAGTCTAAAATGGAGGGCGATAGGTCTCGTTTGCGGGTATCCATGTTCCGCCGCGATGCCTTAACGGCAGAAATAATAGGACTTTCATAAAAGCGGGGTAAGTTAAAAGTACGAGGCATCTTTAGATTGTATCTTGTCAACTTTATGCGCTGAGAACTTTTCTACCTTTAGCTCTGCGGCGCGCAATGGTTTTTCTGCCATGACGGGTAGACATCCGTTTTCTAAATCCGAGTTTGTTTTTTCGTTTCCGCCTATGTGGTTGATAGGTGCGTTTCATTACAGTATCCTTTCTGTTTCTTACCTTAAAATACTTATCTTAATCTGTTTTCTTAACTAATAAGGATACCCGATTTATCTCAAATTGTCAAGTTTTTCTGTGGAGGTGATAAGATCGGACAGTATGTATATGCCTACATCTGTCAACACAAATTTGTTAACCGAAACCTACTAACGTGAGTTCCATAATTGGATTAATTATGGAACTCACGTTAGTAATAGAAAACGAACAATAGGGTGTCCCTATTGTTCGTTTTTTGTGTGGTTTGATAAGGATACCTACTATTTTTCAAGAATCATTTTGTTTTTTGCTGAGCCTGTGGATTCAAGGGTAAGTGAGTCTCCATCTATGGAGATAATTGTTTTGGCAAAGGGATTGAAAACGTGGGTTTTGAATTTCTCAAGAATCTCGTTTTTTGCCTCAATCATGCTTACTTCAAAAAAGTCCTCAAAAAAGTCTTCTGGAACAGAGGTGATATCCACATCTGTTTCTAACTTGACCATCGATAGGACAGAATCATCAACAGTATATGTGCCTGACCAATCTCCATTCAACACAATCTTACCTTCATTTTCAGGTTCTTCTGGAAATTCTCCCATTTCAAATTTGACATTCAGGGTCCATGAACCATCCGAATCAAATTCATAAATAAAATTTTCGGTAGTTATTTTTGGACGATCCTCCTCATCTGGTTCATCGGCATTAACGAATATCAATGGATCTTCACCGTTTATTGATACGACATTCCAAGAACCGAGTAATTCTTCAGGAGGTTCCATAGGTTCTTTCGTAGTCGGTTTTGTCGTTGGTTCTTCCTCATCGCTTCCGCAGCCAAACATTGTGATTAAACAAACAAAAAGGACAGAGAAAACCATAAATTTATGAGTCATTTTTTCCTCTGATTTAACTTGGATATTTGTCTTACATTAACGTTGATTTATTGTGAAGTGTTTACAGGGATATGTTGATTCTATTCAAGACAGTAGAGTAATTCCGTCAAAACAACTTGCGGTTTAGATTATAAATATATTATAATTATACAAAAAGTAAGATATAATGAATATACGATTTTTCTTAGATCCAGAAACAGGATTGCCACATATTTACAATCATGAAGTCAACGAGGATGAAGTAGAAGACATATTAACGCTCTTCCGTCAAATCCCCATGCTTTAGCTTGTGGGATGTAGACAGCTAAGGCTGTTATTGAAAATTAATTTGATAATCTAATCAATCTATGGTATAATATACCATACACAATCATAAAAAGATGAGATATTATGC
>JAJDWI010000129.1 GCA_022825665.1 Candidatus Poribacteria bacterium
CAATCACTCTGCTCCCTTGTAAAGGGGTGGTTGAGACATCCGCAAGGGTGGGGAAGTTACAACTCTCAACCAAGTGACTGGTAATAGTTTATCACAAACAAACGAAAAAGTCAACGACTTTTTCAACAATGGAGACGTTAGTCGTGTCTACATCCTCGACCTAAAGGAACGGGGTTTTGACACGGAACGTTTGATAACATTAATATTTATAGTAAAATTCGTAATTACTTGGACACTTTGGTAGGTTCGGTTAGGATACCGAACCTGTGTAAAAAGTGCGGTTAGGAAACCTAACCTACCAAGGAGTGTGAACATATTTTTGGATTTCACTATAATTTCGCGGGTACTCTGCCTATCGATTACCATAAATTGATGTGGGCAAGGATACCCGCGTCATACTTTACAATACATTCATAAAAAAGAGGGAATATTAACGTGTATACATGGCATCAGGATAAAACCCCTATCTGTTGGGAAAGTGTCTTGGAGAGTTTAAAACATTTCGAAAACCAAGTACACAATATAAAAAAGGATAAGAAGAACTCTCCTGTACAGACTCAAACCCCCGCTACTTTCTATCAATTCCATAATGATTTGATAGCTGAGACTGAAAAGGTGTTGAGTTCATCTGCTGCAGATATTTCTATTGATTCAATAAAGGATGTCTTGGATGAATCGTTTGTTGAAGCGATATGGCTATCTCTTGAACAGTATCCTGAAATCGTCCACCATCCAGATATTGAAAATCTTGATACTGCTGGATCTAAGATCTTTACCCTCTTTACTCCTGATGCACCATCTAAAGTTTCTGAAAGAGAATACCTAAAATCGAAACTAAAAAAACTATTTCATCTGTCAGATGAAACGACAGAAAAATTGAATAGGAAACTATCTGTCAGGACTGCCCCACTTAAACATCGGCATAAAATAATGTTGAGTTTGCAGTCTCGCTTCAACCTAACGTTAGATAATCCTGAAATAGATGCTGATGTTCTCCATCTATTTCAACATCTATATCCTGGTGCTCCACTTGCTGTAGGTGAAGTTAAACTGATAAAAACTTGTTCAGCACTCTATTTCTGCTTGCCTTCTGAGTTAAAAGAAGTTTCAACCGACATACATACTCAACAAGAATCAGAGGGAACTGATGATAATAAAGAACTTCATTACGAAAAAAAACTTGGATACGCACAATTTCTCCGAAAAATATGGCAGGTTGAACCGTTTGCAAATTTTCCAGTATTTGGCACTTTTAATGCGGAAGACCTTGATTTAACCTTCCGTGAGCAAATTGCACAAGATACAAAACTTACAGTCGATTTGGTAACAACAACCCTTACTCGTATGGTTGGTTTCCTACCATTGGGAGAACTTGACAAATACTTAATACACGACACATGGGGACATCAGTGGCAGGAAAGTTTGCTTGACTTTGAGGAACTATATTCGGAATTATCGCTCTTTAATCGTCACTTATCCTTGTCAGAATCTGCCTCTGCTTTAGGTGAAGAAAGCGAATTTGGTGATGCATTTCTCAAAACAGCATCTGGAAAAATCCATCTTGATTCAGAGAAACTAACTGAATTTATTGACGCTGAACTTTATGAACGTTCCATCATATCCTTCACTCCGATTCTTGCGGAGATGCTGGCTGATGTCGTTGAGTACAAGTTCTTAAAATTACATCCTGAAAAAGCACATCTTATGCCGAGTTCCTCGTTGCTAAAAGAATATCCAAGTAAACTTGATTTGACGCTTGAGGATTTACGTAATTGTTTTGAACGCGCTTCCGAAGCATTCCAAACTTGGGTTGATTCTGATCGAGCAAAAAATAGGATACGTTCTCAAATCTGCGACAGACTCAACATACCAGATGAAGAATTCATGCATCAAGAATTAGATAATGCACTTGAAAAGGCTGTTGAGATATGTAAGGAACGGCTTGATCGTTTTTATCAACCCGAATGGTATTGGGTGAAAACAACAGATGAATGTTTGGAACTCAATGCATTCAGTTTTGCAGCACTTAACTTTCTCCGAATTCATACAACGTTTCTTCAAACCTACCATACACTCTCACAAATTGATACAGACTATAGTTTTAATGACGCACTTGTTTTGGCAATGGGTGCATTTTTTGAAATTGATCCGCAAAGGAATATCTGGTTTCTTGACCAATTTCTGACTGAAGGTTTCCTCCCACGTTGGAGGAAATTGTCTGATGCACTTTGATGTATGCAGGTTCACAACATCCTTAATACGGAGGGTAAAACAATAGCTATAAAAGACCCTACCTATAAGTTCCGTACAGAAGCGGGAATGCTAATTAATTCTGGCACTTCTCGAAGTATCGTTCTTCATGGTAACATCCATGACCTATTTTTTGTTGAAGACGATGATGACGAGGATTATATTCCTCTCGTTCCCTTCCTCACGCGAAGTTGGGACATATCAGGTTTTATTCTATTAGTCTATGAATTGAACGGTCCACTTCGCTTCCTACGTGCTAACGACCGCGAGAAAGTGAAAAATGCCTTCAATACATGGAGAGGTGATACTGAACCTTCAAAAGGTAAAACAACCAGTTTATTTACGCTTGGTGATAGGTATGATAACTCTCAGACTAAAACAGGTAAAACCGATACCCCTTCTGATGGTATATTTGAAAAATATCTTAACGATGCTATTGGAAGTCCAACATTAGCACTTGAACTGCTGCGTCAATTCTGTCTGATTTCTCGTTCCACGAGTCCTCTTGGAAAAAAGTTCCTAAAAGAAAAATTACTTATCATGATTGAAGCAACAGATATGTTGCTTCCTGAGGGTGAAATCCGCACCTTGAATTTGGCGGACAGGCAACGGGTAAGTATAGTTCAGGATTGGATTTCTGATTCTGATTTCATGAAAGGCACGGATACTGTTGTCTTCATTGCAGAATCAAAAAGTCTGGTGAACTCACGGATCTCTCGCTTACCACAAGTCCTTGATGTAGAAATTCCATCTCCTCAAGTAGAAACACGAAGACACTTCATCTCATGGTTTAATAGAACTCAGAAACCTGCAAATAACGAGTTAAACCTGTGGGGTACACAGTCTCAACTTGCAGTATTAACAGCAGGCTTATCCTTACAAGCATTGCGACAACTGCTCGTTTCAGCGTGTTATTCTGGTGAAAAACTGCAACCAGATATAGTGATTGAAAAAGTATCTGAGTTTATTCAAGCGCAATTAGGGGAAGATGTCGTTGAGTTTAAAAAACCTGCGCACTCACTAAAAGATATTGTTGGAAATCAGAAACTTGTTGATTTTCTGAGAACACAGATAATTCCACGTATCACCTCAACTGGTAAAGATTCTATCGCTGGATTGAGTGTCTGTGGTCCAATCGGCAGTGGAAAAACCTTTATCTTTGAAGGACTTGCGGGAGAGCTGGACATTCCTGTTTTGGTTCTCAAGAATATACGCAGTATGTGGTTTGGACAAACAGATGTTATCTTTGAACGCTTAAGACGTTTGCTAATGGCACTTGTGAATGTGTTAATCTTTGTAGATGAAGCAGATACGCAATTCGGTGGTGTTGGAAGGGATGCGCATGCAACGGAACGTAGACTCACGGGGAAGATTCAGGCAATGATGTCCGATCCGCAATTACGCGGTCATATCACATGGTTGTTGATGACAGCACGTATCTATAACCTATCTCCAGACTTGCGTCGAGAGGGTAGGGTTGGAGACATCGTGATACCTGTCCTTGATCCGACAGGAGAAGACCGAAAGACCTTTCTTCAGTGGACACTAAGAAATGTATACAGTGGTGATATTCCGGAGGGAGAATTTGAACTTCTTCTGGCGCATACTGAAGGGTATTCTGCAGCAAGTTTTGCATCTCTCCGTGCTGACCTTGAAGCAGCAAAGAACCGTAATGGTGAGCTATCTGTTGACGAAATCATAGATGTAATTTCAGATAGAATTCTGCCAAACATTGGTCCAATACGTAAGTATCAAACCTTGCAAGCCTACCTAAACTGCACGCGTAAGTCACTACTTCCAGGTGACTATTCCCATGAGATTCGTGATTCATGGTTGAAGGAAATTGCGCAGCTTGAAGCCATGGGGGTAAGAGGATAAACCGTCAATTTATACCACTTGCAACCAAATCAAGACAGGGTATTTTGTTTATAGTGAAACCTATAAATAAGCGCATGCTCCTCGGTAGATGCGGTTTCCTAACCGCATCTACGCCGCTGAATAAACACTGGTTCGGTTAGGAAACCGAACCATAAGCGTCAATTTAGTGATTCTTGTCCGTTTGAATTGTTTGTTGTCTGAACCAGGATTTGCAAGATTACAGGATTTTCAGGATAAGAGATTGTATGCCGATGTTCCTTTGCAAAAGGTAGTCCTTCCTCCT
>JAJDWI010000115.1 GCA_022825665.1 Candidatus Poribacteria bacterium
TAGATAAATATGGAATAAGAACCGAAAACAGTGCTATAATTTCTTGCATGGGCGATCGTCCTTTCAAAGTTATTGTTTGGTTTTATATAACTTTAGGACATCTGCCCTATTTATTCAACAAATTTTGGCGAAGGTATTGTAAGTAATAATCAATTTTCATATCGGTTTCCCAAGCATTGCATCTGGAATGTCAATGCCAAATTCTCTTAGGGCTGTTGGGGCAATGTCGTATATGCTTCTGGTTGGTACTTGCCCATCTGTTTGTCTGCCATCTTTGATAATGAACATACCCTCCTCTGCGTGGTTACAATCGTCAGGTCCGGTATCGTTTTCATAGGTATAGATGTTATTGTATCCGACACTGCCAACAGAACGCCAATAGAGATCACCGAAATAGACGATTAGGTCAGGTGGAATGTTGTTACATTCACGATATATCTTCTGCGGTTTAAAGACCCGTGTATTGATGTCCTGTCCCGATTCATCGGTGATTCCCTCAAGTTTTGTTTTTAGCTCATCACGAACACTTTCATAATCCTCTACTTTGACAATTCCGTCCGATTCTCTTCCAGCAATGTTGAGAAAGATACGACCATAATAGCCGCCTTCTCCCCACGCTTTTGTCTGCTGCCAATTTACCATATCAGTTGAGAATCGAGTTATGTCTTGAGGTTCGGTTTTTAGCGTCAGATAACCGTTTGTCATTAGCCATTCATTGATACAGATACCACCATCCATTTTTTTTGCACCATGGTCAGATACAATCATGACAGTCGTATCCTCATCAACACACGTTAACATTTCTCCAAGTTCTTCATCAAGCATGCGATAGTAATTTCGCATCGTATTTGTAAATGGTGAATTCGGTTCATATTTAGGATGTGTTTTATCCCAATAACGCCAAAATGCGTGATGTAGTCGGTCAGAACCCATTTCCACCATTACAAAGAAGTCCCAAGATTTTTTCTCTAATAAATACCTTGCGAATTTGAAACGTTCACGTGTCATTTTGAATAACTGCTTTTCCAACTCAGCACGTTTATCCGTACGAAAGTTAGGAATATCAATCATATATTCGGGCGCAACTTGTGCTATTTCACGGGCAAGTCGTGGTGGAAATGTCCACTGCAGATTGTTCTCTGTCATCGGAGAGTTTGGATCAATAGGCGTTAGAAAACTGGTAATCATCCAACCGGGAAACGGCTTAACAGGATAGGTGAGGGGTACACCTAAGACAACAGAACGTTTTTGTTGCAGTCCTAACAGTTCCCATAGAGTCGGCACTTTGATAGTATTTGCGTTTGCAATGGTCAATGCATCATAAGAATAATCGTTACGGTTGCGAAAGCCGTAGATGCCGAGTTCGCCCGGATCACGGCTTGTCATCATGCACATCCACGCTGGCACGGTGATAGGAGGGATTGTGCTTTCTAAATGCCCATAGATTCCCTCTTGCATTAACCGTTGTGTATTTGGCATGTCGTCTTTGAATGCATCAAATACCAATTCTGGAGCAGCACAATCCCAACCAATAATCATCACCCGTTTTTTCATGCTTCTACCTTTATGCCCAACGCGGTTTTCTTCCACCTAATCGCTGTTCGCTGAGATTCCACAATTCTGCCAGACCGAGTTGACGAATGTGGTCTATACCTGCTATGCATGGATCGTTTACTTGAGTTAACCATTGTTGTAGTTCCGCTTCTAATTCATCACGAATTGCTTGCGAATCTGGATCATCAATAAGATTATTCATTTGATATGGATCATTATCGTTGTCATAGAGGACCCAACCTGTTCCATCATAATGACGTGCATAAGTGTAGCGATGGGTGCGGACACCTCGCCATTCGGTGAGACCGAAATTATTTCCCTCACCACCATGCAAAGGTAATTCAAGTAGAACTGATTGTGGTTCGTCAATTTCCTTCCCAAGCATGGCGTCAGATAAATCAATGCCTTCAACACCATCAGGAATTGGCAAGTCACATAAAGATAACATTGATGGCATAAAATCAACGAGACTTAGTAAGGTATCACGGGTAACTCCTGCTGGGATTTTGCGGGGATATCGCATCATAAATGGAATACGACTTGATTCGTCCCACGGACGTTCCTTCCGATTATGACCGTGACTTCCAAGCATATCTCCATGGTCAGAAGTATAGACAAGAATAGTATCCTCAGCGATGCCGATATCATCAAGTGCATCCATTAAGCGACCTAAGTTTTCATCTAATGCTGTGATATGTGCGTAATATCCTGATATATCTTTCCGATTGGCAGGGGTATCTACTGCGTTTGGACGCAATTGGATTTCATCTGGTGGATACATCTCTTTATACTTATCAGGCACATGTTCATAAGGGTTATGTGGTGGTCCCCAACTGACATAGAGACAGAAAGGTTCCTCAGCGTGGTCGCGGCAGTATTGTATCGCCTGATCCGTTTGGAAATCCGGTTCATAGCCTTCAATCTGCATTTTGTTCCCGTCTGAATCATGGTATGGTGCATTGAAGTAGTTATGATGACAATTCCAGCCAACCCAATGGTCAAAACCGAAGCGCATCTCAGGTGTGATAAACTTATCTCTTGGCACTCCACCAAGATGCCATTTACCGATATATCCTGTTTCGTATCCATTGTCTTTATAGACCTGCGCGATACCTGTCTCGGTCAATGGGAGTGGTAGATCGTTAGACACTGCTTTGTGGCTTAGGGGATGTTTTCCTGTCATCAGAGATCCGCGTGCAGGCACACATATCGGGACGTTGGTAAAGGTATTTGGAAAGAACACCCCTTCCTGTGCGAGTTTATCCATAGCCGGTGTTTGTACTTGTGGGTTTCCTGCACACCCGACATCACATTGACGGTGCTGGTCACCAAAAACGAAAATTAAATTAGGTTTACGTTCCATAATTTCTCCTTTGTATTAACATTTAGGTTTGTGTCATTAAGCCAATCACTGCAGCCATGTATATATTTTTCGGAGTATGCTTTCGCTTCGTGTCCATAGAGATCGCTTGAATGGAGAAACTATCTTGGTATAGCTACAAAAGTCAGTCTTTTTAGCACGATATTGTTCCTTGTGTGCAATTAACCCCTCATTTTCTGGAGGAGATGCTCCGAAGTCGACCCGTTCATACCCTTCCTTGCATGCCCAGGTGATGATGTGGTGAAAAATAGCATTATTTGGGCGATATTGTAAGTACTCTGGTAAAGATGCCTCACACCATAAAGTCACGGTGTGATTATAGTAGAGATAGAGTAGTCCTGCTATTATTCTGCCTTCATAAGAAGCGATTGCAAGTTTAGCAATACCTTCCTGTAGAAGCATTTTCATAAGCGTACGGGGTTTCGGGGTTCCACCAAGTCGTTTTACGGTCATTAGATACATTTTGTAGAATTCAGTTAAATCTTCATCACTTTCCGTATCAATGACTTGCACACCTGATTTCTGTGCTTTACGTACTGCCCCCCGTACTCTTTTGTTATAGGAAGACCATAGAGCATCAATATCACCATTCGTATTTAAGATATGTGTAAATCTTTCTTCGGGATGATATCCGTATTCAATTAGGTGATCACCGTAATTCATGGTATCATCAGATGAAAGCGTCCAACACAGTTCACACCACCCATTTTCTGCTGCTTTAGATTCAATATAGTTTACAATAGCAGAAACCAAATCATGTTGGTCTACTTCAACAGAATCAATGATATGTGCACCCCCGAACAGATTCCACGGCATAGAATGCCATAAACGGATACCCGGTATTGGCTGAAACACGAATGCTGGGATTCCACCAATCAACTTGTTATTATTCTTGATAAGTAGATACACCGGATCAAGCTGTTTGAAAGAAGTCGCAAGGGCATTTCTCCATGCCATACTATGAAATGCAGTAGAATTTAGACATTGCTGTATTAAAGAATCCCATACGTTTATGCTTTGGGATGTAATAGGTTCTAATGTATACACGTGCACATTGTAGTTGAAAATGTGGTTTTTGACAAGGGCATCATTTTGTAAACGCAGAGAAATCTCTTGACTTTTTCAAAAACTTTTGGTATCCTTAATTTGCAGAATGCTTAGGATTACTTGAAGATTATTGAAGAAATATCTAACAATAAATTAAACTGCTAAGTGATGTTATAAACAACTTTGAACGGAGTATAGATATGAACTGTTGGAAGAAAAGACATGGTTTTTTAACTTGTGTTGGAATGTACATTATCCTCTTCGGAACTGTTTTGTTGACTGGTATATGTTCGGCTGATGACCTTATCCTGCACCTATCCTTTGATGAATTAAATGGGGACGTAGCACCTGATTTGTCTGACTATGGTAATGATGCAGAATTCAATGGTAACCATAAATTAGTCGATGGGAAGTTTGGAAAAGCGATAGAGTTAGATGGTGCATCATGGGGTGAAGTCGAAGATGACGAGAGTCTCCATGTTGTTGACGGTATTACGGTTCAACTCTGGGCGAATATCAAGGCGAGTGCTGGCGGTCCTGGTTCAGATGTTCAAACAGGTGTTGAAAAGGGGAATACATGGAAAGCTGGATTGTTTACGCTTGCTGCATGGTATCGTGGCGGCTCACTCCTTCAATTTTTCGATTTACCCGACAATTGTCGTGAACATAATATTGGAGACAGTATACAGGATGAAACATGGCACTTTCTTGCGGGGACGTGGGATGGTACCACAATCAAGTTGTATATTGATGGAGAACTAAATAAAGAATTGGAATGTAAGGGTAAACTAACAGCTAACAATGAACCACTCTATATTGGTGCTCGTGGTGGAAACCAACGATTTGTCAATGGTGCACTTGATGAAATCAAGATATATGACTATGCGTTAACTCAAGATGAACTCAGAATGGATATGGAAAATCCAGTTGCAGATGTCCTTCCACAAGGTAAGTTAACGACAACATGGGCACGCATCAAAACGAAATAATTAAGGATAATTAATGAAAACTCTGGTATATAAACTATTTTTAATAACTGTTTTACTAACCATAACGGGATGTGCCCTTTTACCCTTTGGTGGAGAAAAGGGATCTCAGGAACAGGTCGCTGTCGTCAAAACTGCCAAAGGCACATTCGTGATTGAATTCTACAACGAATCTGCTCCTATAGCAGTGGAAAACTTCAAAAAACTGATCAATCTGAAATTCTACGATGGATTGACATTTCATAGAATAATGAAAACACCAGGTTTGAATATTGTTCAAGGAGGATGTCCGAAGGGAGATGGAACTGGTGGACCAGGTTGGACTATTGTTGACGAGTACACGAATTCGAACCAACGGAAACACATTAGAGGTACTATAGCAATGGCACGACCAAATAGACCAGATTCAGCAGGAAGTCAGTTCTATGTATGTTTGGAGCCACAACCTCATCTTGACGGAAGTTATACTACATTCGGTGGCGTTATTCAAGGTATGGAAGTCGTTGATAACTTAGTTATTGGAGATGTCATCACTAATATCCGATTGGAGGCAAAGTCAAAATATGTTAAGTCGTAAGAGAGTTAACCAATTTCCTATCGCACTTGTCGTTTTGTCATGTCTATCTCTGATTCTTCTGTTAAGTTGTTCCCAGCCAGATAAACAGTCATCGGAACCTACTACAGAAGAAGCAGCACAACCTGAAACACAACAGACGGTCATCAAACCAGCGGAAGAACCCGAGGAACCAGAGAGACAGACTTTCCCTGATATAGACCCAGCGAACGCAATTGCTGTTATTCAAACTGCGAAAGGTATAATAGAGTTTGAATTCTATGCATCCGATGCCCCAATTGCATCAAAGAATTTCATCAAAAACGCGAACAGTGCGAATTACAGAAATGAGCATTTTCATGATGTTCAAGAACTCTTCATCCAAGCTGGTTCCAAACTTGCCAATGAGACAATACCTATTGAAAAAAGTGATCACCCGCTTGTAAAAGGTGTTGTTCTACTGGCAAAAACACCAGGTGAGACTGTTTCTGATGGAGATGAATTCTTTATTTGCAAAGATGCAATTGAATTGGATGAGGATTATACTATACTTGGAAAAGTAATCACAGGTTTAGAGATATTAGATAGTATTGCCAAGTATGATAAAATAGTAGATATTACAATTCGTGAACGCGATAAAGAGTAAATGTTGGTGAGTTGTATGTCTAACAATAGGCTACCGTATATTAAAAACTGAAAGGACAATTGAATGGCATTCACTGTTATTCGGACAGCGCGTCCGAGTCCAGTTTGGCAAGAGAGTTATGTACGCGTTGAAAAAGGACAACGTCTCGTAATAGATGCTGAGGGAGCATGGTCACCGGACTTAAAAAATCGTACGGGTTGGTGTGGTGCTGATGGAGTCCCCAAAACACCAGCAGGCGATGGCTATCTTCTACCGGGAACCAATATCGGTGCCCTTATTGCAAGAGTTGGGAGTAGCATATTCGCTGTTGGGTCGCGATACGATAATCCTGCCCCCGCGGACGGTGTTATAT
Organism: Candidatus Poribacteria bacterium; assembly: GCA_022825665.1. GTDB lineage: Bacteria > Poribacteria > WGA-4E > WGA-4E > WGA-3G > MSPOR6. Next base: position 6,520 of record JAJDWI010000115.1, read on the forward strand.
TTCTGGCAATGAACGAAAATCCTAACAATAACAACCAAGCGGGAAGTCTACTTGCACAAATTATTATCTTTGATGAATAATGGTTACTAATCCATATACATTGAATTTCATAGAACCTTTGATACATTATCATCGGAGTCATTGCGTCATATCAGGAGAAGTTAATGGAAGAAAATATAACCCAAGAAGAAACACAACTCCCACCTGTTGATTTTATATCATTTATTACGGATTTAATTACAACAGCCCATCTCTATCTTCAAGGATTTAAGGACCCAGAAACTGACAAAGTTATTGTCAATCTTGGATTAGCAAAACGAATGATTGATACGCTGGAAATGCTTGAAGAAAAAACTAAAGGAAACTTATCTGCCCCGGAATCCAATTATTTAGCAAATTCTCTTTATGATTTGAGAATGGGATATGTCCGTGCTGCAAATAGTCAAAAGGATGCTCCAGAACAGGATACTGTACCAGAAGAAGAACCTGAACAAGATGTCTCCAACGAGGACACTACATCAACTGAAACAGAAGAAACGCCAAACGAAGAATAATCAATACTTGATAGATAGTTCTGCAATTTCTTGCCGAAATCTAAAGGATTTTTCCTGTAGACTGCAATAATCCGGAGGAAAATGAATTATCAACGCAATATAATAATCGCAGTCAGTCTGTTGTTGGGTCTCCTTTGCATAGGAACAATAGGATATTCAGTCCTTGAAAGGGATAATCCACATCATGATCATGAGTGGGGAATTTTTGATTCTGTTTGGATGACCGTAATTACAGTAACAACAGTCGGCTATGGCGATATGAATATTAGTCATGCTGGAAAAGTATTTACACTATTTCTACTCTTCGGTGGAATTGGGGTGTTTTTCTATAGCATAACCATAGCAACAACCTACTTACTTGAAGGACAATTACTCAGTTTTTTCAAACATAGAAAAATGGCACGAGACGTAGAAAAATTATCAAATCATTATATAGTTTGTGGAATCGGTGACACCGGAATTCATGTGATTGAAGAGATGTTGAAAGCGGATGCCACTTTTATTGGCATTGAGATGGATGAAGATCGTTTGGAACACATCGCTGACACGTATGATTTCCTATACCTACATGGTGATGCCACTGATGACGATGTCCTTATACGTGCTGGTATCGAACGGGCTAAAGGTCTGGTGGCATGCCTAAGTCGAGATCAAGATAATTTGTTTGTCGTTATTTCGGCAAAGAAACTTAATCCAAATTTGCGTGTCGCCTCAAAAGCAGTCGAGAATAACTCACCTGCAAAATTGGAAACAGCGGGTGCAGATGAAGTTGTTTTACCTGACCATATCGGAGGCATCAGACTTGCTTCAGGTATACTTGAACCTCATCTAATTGACTTTTTCGCTAAGATGCAAATTAACAGGCAAACGACGCGTTTCGCAGAATCTATTATTCAACCAGAGTCTAAACTTAATGGGATTACCATTGAAGATGCCCGCATTAAAGAAGAAACAGGATTAGTGGTGATCGCTATCCGAAGCAAGGACGGGGATTATATTTACAATCCTGATGGAAATTGGAAGATAGAGGCTGGTGATGCCTTGTTTGTTATATCCGACCCAAAACAACTCCAATTGCTTCATAGACTCACTGAAGACACACGATAAAATAAACAAAATAACGTCTAATTTAATATACAGAAAAAGCGTCATATCCTTTTGTGATATGATTCTTATAGCGAAACTGGGGAGAGAAAACTTGGATGGAATATAAATGCTTGCAACTGTTCTCAGTAGCGCAGTGTTGGGAATTGATGCTTATGTTGTAAAGGTAGAGGTGGATGTATCAGATGGTTTGCCTGCATTCAGCACAGTTGGTTTACCGGACAGTGCTATCAAGGAGAGTAGAGATAGGGTTATTGCTGCAATTAAAAATTCTGGATTTTACTTTCCACCCAGTAGAATTACTGCCAATTTAGCTCCTGCTGATATTCGGAAAACAGGTTCTGCATTCGATCTACCAATTGCAATAGGTGTAATGGCTGCCACGAATCAAGTTGATTTAGCGAACCTTGAAAGTACTATGGTTTTGGGTGAACTTGCTCTTGATGGTACCATTCGGAGCATACAGGGAGGACTACCAATCGCATTAGCAGCGAAACAGAATGGAATAAAGAACTTGATTCTACCGGCAGCAAATGCAAAAGAAGCAGCAATTGTTGAGGAATTGAATGTTTTCCCTGTTGAAAGTTTGTCAGATACTGCTGCCTTCCTGAATTCCGCCAAAGAAATCGCTCCAGAAACCTTTACAATTAGTACCGCAGTAAATACAGAAGATACACAAGCATATCTTGACTTAATTGATGTTAAGGGTCAGGAACATGTAAAACGTGCCGTTGAAGTAGCTGCAGCAGGAGGACACAATCTAATAATGATCGGACCACCTGGGTCCGGTAAAACAATGATTGCTAAACGGATTCCTTCAATCCTACCGAAGTTGTCCACGGATGAATCACTGGAAACTACGAAAATTCAAAGTATAGTTGGTATACTACCAAGTGATACGCCTTTAGTTACAACGCGTCCGTTTCGGTCACCACATCATACGATTTCTGATGCTGGATTAATCGGTGGAGGGAATGTTCCTCGTCCAGGAGAGGTGAGTCTTTCACATAATGGTGTGCTTTTCCTTGACGAACTTCCTGAATTTCGTAGGAACGTGCTTGAAGTCATGCGACAACCGTTAGAAGATGGACATGTGACGATCTCAAGGGCTGCAGCATCACTTACATATCCAGCCAATTTCATGTTAGTTGCAGCGATGAACCCTTGTCCTTGTGGTTTCTTTAGCGATCCAAATCGAGAGTGTAAATGCACACATAAACAGATTCAGACGTATGTTTCCCGCATTTCTGGTCCGTTATTAGATAGGATTGATATCCAAGTTGAAGTGCCAGCGGTAAAATATGCTGAACTCTCAGCAGAGGTGACAGGAGAAGCGTCACCGATTGTCCGTAAACGAGTGGAAGCAGCACGTCGTTTGCAACATCAACGTTTTGAAGGAACTTCAATACATGCCAACGCCAATATGGAATCTAAACAGATTCGGGAATACTGTAAAATTGAAACGCAAGCACAGGATTTGCTTCGTGTTGCAATCAATCAGTTAGGGTTAAGTGCAAGAGCGTATGACCGAATTTTGAAAGTATCACGAACCATTGCAGACCTTGATGAAAACCCAAATATAGAGGCAGTACACGTTTCTGAAGCGATACAATATAGGAGTTTAGATCGGAGTTTTTGGAAGAAATAACAATGCTGGTGAATGTCACCTGAGATAGAGGAGAACGATGCAACCTAATTTTATCATTTTTTTAACCGATGACCAAGGCTATGGTGACCTTTCCTGTATGGGTGCCACAGATTTCAGAACACCGCATCTGGATAGAATGGCATCTGAAGGCATGCGTTTTACAGACTGGTACTCCAATTCACCTGTCTGTTCACCTTCTCGTGCTGCATTATTAACAGGACGTTATCCGTGCCATGCAGGAGTTCGTTCTATCTTAGCGGGACACCGAACAGCGACTGGATTACCACCTTCCGTCCCTACGATTGCAACTGCGCTTAAGGAACTCGGTTATTACACTGCGATGTCGGGAAAATGGCATCTTGGACTTGCTGAGGGGTCTCGACCTGAAGATCATGGGTTTGATGATTGGTTTGGATTTTTAGCAGGTTGTATCGATTTCTATTCTCACATATTTTATTGGGCTTTAGGACGACCCGATTTTGACCAGACACACGACCTATGGGAAAACGGTGAGGAAATATACAGAAACGGTGAATACTTTACGGAGTTGATAACAGAATATGCTGTTAGATATATCCGAAAAGCAGTTGAGCAAAATAAGCCGTTTTTCCTGTATGTGCCATACAATGCACCACATTATCCGATGCACGCACCACAAGAATATGTTGATAGGTTTCCTAATCTACCTTGGGATAGACAAATTATGGCTGCGATGTTAAGTGCTGTTGATGATAGCGTTGGTCAGATTTTCGCTGAACTTGAACGATTAGGTGTTGCAGAAAATACCTTCTCCTATTTCCAGAGCGACAATGGACCCTCACGTGAAACAAGAAATTGGTTAGATGGCACACAAGATCCATACTACGGTGGCAGTGCTGGTAAATTGAAAGGACATAAATTCAGTTTATATGAAGGTGGCATCCGTTCACCTGGAATTATGCATTGGCCCCAAGAAATACCTCCTGGGAATGTCATCAGTCTCGTTGGTGCTGCAATGGATGTTTTCCCAACTTTTCTATCCGCTGCCGATGGAGACCTTTCCAAATATGAACTTGATGGACATGATTTGATAGGAATGGTGTGTGATGGTTGGTATTCTCCCCACACCGACATCTTTTGGGAGATGGGAGACCAGACTGCCATGAGGCGAGACAAGTGGAAATTAGTCCTGAATGGTCGATTGGTAGAAGGTGCACCTCCCGAAGATGATGTTCACCTTGCAAACCTTGAAACCGATATGGGTGAAACGACTAATCTGAAAGACGAATATCCTGAAATCACCGTTGAACTAACAGAAGCAGCACAAACATGGCGACAAGGTATTGAAGAGTATTGGGAAACACATAAAGAAGAACGCAACGGAACAACAGGTTATGTTAAATAGTAGTAACAGGTTTGTGTATTAATATCAAAATTCTAAGAAAACGAGTTATGAAATGACACCTTTCAAGTTCGCATTTATAACCGACACACATCTTTATCTCAATGCAACTCAAAACTATGCTGGTGGGTTACAGCAGCAATTAAATAGTTTGGCACTCTATGAAAAACTGATTGAACAACTAAACGCCTATGAACCTGATTTTGTTGTTCATGGGGGAGATATAGTATGTGGTGGGAATAGTTTTGATATGTCGGCAGAAGAATATGCCGCATCATTGCATGCTGCTCTAATGCTAAGTGAACGTTTGAATATGCCATGTTATCATATCCCGGGTAACCATGATCTTGATCCTGAAACCGGGTCTAAAGACGCATATATAGAACGGTTTGGTATAAATGGTATGGGGTCAACCTGTTTTGTTAAAGGCAATATCCGTTTTATTTTGCTTGACGCACAAGAAGTTCCCAAAGATTTAACCCATGGATATGTCAGTACGAATCAACTTGCTTGGGTAGAACGTGAAATGAAAAAAGCAGCTGATTATGGTGAGGAAATAATCTTTTTTTCACATCAACTGCCATTCCCAAGCGTAGAGTTTCAAGGGGTTGGTTCTCGGATTGCAAATTCAGCTGAAATCATTGAAATCGCCGCACCTTTTGAAAGACAGATTTTAGCGTTCTTTTGTGGACATTTACATCTCAACCGCGTTTTTAGAGAACAAGGAATGTTATGTATTGTCACATCTGGTATTATATGCTATCCGATGATGTGGCGACAGGTCTTTGTGTACCCGGATAGAATTGAGGTTAAATCTGTACCAGTTGATTTACCAGAAGTGCTTGCGGAATCCGAAAGCGTTAATCCCGATAATAATTTGTATCTATCTGGTCGTCCCAGAGATCTGGAATTTACTATCCCGAGGAATAGTGGCGATCCCGTTGATTAAAGCCATAAAGTTTTCCCATCACCTGCTGTTACCATTTCCCATAAACGAAACCAATAGAAATCATGATTGAAGTTAATAACCTATCAAAAAACTACGGTCCATTTCAAGCACTCAAGGATATATCCTTTAGAGTAGGCAAAAGACAAATCGTTGGTTTTCTCGGTCCGAATGGTGCGGGGAAAACTACCACGATGCGGATATTGACCTGCTTTATGCCTGCCAGTAAAGGAACTGCCACTGTTGCGGGATACGATGTATTTAAGGAATCGCGCGAAGTCCGTAAACGGATCGGTTATCTCCCAGAGAATATTCCGTTATACAATGAGATGACGGTCACCAGATACCTTTCTTACATGGCAAAAATCCGAAATGTACCACGCAAGCAAATAAAGGCACGATTAGATATTGCTATTGAGTCGTGTGGTCTATCAGAACGGAGGAATCAGATTATTGGACAGTTGTCACGTGGCTTCAGACAACGCGTAGGTTTAGCACAAGCACTCATACATGATCCAGAAGTTCTAATCCTCGATGAACCTACATCAGGCTTAGATCCACGACAAATCGTTGAAATTCGTGAATTGATTAAATCACTTGGTAAAGAACGAACTATTCTCTTCAGCACCCACATCCTGCCTGAAGCAAGCATGACATGTGAAAGATTGCTAATTATCAGCAATGGTAAAATTACTGGTGATGTCTCATTATCTAACGGACACGCTGTTCCAAGTCACACACATAATGAAGACCGAATTGATGCTGCCTACAAAACACTTTCACTTGTGTTATCTGGTGGACAACCTGAAACGATAATTGAAACACTAAGAAATATACCGAATGTTCTTGCTGTAGAACAATCTACTGAAAATACTCATGATACATATCTTATTCGTTACGGTATGGATACAGATGTCCGTCCAGCAGTCGCAAAAACTGTTGTTGATTCTGGGTGGGATATGCTTGAGTTACGCACAGATAAGATGAGTTTAGAGGAATTATTTCTATCTTTAACCTCAGAGCCTTCAGAATAATCAGTTGATTCCTTCCTGTTTGTAGTCTCGCAATGCATCGCGCCTCGGACATTCCGTAGGGGCAAGGTCTCCTCGCCCGTATGCTTATATACAGTCCTGTATCTACAGAAAAAAGAAAAATACTTGACTAATTTATGACAATTTCGTATGATAGTTGCGATGAGAAGTAATAACATTTTTAACATACGAAATGTGCAGAAATTCGGGAGTAAGTATTATTCGCAAAATTGATATTTGATTTGATGATTAAGGAACTTTATGTTGTCTTTCAGGTTCCTGCCCAATTTCTCCACATATTCTTAAAATTGTTAACTTATTATGCTATCAAAGACCTTATCACAGGTAGTAATTGTAAGAGGTATATAAATTAAATTTAACCTTTCTTTAGGAGGATTCGTTACATTATGAGGATTGTTATTTGTGCTATATGCGTTTTGTGCACTATTGCGATAATGCTCTGTACACCTAACGCTGATGCTCAAGTGGATGTCTTTGTTTACACAGAGACTACACAGTGGATTGGTCAAGCAGCTGCACAAGCTGAGGCTGATATTCTGATTGATATGATCACCGGGAAAAATGGCATCGGTGAGGTAGTTAATGAGGGTGCTGGCGCATTAGAAGAATGGACAAAAAATCATACTAAGAAAAAGGAAAATCATATTATTGTCTTATTTGGTGATATTCCACCTGTAATTTACCCTCAAGGTAATGCTAAGCCCGAAGGGTCTATTGCCGAGGAGTACCTGGATGCAGGAAACACTTTCGCTAATACTGCTGATTATTTCTTCTGGGGACTTCAAAACCGCAATGCTGAGGGTGGACTCCAAAATATGATGGATATCCCTGGAATTTTGCAATGGGATGACGATACCCCAATGAAGGTCACACCTGAGGGAAAGGAACTCACACCAACGCTCAAAGATTACGCTGTTGATCGTCCTTTCCATGTTGACCAATTAGCAAATGATTGGGAATTGGAAATTGCCTTTGCAACAAATACCGGAGAGGCAGAAGGATCAACTCGGTGTGATCCATGTATCCTACGAAATACAAAAACCGAAGCACGACTCATCCAAGCATATCAGACTGCCAATCAAGATGATCCAAAAGGTGAAGTGTTAGCCGAAATTATTCTGAATTACTATATTGAAGCTGTAGGTGCTCAAGCGGTCGACCCCGCAAATAAACTCCCCACATTATGGGGTGATATAAAATCAAGGAGGTAAATTAATGAGAAATGTCGTTATTTTCACGACGTTAATTGCTTTATTAGCACTACCCGTTACACAAGTGTTTGCTGCAGGTGAAGTGATTATCTACACTGGTACTGTTCAATGGATTAGTAAAGATGCCGCAGACGCGCAGGCACAAATCTGTATTGACATGCTAAATGATGCAGGTATTAAAAATACTTTGTATGATAGTGATGGCGATATGGACGCTGTTGCGAGTTGGATGGAAGATGTGTCTGGTGACAACGGTTTGGATATATGCGTGTTATATGGTGATTTACCACCAACTATTTATCCACAAGGCAACACACAACCTGACGGTTCCATTGCGGAATTGTTCATTGAAACGACAGACGGTGATGCATTCATCAATCACGCTGATTATATGTTCTGGGGACTACAAGCACGCAATGAAGTCGGTGGGTTAGAAAATATGATGGATATTCCTGGTATCGTCATGTGGGATGATAATACACCGATGATAGTGACAGAGCAAGGAAAAGAGATTGCCCCAAGTCTACCAGAATTCCAATCTGACCGTCCCTTCCATATTGATCAACTTGCTGGTAATTGGGAAATAGAGGCATCACTTGCACAAAATGAAGCGGGTACACGTGCTGACCCGATTATTGTGCGAGATGGAGACCTCGGTAGATTGATTCCAGTTATACAGACTGCAAACGGTGATGAACCAAAAGGTGCAGTCGCTGCTGAAATAATCATCTGGCTCATGGCAAATGCTACCGCAGTCCAACCTGAAGGTAAGTTATCAACAACATGGGGTGACTTGAAAGCAGTTAGATAAAGTTAATGAAACATAAGCAATTTTGTTTCATTGTTATTTATTCCATTCTCTTACTACTTGCCTTTGCATGTAGTGAGAGAATGGATTCACAGCATGTTGAACCATCACCTGTTAAAACCATTACCTCACCTAAAGATGGAAGTGTAATGGTCTTTGTTCCAGCAGGTGATTTTTTAATGGGTACCAGCGATGCTGATATAGAGTATTATAAAGAAATATTTCCACTCAGAAACATCTCCCGATTTGACAATGAACGTCCACAACGCACAGTATACTTAGATGCATTCTATATTGATCAATTTGAGGTTACCAATAAACAATTCAAACAGTTCCTAACCGATACCGGATACAAACCGAACAAATATTTAGATTATCCACCTCATAACGATGCAGACCTACCTGCTGTAGTATTAGAATGGACAGATGCTGTCGCTTACGCAAATTGGGCGGGGAAAAGATTACCAACTGAGGCAGAATGGGAAAAAGCTGCACGGGGTACAGATGGACGCATCTGGCCCTGGGGTAATGAATGGGATGCTACAAAACTTAGTGGAAATGATGGTACTGGATTAATTGACGGCTATAAATTAACTGCCCCAATTGGACAATTTCCACAAGGTGCAAGTCCCTACGGTGCTCATGATATGGCGGGTAATCTATGGGAATGGGTTGCAGACTTATATGATCCAGACTATTATGATTACGCGCCTAATACGAATCCTATGGGACCAGAAACAGGCGACGGTCATGTTCTCAAAGGTGGTGGGTGGGCAGAAAATTTAGATTTCACACGATGTGCAAATCGGTTTGGTGGTAACCCTGGTTCACTTTTACGTGGCTTTCGTTGTGCAATGGACGCGCCTTCCGAGGATTGATTGCCATGTTGTTAAAACGTCACTCGTTTGTTATTATTCTTTGTTTTTATTTTTGTGGCAATGTCTCTGTTCATTCATCGCAAATCTCAATAGATTTTTATACACGTGGTATGCAGGAAGTTCGTAAAGGTGAATATGCAAAAGCACTACAAAGTTTTCAGAAATCCATTGAACATAATCCAAATTTTGCTAAAGCACACGCTGCATTAGGTACAACACACCTCCACCTTGGGGAATACAACAAGGCTGAAACTTCTCTTAAACATGCGCTGCAATTATCTCCAGGATTGTTACAAGTTGAAACAAATCTTGCCCTTCTCTACACAAAATCTTCTCGATTTGACAAGGCAATTGAACTCTACCATACACTAACCACAAAATACCCTAATGTTGTTAACGTATGGCTTGGTCTTGCTTATGCCTATCAGCATAATAACCAGTTTCAGAAAGCAATTGATACCTATCAGACAAGTCTAAGCATATCTCCAAATCTTGCTGAAGCAATTACAAATCTCGCCTCTTGTTATGAATCAATTCAACAACTGGACCAAGCAATTCACTACTACAAACGTGCTTTAACTATCAAGCCAGAACTAACTATGGCTAATGGTAACTTGGGTGCGATCTATCTACAGCAAGGAGACTTTGATAAAGCCCTTCTGCACTTGGAAAAAGCGGTAAAGTTTGATCCCAATTTTACTGCAGCGCATTATAGTCTCGGTTTAGTCCACACAAAAAAGAGAGAATATCAACGTGCCGCTGATATTTTCCGAACTGTTATTGCACAACAGCCAGACCATGTCGGTGCCTATTACAATCTTGCCCAAGCACTGTTTAGACTGAAACAGGTTGAAAAAGGTACTAAGGCAATGGAAACATATAAGCACTTAAACAAAATTGTGCAAGAAATTGACAATCGTGAACAGGCAATTATCATTGAACCGAGTAATCCGCTGAAACACTACCAACTGGGACTTACTTATGAAAAATATAAGAAATTTGATGAAGCAATTAATGCGTTTTTAGCAGCAATACGAATAAATCCCAAATACACAGCAGCACATTATAAACTTGGGCAATTGTATTTTAGGTTAAACAGACTAAAAGAATCAGAACAGTCGTATCTTGACGGACTTGCCGTTGAACCAAAACAAGCCGTGCTTCACGCTGGATTAGGGACGGTTTACCACTATCAAGGACGATTAGATGAAGCATTTGCTGAATATTCCACATCCATAAAATACGATCCATCGTTGGCAATAGCCAAAGGTGGAATTGCATCAATACATCACCGCCGTGGTGAAATTAGCAAAGCACTTCTGGCATATCAGGAAACATTAGCCTTAGACAGTGAAGCACATTACGCATTAAATGGATTAGCAAGACTTTACCTTGATATTATATCGAAATCACAACAAACCTTAACTTCACAGTTTTCTGATAATGTTAACCCACAGGATATAATTACATTATCCGAAAAAGCAGTTAAGTTAGTACCTACCGCTCAATACTTAGAAACACTTGCTTTAGCTTACCATCATGCTGGGGAACATGAAAAGGCAATAAACGCTATAAATGCTGCCATAAGAATGGATCCCAAAAGATCAACATTGCGACAGACCTTAACGAAAATCAAAGAAAAATAAAATTAAAATAGTGTAGCAAATCAAGTTCATTCACTTGGAATACTGGTATCACATATATGTATAAATTTCTACTGGTTACACTAATCTTGTTACCTCTACCTAATACCTTTGGGAACGGTGTTCAATTCGTTGACGTAACCCACGAAGCTGGAATTCACTGGACACACGTAGATGGACGGAGTGGCCATAAATTTCCTATGGAGATACTCGGTTCAGGTGCTGTATTTTTCGATTATGACTCTGATGGTGATCCAGATCTATATTTGATCAACGGTGCACCACTACCCGGTTACAATATGTCAGATGATATTCCCATCAACTGTCTGTATCAAAACAATGGTGATGGAACTTTCACTGATGTAACACAGATAGCTGGAGTGGGAGACGATGGGTATGGACATGGGGGTGCTGTAGCAGACTACAATAACGATGGCAACTTGGACCTTTACATTACTAATTTCGGTAAAAATCGCCTATACCGAAATAATGGTAATGGCACATTTACTGATGTGACAGAAGAAGCAGGTGTTACTGAACCACGTTGGAGCACCGGCTGTTCATTCGCTGATTACGATCAAGATGGTAATATTGACCTTTATGTTGTCAATTATATCGTTTTCTCGCTTGATGAGGAAAATCCGTGGTGTGGATTAAAAGAGAAAGGAATACGGGCATATTGTAAACCAGACAACTTCGTAGCACAATCCGATGTGCTATACCGAAATAACGGTGATGGGACTTTTACGGATGTTACAAAGTCAACAGGTATCTATAATCCTAACGGTAAAGGTTTAGGGGTTGCGTGGGGAGACTACAACAATGACGGATATGCCGATATTTATGTAGCTAACGATTCTACAGAGAACTTATTCTATCGGAATTTAGGTAACGGTAAGTTCACAGAAATCGGGTTTATGATTGGAGTAGCACTAAGTGAAAACGGGGTTGTAGAAAACGGTATGGGTACAGCATTTGGTGATTGGGATAACGATGGATGGATAGATTTAACCGTTACTAACTACACAGAACAAACAAATACATTCTACCATAACGACGGTGATGGGTTTTTTACGGATTTAACATCAACAACAAAAACAGCAAACATTACATATCAATATGTTGGTTGGGCAACAGCATTTGTTGACATAGATAATGATGGATATGGCGATGTTTTCGTAGCTAACGGACATCTGCATGACAATCTGAAAGAACTTGGACAGGAAGGAACCTACGGACAACGCAACTTTATTTTTCAAAATATGCAAGATGGCACTTTCACTGAAGTATCCCAATCGCTTGGACCTGGTATGCATCTTGAAGATGTAAGCCGTGGTGCTACTTTCGCGGATTACGATTTAGATGGAGATATTGATATTCTTGTGACCAATTCCAATACACCTCCACGTCTATTACGTAACGATGGAGGAAACCGGAATAATTGGCTACAGATTAAATTGAAAGCTACAAATACCTCATCAGATGCAATTGGAGCGCGTGTTAAGATAACCACAGGAGATTTTTCTCAAATTCGGGAAATACAGAGTGGTGACGGTTATCTTTCACAACGAGAATTAAAACTGCATTGCGGTCTTGGTAATCACAAAAGTGTTGATAAGATTGAAGTGCGTTGGGTTAGTGGGTCAATTCAGACCGTTGAAAATACACCAGTAAATCAGGTTCTATATATAAAAGAAAATAGTCGTGATTCGGAGATCATTCAGAAGGACAAAGACTGAGACCAGAACATAGCAACTATCGGTAAATTGAATGCATCAGAAAGGCTTTAACTACGACTTGACATCGGACAAATTATGTGTTAAAATTAAGAACAATTGAAAAGTAAAACTCAGAAAACAATAAATATTGAACTTTTTTTGACGATATTAGTCTAATACCTATGAAAATGCCTCAAGTAATTTTTTGATGGATCACTGGCACTGAAAATAAGGAGAAGAATGTGAAGTTTTCAAAAATTCTCATCATTTTAGGATTATGTTGTGTAGCTGGTCTACTTCTTGTATATGGGGTGCATCTGCATGCACAATATTCACCTAAAATGGATAATATCTCTTCCAAGGTGGATGAAGGTGCAGCAAAAACCGCAATGCGTATGGAGCAGTTCCGTAACAGACAACAAGGTTCAAATTGGACAGGACAGCGAAATTCCCAAAATTCTGAGTCAAAAGATAATTCCGATTACTACAAAGTAATTGTTGACAATAGTATTTTCCGTCCTCTCGGTTGGAGACCACCCAAGCAAGAACCTGAATATGCTTACGGGGGATCTTGGACAGATGAAGAGGGTAAGCTCTCAAAAGCGTATGTTTTAGAACGACGTTCTGGCAAGCTTTATACTGCTATGATTGGCGACAAGGTCGGTGATGCTGTTGTAAAGGAAATACAAGAGAAGCAGATCATTCTGGATAAAAATGGGGAGAGTATCACACTTAGGGGTGGAAATTGGCAGCCTATAAAATCTGGAAGTTCTTCAAGACGTGGTGCTTCGTCAAGATCAGAGTCGGCTAATAATGACGGTAATAATCAATCTAATGCATCGTCTAAGAATGACGCGGCACTTGCAAAAGCAAAAGAAGCCTTTATGAAAAGTGAACAAATGAGAAAAGAAATGGTGGAAAGAGCACAACAGATGCGTAGAAGGTTTGAGGGTGCTTCCCGAGATCAACGTGAACGGATGATACGCGAATTTAGTGGACGCAGACGCGGACGTGGAGATCGTTAGCAGATTACGTTTTTGAATCATTGTAAAAGAATAACCCCGCAAGAAATATAATTGTTTTTGCGGGGTTATTCTTTTCTATTGAGTATTTAATACTATATACGTGAGTTTGATAATAGGTATGAACTTCATTTAAAAAAAATAGTGCCACCATAGACTCGGTAGGCGGGAATGCCAAACGCGCATTCTGCCATAAGCGTCAATTTAAGGAGGAGATGCGTTTGTAGTCGCGCAATTCATTGCGCCTCTTACACTCCATAGGGGCGAGGTCCCCTCGCCCGCAGGACATGAATATCGGGCGGGGAAACCCCGCCCCTACGAACGGGACGTGCCCAGACCCTGATAACAACCTCGTAGGGGCGAGGTCTCCTCGTCCGCATGCCCACATACAGTCCTAAAGCCCCAGAGGGGCGAAAGGTGTATTAGATGCCTTAAGGTTACACACTAAATTGACGCTTATGGTGTGGTTTCCTAACTAATGCAGAATGCCAAACGCGCATTCTGCCGAATTCAAAATATGATTTATCAAACTCACGTTATATCTGAAATAAACTATGCTACGTTGGGAACATTCTCAGGCATATTCTCAAGCCGAGATAACCAATACCCGACATCAAACGATTCATCACCGATCAGGAAACGCCATAGTTTAATTCGATTTACGATTTCCAGTCTGACATCATTACCATACCATCTGTGATTCCGACTTAAAATGCCGCGGATTCCAGCGGTATCAATGTCGTCAGTGTTCCATAGTTTGAGTTGTCGGACAGTTGGATTAAGTCGTAGTTTATACATGTAGCGGGTATCTTCAGTTAAATTCGGTTGTGCACAGTGCCAAATCCCGTGGTGGACAACAACAAGCGTTCCAGCATTGCAAACTATCGGGTGTTGTTGGAGGAAGTTTTGGTAACGTGCGACATCTGTTTCACACACACGTCTGAAGTGACTCCCAGGCAATATCATTGTACCACCCATTTCACGAGGCGTGTCATGTGAAAAATAGAAGAATTGGATGTCAAAATGCATCCTAACATCAATGATCGCATCTGCATGCCAAATCTGTCCATGTTCCCTATGTGGTTGCACAATGTGAACAGCATGATGATCAAACAAAGGTGCTTCACCCACAAGACTTTGGATAATACCTTGAACTTTCGGGAGACGAAAAACCTTTCCTACTGCGGAATCGTCCTGCCATACGTCGTCTAAAACAGTACCACCACCGCCTCGAACCGATACACCTGAAGCCATCTCTTCATGTGCGGCTTTATTCAATTCATCAGGAATAAAATCATCAAAACGAAGGTAGCCATCGGCTACGAAACTCGCCATCTGTTCTGTTGTTAGGAGATGTTGTTTATCAATCATTAGATTTCCTCCAACTTTTCTAAGATATATTCAAATCTTAGATATGAAGTATAATACTCCATGCCAGGATATGCGGGGAATTGTTGTGGAAACTGAATTACCCGCCACCCATCTTGCATTGCTTCTATAACGGAGTTATAGGGTGGTGCATCGCTATCCCCTGTGGTATAGCGTTTTTTCCCAGTGCCATCATACATTGCCCATGCAACGACGTGGCTATTTAGGTCTGGTGTATGTAAATGTAAGACAAGAAGCTGCTGTCTTAATTCAGCCATATCTTATGTATGCCTTCCTTCAATACGAGCAGAAGAGTAGTTTATTATTGTGCTGTATATGATGTATGAAAAGCCCCCATAATCGGGTGCTTCAAAAGTTACGTATAACTCACGCAAATTGATCAGATATGTATAACATCCTAATATAAGTTACTTGATCGCTTTTGATTTAATACAAAAATGATCGTAAATTAAACATTCACATTAACGTTGACTTCCACTAAACTAATGGATAATTAGTGTTGGTATCAAAACTAATATGAAGATTTCCGCTTAATTTTGCTCCACGTTGTAACCAGTTTTCCACCCGGTTGCACATCAAGAGCATCGGTAAAACTATTATTCATGAGAGTGTTTATGTCGTCCGCATCAAGGGCTCTATCATATAGAACGATTTCGTCAATGGAGCCAGTCATCCAATAATTACCTATGTCGCATCCTCCGATGAAAAGGAAATTATCATGGTTATCCGGATCGGTATTTGGGGCAACCTGTGCATCAACATTGCCGTTTACATAAAGTTTGAAATCTGGTTTTTCATAAGTTGCAACAATGTGGTGCCATTCACCATTAGAGACAACAGTATTTGCATCAAAAGATTTCCAACCATTCGCGGTTGTGAAGGAATAATGTATTTTACCGTTGTTGACATGACCGAATATTCCGTAGTTACGACCTGTTGGTCCTCGATTTTCTTTTGAAGCGATAATTTGCCATACATTTGTAATTTTCGGGATATTAACCCACGCTGAGAGTGTAAAAGACTTGAGATCAAGTGCTGCATCATCGGCGACCGTCACCATATCTGCACCACCAAATTGCATTGCCCCACCAAATTTACCATCAACCCATTTCGGATTTCCTCTTGCTATATTTCCATCCAAGCCGTTTTCAGAAGAATCAGATACTGTATCTCCTTTATCGTCCATTAACCAGGCACCGACTAAGCCATCTGTATCAAGTGCCATGAGTTTTGGAGAAATAACTAAGAGACCGAGAATTAAAAAAAATAGTATTTTGTTCATTTGAATGTTCCTTTGTCTAAAGACAAGAATGAGGTTGAAATTAGTCTCAATCCTGCGTGTTAAGTTTCTTTTAAATTACCGTATCAGGTAGAATTGTAGCGTCTTTAGGTACAATTACTATCCCATCCCGTATATAATAGTTATCTGCATCAAAATTGTCAACATTTTTTGTATTCGCAATCACTGCATTATCACCAATTCGTGCATTTTTGTCAATAATTGCATTTTGAATCAAACATTTTTGTCCGATACCAACATTTGGTATCCCTGCCTTTGTGTTTTCTGACTTTATTTCTTCGGACTCATAGAAGTCTGCCCCCATCAAAACAGATTGGTAAACACGACTTCCGTTCGAGATAATACTACGTATTCCTACAATTGTTCTATCAAGTTCTGAGTCATCAATAATAGAACCTTCAGCAAGAATAGAGGAACGGACGCTACTACTATTTACCTTGGTACTTGGAAGATGTCTACGGTTGGTATAGATAGGTGAATGCTCATCATAGAAGTTGAATTCAGGCGTTGTGTTAGTTAGGGCAATATTGGCTGAATAGAAAGAACGGATCGTACCGATATCCTCCCAATATCCGTCAAAGAAGTAAGCGGAAACAGGTCGAGTTTTAATACGTTTAGGAATAATGTCTCTTCCAAAATCCACGTTTGACTCATCTTGAAGCACTTCCTGAAGCACATCACGATTAAATATATAAATTCCCATAGAAGCGATGAATTCTCTGCCCTTCGGTTGAATTCCACGTGATGTAAATACCTCAGGTTCAACACGTAATTTGTGTAGTTCCTCCTCCGTTTGCGGTTTTTCCACAAAATCGGTTATACGACCATTGGTATCAGTTTGTAGGATACCGAGTCCACTCGTATCCTCTTTATTCACAGGAATCACAGAAACTGTTATATCTGCATTAGATTCAGTGTGAATTGCCAGCATCTTCCGATAATCCATCCGATACAGGTGATCCCCCGCAAGAATGAGAACATAGTCGTTTGGAAATCGTGGATTTAGGATATAAGGTTGATTGTGCTTAACAGCATCAGCAGTTCCTTGGTACCATTCATCACCCATCAGTGTCTGTTGTGCAGCCAATATTTGTACGAAACCACTCCGATATGTATCAAAGCGATATGCCTGGGCGATATGCCTGTTTAAGGATACGGAGTTAAACTGGGTTAAGACATAAATGCGGTCCATTCCTGAATGGAGGCAGTTGCTTATTGGTATATCAACTAACCTGAATTTACCAGCAATTGGAACACTCGGTTTTGCGCGGTCGCGAGTCAATGGAAATAGGCGGGTACCACGACCGCCACCAAGTATTACAGCGATTACATTACTCATTGAGTTCTCCTATGTTTCAAATTGAGTCTCCTTATAGGCTTCCTTTGGTAGATAGCACACCGGAAACACGCGGATCAATAATGGTTGCAATATCTAATGCTTTCGCGACTGCCTTAAAAATAGCTTCAATAATGTGGTGTTGGTTTGTTCCGTAAGGCACATTAATGTGTAAAGTTGTACCGCTATTGTTAACAAATCCGTGGAAGAATTCTTCAGCCAATTCTATATCAAATTCACCAATTTTGCCGAATTCAAGGGGAGTCTCGTAGTGGAGATAAGGACGACCACAGATATCCAAGTCAACTTTTGCAAGAGATTCATACATCGGGACGGTGAAACTTCCAAACCGTAGCATCCCTACCTTATCCCCGACTGCTTTGTTCAGGGCTTGTCCAAGACAAATCCCGACATCTTCTGTTGTGTGGTGAGCATCTATATGCAAATCACCCTTAGCTTCAACCTCAAGATCAAAGAATCCATGTTTTGCAAATAACTCCAACATGTGATCCAGAAATCCAACGCCTGTATTAATGGAAGCCGTTCCGTCTCCATCAAGGTTGAGACTAAGTTGTATTTGAGTTTCTTTGGTTTCGCGTGTAATCTCTACTTTTCTTTCCATCATGTATGTCTTTTAACTTATACCATTTCTAATTGTTAGTTGTGAATGAGTACTTATCTTTATCTACAAATACTATTCAATTATACGCTCATAAATGGGTTTACGCAACGGAAAAACGGGTGATAATCCTGTAGTTCAATATGCCCAAGTAAGGAGTCCAAGGTCGTAGTTAGATTGTAAATCCTCGTGCGATGGTAATACACGCAACGTATAGCCATGTAGACCCGTTTTGTCTAAGTTGATCATTCCCTCATACAGAAATTTACCACCACCGAGTTCTTCAAGATATTTCATCTGGGTAACGCTTCCGTTCTGAATTTCTCCAGTAGAATCCAATACGCCATGATATATTTGGACAGCCAATTCATTCGGGAATAAGGCATCTGTGTGAACAACTGCTTGAATAGATACAGTTTCGCCAACGTTGCATGCTGAAACACCTTGTGTTTGAGGTTTTTGCTGTGACTTATGGTTATGTTCCTCTATACGCAATTTGCCCCAATGTTTACGGATATTTGCTTTCCAATTAGCAAGTGCAATGCCACGACGACCGTCATCCTGATTTAACTTTATCCATCTTTGATGTGCGGGAAAATAGAGACGTTCTGCATATTCTGCAACCATCCGTTTGGTATTGAAAACAGGTGCTAAGTTCTGCATTGCAGATTTCATCTTGGCAACCCATCCATAAGGAATATCATCAACAGGATCTCTGTCATAAAACAGTGGAACGACTCGCTGTTCAAGCAGATCATAAATAGCATTTGCGTGTGCTTTATCGATGGACTTAGGATCATCTGTTTCAGGTGTGGCTTCGATTGTCCAACCACCACCTAATTGTTCTCCTTCAACCCACCAACCATCTGCCATACTCAGATTTAGTGCGCCGTTTGCTGCAGCTTTCATCCCACTTGTACCACTTGCTTCGTTTGGTGGAAGTGGGGTATTAAGCCATACATCAACTCCTTCAACAAGATACCGACCAACACAGATGTCGTAATTCTCTATAAATAGAATCTTATGCCTAAACCTCGGTTGTGATGCAATTCTGTTTATTTTTTGTATAAGCACCTTTCCTTCGTGATCGTGTGGGTGTGCTTTACCTGCAAAAATGAGTTGGACCGGACGATCAGGATCATTGAGTATTTTATCAAGTCGGTCAACATCATCAAACAGTAATGTAGCGCGTTTATATGTTGCAAACCGTCTGGCAAAACCGATAGTTAATGCACTGGAATTGAGTATCTTATCTGCGGTTTCAGGTTTCTGATTAGTGTTATCCAGTGTTATATCTGGGTCTGAGACTTTGCGATGTTTCTGCATCTGACGTTGACGTGCAAATGCTATTAGACGTTCACGTCTACGTTCGTGAGTACGCCACAATTCAGTATCCGGTATTTGCGATATTTGTGTCCATACCTCCTGATTCGTCAGGTCAACAATCCATTTCGGTCCGAGATACCTATCAAATAGGCTTTGCATATCTTCTGAAACCCAAGAACGCGTATGGATGCCGTTTGTTATGGCTTTTATCGGCACTTCATGCACAGGGAGATTCTGCCAAAGTTCTTTCCACATGTTACGCGAAACACGTCCATGTAATTGGCTAACCCCATTGGACATCGTTGAAAGCCGTAATGCAACTAACGCAGGACTGAATTCACTGTTATTGTCTGATGGATTCTTTCTTCCTAAAGCAAGGAATTTTTCTTCTGAAACACCGAGTTTGCTGTAATAACTACTAAAATAGTGTTTCACTAAATCCGGTGGAAACCAATCAATTCCAGCAGGAACAGGTGTGTGAGTAGTGAATATATTTCCTGCTGAGGTCGCTTCACAAGCTGCATCAAAACTGATATTAGTTTTGTCCATTAATTGCCGTATACGTTCTAATGCTAAAAAAGCCGCGTGACCTTCATTCATGTGGCATACAGTTGGGTGAATACCGAGTGCTGCTAACGCACGGTAACCACCAATTCCAAGCAGGATCTCTTGCTTAATACGCATTCGATCATCGCCACCATAAAGGTAGTCGGTAATATCGCGCAACCCGGTATTCTCATTTTCAGGGATATTCGTATCCAATAGATATAACGGAATTCGTCCTACCTGTGCACGCCAAACCTTCGTATATACCTTTCCTTCGGGATAGTCTACTTCAATCAATAGTTGACTGCCATCTGGCTTTTGCTCAGGTTGAATCGGCATATTGTAGAAGTCATTCGTTGGATAATCCGCCATCTGCCATCCATCTGAAGTTAACGTCTGTCGAAAATAACCGTGTTGATATAGCAAACCAACACCGACAAACGGAAGTCCGAGATAACTTGTTGATTTGAGATGGTCTCCTGCAAGTACACCTAAACCACCAGAATACAACGGCATGCACTCTGTCAGTCCAAACTCCATAGAAAAATATGCGATATTTATATCTTTGAGAGAGGTGTCGTCCGAATAGTCTTCAAACCATGACGGTGCAGAAAGGTAGGCTTTAAACTTTTTGTGTATTACATCCAAATGTGCTAAAAACACCTCATTTTCGGATGCGGCTTGCAATCGGTCTTGTGATATTTTTCCCAGCATTGCAACTGGATTGTGGTAGGTTTCTTCCCATAGTTCTGAGTCAAGGTGGCGAAATAGACCGACTGCTTCATTATCCCAAGTCCACCATAAGTTCAATGCTAATTCACGTAACGGTTCAAGGTCTTTAGGGAGCGTTGGCACAACCGTTAATTGCCTAATTGGCTTCATTAGGAGGAACTCCCCTCATTATCAGATGTGGCATTTAAGATAAAATATGTGGCTCTCTGTCGTTTTACAATGTTTAATTGTCCTTCGCGGGCTAACCATCCGAGTCCCAGCAATATCATCCGATCCGTATGTTTGAGTTCCTGTGTCAATTTACCGACAGAAGCCTCTTCATTGTTATCAAGGTAATTCCAAATTTTCCCTGCAACTGTTCCTATTTCATCAAGCATATTTCCCTCCGATAATCTAAAATATAAAGTGTTGTATTATAAAGAATTATACTTTCATACCTGCGTTGTGTCAAGAATTATTGTCTTGAAACAAACTAAAAACACCTTGACATTTTCCTTCTTTACATGTTATTTTATGTCATTCAAATCTTATTCTAAAGACGAGGTAAAATCTTGAGTATTGTCGTCCATGTCACGCACGAAGCCATCCAAAAAATGGGTGGAATCGGGGCAGTTTTAGAGGGGTTACTAACAACCCGTACCTATAACGAAGCGATTGAACGTACGTTTCTTGTTGGACCGCTTTTCAACGGTGCCGATCTCAACGCTCTGGATACAGTTTTGTATCATGCTGCAGAAGGTATATATAAGACACCTTATGCAGATGAACTTAGCAAAATTGAAAAGACACATCATGTTGAACTTATTTATGGACAACGTCGATTTGAGAACAAAGACCAGCAAATTAACACAATCACTGACATTCTCTTAATCAATGTCTCAAACAGCAATGAAGACCTGACAAGTCAATTCAAGTGGCAACTATACGAGCATTTCGGTATTGATTCAACTCGTTATGAAAGTGAATGGGAATATGAAGAATATGTGCGTCTTGCGGAGCCAGCATATAGTGCCTTGCAGGTGTTGATCGGTGAAGAGACAAGCACGCCTGTTTATATTATCTCACATGAGTTTATGGGTATGCCGCTTGCCCTGAAAACGCAGATTGAACGGAAAATTGGCAACGGTTCAGCAAATATGCGTACCGTTTTTTACGCACACGAAGTGGCAACGATACGACCCATTGTAGAGGGACATCCGGGACATGATGTGCGTTTTTACAACGCATTAGAGGAAGCAAAAACACAAGGCAAGTTAATCCGAGATGTCTTTGGCGACCCGTTTTGGTATTTTAAGCATGCCTTGATTGATAAAGCACACCTCTGTGATACGATCTTTGCTGTCGGGGACCTTGTCGTTGATGAACTCCGCTTTTTAGCACAACCTTTTGAAACGTTTCCGATAAACCTTGTCTATAACGGTATTCCCGCATTTGAATTAAGCCTTAAAGATAAATTAGAGTCAAAATCACGCCTCCAAAAGTATGCCAGAACATTGCTTGACTACCGACCTGATTATATATTCACTCATGTGACACGTCTCGTCAAAAGTAAAGGATTGTGGCGTGATCTGCAGGTGCTTACACATTTAGATTCTCTTCTCGCTTCAAATGACAAAACTGCTGTCCTGTTTATCTTATCCACAGAAATAGCAACAGGTCGTCCTCACGAAAATATACATGAAATGGAGCGCGAATACGGTTGGCCTGTCCACCACAAAATTGGATATCCTGATTTGGTTGGTGGAGAGATTGAATTGAATAATGGCGTTTCTGCCTTCAACCTACAGTCAAAGGCAATAAAGGTTGTTTTTGTTAATCAATTCGGTTGGAATCAAGCTGCATGTGGAACTCGCATGCCTACAGAGATGGAGTTTATGGATATACGTAGAGGAAGTGATGCAGAATTTGGACAATCAATCTATGAGCCATTTGGAATTGCCCAGGTGGAACCCCTTAGTTTCGGTGCAATTTGCGTTGTGAGCAATGTGTGCGGGTGCTGTGGATTCATTCAACAGGCAACCGATAATCGTGAAGTGCCTAATGTCGTTATAGCAGATTATACGAAACTTAATTCTGTGCCAAAATCATTAAATGAAGTAGTGAACATCGGTTTAGCAGAAAGAACGCAGATTGAAGTTGAAAATAGTAGAGATATTGCAGCAAAATTGCTTGGACGTTTGCCACGTAAACCACGCGATGTTGAGGAGATGATTAAGGAAGGTTATGAAATTGCTTCCCGTATGAGTTGGGAGGTTGTTGTTAAAGATTATTTCTTACCTGGATTGAAACAGGCGTTGTAATTTGGGTTATTTTGACTGTGGAGGATTTGACATTTATGCAAGAAGTACGACATTCTCATGAACCTATGCCGTTGGCTCCGGATGAGAAGTTGATGACACCGGAACAAAAGTTTTTCTTTGATCTTCGCGGTTGGATTTTATTGCCATCGGTCTTATCAGAATCGGAAATAGAAGAGATGAAAGCAGAAGTGTATACTGGTGCAACACATAGTTATCAAGGCACACTTCAGAATTTACTTGACCATCCTGCAGTTGTTGGCATTCTAAACGAAATCGTTGCAGATGAACGTTTTATTTTTGATGATTGCTACGGTTTTCGGTGTGAGAATTCCTTTACTACGGTGAGAGAACCTGGATGGAGTAGGTCTTATGGAAAAGGTACGACGGTGCCTCATGTTGTGCGACCTCCACAGCAAGCGAATGCGATGCGGTATCAAGTTGCGGGTGGAAAGATATTTGCAGGTCTCACCCGTGTGGTTTGGGAACTTGAGGAGGTGAAATCTGGACAAGGTGGAACAACTTTCCTTACTGGTTCTCATAAGGCACATTTCAACTATGGAGGTCCAGACCCGTGTCGTCCGAATATCAGTGAATCACCTTGGGAAGATAACATACGTGATATGATGGAGGACTATAGTTGTCCACCAGGGTCTGCGATTGTCTTTACAGAGAGTCTTATACATGCTACTAACGACTGGACGAATCCCGACAATCCGCGTTGTGCTGTGTTTAATTGTTACAATTCAATATGGGCTCAATGGTATCGATTGAATCTAAGTCATGAAATCATTGAAAAGATGCCTCAAAAACGCCAATCCTTATTCCGTGGAACTTGGGCAATAGGTGGCGGAGCTGGTGGAAACCGTCAGTATTCCTTGGATAATAGCACTACATAATCCAAGCCTATTCAAGATATAGAATTCTTTTCTAACGCTGTTTTCTTCAAATTTAGCAGACACAATCCATAATGTAGTTTATAATGAAACCTAAAAATATTTATATACTACGGTAGGTTCGGTATCCTAACCGAACCATAAGCGTCAATTTAGTGATTCTTGTCCGTTTGAATTGTTTGTTGTCTGAACCAGGATTTGCAAGATTACAGGATTTTCAGGATAAGAGATTGTATGCCGATGTTCCTTTGCAAAAGGTAGTCCTTCCTCCT
>JAJDWI010000085.1 GCA_022825665.1 Candidatus Poribacteria bacterium
TAAGGTTTTTTGTATACTTTGTGTGAGGAAGTCAATGCTGAACTGCTACGGACTTTGTCCCGCACAATCGGTTATAGTAAAATATGGGTCAAGGAAAATGTCAGGATCCCAAGTTGTCTGTAGTATTCTTTTTATGACAGAAACGAGTGAATATGTTTTTGTCCGACAAGTATTATAGGTTTTTATCCACCGCTCCCCAGATTTTTCAAAATGAAGGAAACAGACCCCAGCGTCTTTTTTGTAGAGTTTCCAATAGATTGGAATAGCCCGTTTGCGAAATGGCACAGCAATAACAATACTCCTGTAGTCTCGGAGAATATCAGTCTCATCTACAAGCAGGGTGCGAGGCACACGCCCGTTTTGCCATAGAGCCACCATAAGACAAACGCACACCACGCACCCATAGCAATAGATGTTGGAAAGTTTGAGTCAATAAACCGGAGCAGTCGTTTTTGTTTCGTTTTATAATGGGCAACGCAAACAGGTAAGTGTGCCGCAATCGTATTTATTTGAAATGTGTTCGTGCGAAGACACGCCAATATGACCAAAATCAGATTTCTGAGAGCAGGACGCTTCAACACTGTTTGGAACCCTTGCTTTACTTGTGGGATCAGCACGCGCAGATTTACTTTGTAAGATGCAGTCTGTTTCAGTGGAACACCTCTAAAATATAGGCAATAAAATAAGATTTGAAAGTAGTTTAGCATACAATACACTTTGGCAAAACTATTATGATAATACAAACAAAATATGGACTCTCAAAAACTGGGGGTAAATCAGAGGTAAAAATAAACTTGACAAAAATGTGTACATAGGTTAAACTATTCTTTGAGTTAACGTCTAAAACAAAACGTTTTCAATAAGGAACTTGCGGTGAAGTTATCAGGTCTTCCAAAACATATTAACACGGATCATGAATTTGGCTTGATTCCAAAAAAGGAAAGTGTTATCATGCTAACCTAAGGCTTGCAGGTCAAATCCATATTACTGCTGTTAGTTCAGTGGCAAAGCGAAGTCTGTACCTAACTTCATAGGAACAGGAAAATCGCTAACGAGGCACCGCGAGAAATCTCTCAACCGAGAACGATCGCGTTTTTTTATTTTATATAGGACGTAGAATATGACTGGAGAAATTGAAACTACCATTGAAGAGATTCTAACCCCTCTACTTGATATTGAGGGTTATGAATTGGTAGCTGTGGAGATAGCAGGAAACAGAAAAAATAAGATTCTTCGACTGTTAATCCACAAACAAGGAGGAATGTCTGTAGCAGATTGCAAGGCAGTAGATCAAGAGGTTAGACCGATTTTAGAAGTACACCAGATTTTAGAGGAATATCAACATTTGGAGATTGCTTCCCCAGGTCTTGACCGTCCTTTGACAACAGAACGCGACTTTCAACGTAATATAGAGAGAAACGTTAATATCCTTACTTCATCTACAAACGGACAGACCTTTATGTTACAAGGACAGGTGAAAAATGTCATTGACGGATGTGTCGTTTTAGAACAAACATCAGGTAAGACGATCCACATTGATATTTCACAGATAAATAAAGGTTATATTCAACTTGCATGGTAATCAGTCTAAAATTATCGGATTTTTACCAAGTAATGAGTAGGAGAAATATGAAACAGAAAACAGAGACAAGAAAAGAAAGTTTACAACAGTCTATTCGACAAATGATGGGGCACACCGATTTACCGGAGGATGTCTTTCTTAGCGCAATTGAGGATGCATTACGTGTAATCGCATCACGCCACTACGGACCTGAAGCTAAGGTATCAATAGACATACAGCTTGACCGTGAGGAAATAACATGTCATGTTCCGAAAAGGGTTGTAAATATAATGCAAGATTTCTCAACGGAAATTCCTATTGAGGAAGCAAAAAAAATCAAACCTGATGTAGAGATCGGCGATACAATTGAAGTTGAAATTAATCCAGAAGAATTTGGTCGAATACAAGCACAATTAGGACGGCAAATATTACTCGGTAAACTTAGAGAAGCAGAACGCGAACTTATATATAAAGAATTTGAAGGACGTGAAGGTGAGGTAGTTGTCGGTTATCTACAAAGGTATACTGGACAAGATGCAATTATTGACTTGGAGCGAACGGACGTTTTGAGAACAGAAGCGTTGTTACCAGCGAGTCAAATTCCACCACCGCATCGATATAATCGTGGCGACTCCATTCGGTGTTTGATCTTAGAGGTAAAGGATACTATGACTGGAGAACAACTTATTGTATCCAGAACACATCCGGACCTGATAACAATGTTATGTGAACAAGAGGTACCAGAAGTATATGATGGACAAGTTCGTGTGATGGCTGTTGCTCGTGATCCTGGCTACCGCGCTAAAGTTGCTGTAACTGCAACTGAAGACGGGATTGATGCAGTCGGAACATGTGTCGGAGTTAGAGGTGCACGTGTTCAGACAATGGTTAGAGAATTAAAGAACGAGAAAATCGATTTTTTAGATTGGGACGAGGATGCACGAGAATTTATCAAGAATGCTTTAAAGCCTGCCAAAATTCGTAGGGTGGAACTCAACGAAGATGATATGAGTGCAAATGTTATCGTCGCAGAAGATCAATTGTCCTTAGCTATTGGTAGAAGAGGACAGAACGCCCGACTTGCTGCTAAATTGACCGGCTGGCATATTGACATAAAGAGTGAAGCGGAAAATCCTGTTTCATTGGATACTCTGTTTAAAGAAGATGATGACGAGATTGATGAGACTGAAGACGCAGTGTCCGAAGATGATGAAACGAATGTTGAAGTAGATGAAGAGGTTAGTGATGATGTTGAAATTGAAACAACATCAGAAGATACTAATGATGCAGAAACAGTAGATGAATCTGTATCTGGAGTTTAAGGGTATAAACTTATTCACGAATACATCTGTTCGCAGAGATCACTGTAGAAAACTGGTCTAATGTGACTTGTCTCCACAGTCAATAGATGAAAAGAGTAAAAGGTCCTATTCGCACCTGCATTGGGTGCCGTTGTAAATTTCCACAGAAAACTTTGCACAGATTTGTGTGCTATAAAGGTGAATTTTTGGTGATAGATGATTTAAAAATACGTCCCGGACGTGGGGCTTATGTCTGTCATTCACAATCTTGTATTGATGAAGCATTTAATGCACCTAAACGGATTAACGCATTGCTACGAGTACAACTGCCGAAATCGGTCATCGTCGAGTTCAGGCAGATACTTCTTGAAAAGGAGATAAACGCCGATGAAAAAACGTAGAAAGCAAACAGCTGAAGTTGAGAAAAAAACAACACAGAGTCAAAATGTCAGAGTCTATGAATTGGCAAAACGACATGGGATGAGTAGCAAAGAACTAATCACAGTTCTTGAAGAATTGGGCGTACCTATAAAAAACCACATGAGTAGTTTAGATCCAGAGATGATTATGTTGGTTGAATCCGAATTGGATCCTCAGCATGAAATTACTACCAATAAAGAAAAGGATGTAGAAAAAATAAAAGAAGAAGTAGTAGAAAAAGAGGAAGAAATTGAGCTAAAAATAGAAGAAACAGAAGAGGAAAAAGAAGAAATTGAGGAAGAACCAGAAGAAGAAATGCCAGCAGACGCATTACTACAAGTACAAGAAGGTATAACAGTTGGAGCTTTAGCATCACTACTCAATTTGCAGTCAACACAATTGATTATGCAGTTGATGAAGTTAAAGGTTATGGCATCTATAAATCAAAGTTTGGATTACCAAACTTTACTGATTTTGGGTGAACATTTCGGTTTTGAAGTTGTAAAGGAAAAAACACTTGAAGAAATGCTAATGACCGACGAGGAAGATCCACCCGAATCATTAGTTGCGCGCGCACCAGTTATCACAATTATGGGGCATGTTGACCATGGTAAAACATCACTCTTGGACTCTATCCGTAAATCAAACATTAGTGAATCTGAAGCAGGTAATATCACCCAACATATAGGTGCATACCATGTGGAATTAGAAAACGGTAGTATAGTATTTCTTGATACACCCGGTCATGCTGCGTTTACTGCAATGCGTGCACGTGGGGCACAAGCAACTGACATTGTTGTCCTTATCGTTGCAGCAGATGACGGAGTCATGCCGCAGACTATTGAAGCAATTAACCACGCAAAAGCTGCAAAAGTACCTATTGTTATCGCAATAAACAAAATTGATGTCCAAGGTGCACGACCTGATTATGTAAAACAGCAGCTGGTTGAGAACGATTTGGTCCCAGAAGAATGGGGTGGACAAACAATCTGTGTTGAAGTATCTGCTGTGGAAGGCACTGGAATAGATTTGTTGTTAGAGATGCTTCTATTGGAAGCTGCGTTGTTGGAATTAAAGGCAAATCCGTCAAAACCTGCCCGTGGAGTTGTAATCGAAGCGCAAGTGGATAAAGATCGTGGTGCCGTTGCAACAGTGTTAGTTCAATCTGGTTCTTTAAAAGTTGGCGATACATTTGTCTCTGGACGTTACTCTGGTAAAGTTAGAGCAATGATGAGTGATGATGGCAAACGGATAAAATCTGCAGGTCCATCTACACCTGTAGAGGTCCTTGGTTTCACTGGAGTACCAGAAGCAGGAGACCAGTTTTTTGCAGTAGAATCAGAAAAAGATGCACGCACAATCAGTGAAGAACGGCAAGACCAATACCGAATCTCTAAACTTGGGGCACACAGCCATATTAGCCTTGATGACCTATTCCAACAGATTCAAGAAGGCGACATAAAAGAATTGAATGTAATTGTTAAAGGTGATGTACAAGGTTCTGTCCAAGCAATATCAGAATCTCTCCTAAAATTAAGCACACCTGAGGTAAAAATAAATATAATCCACGAAGCCACAGGTGGCATTACAGAAACTGACATCCTACTCGCATCAGCATCGGATGCAATCGTTGTTGGATTCAACGTGTATCCCACCACAGAAGCTGTCAAAGCTACAGAAACTGAAGGAATAGATGTTCGCACTTATACTGTTATATATGACATCATCTCTGATATCCGATCCGCTATGGAAGGTTTGTTAGATCCGGAGGTCCGTGAAGTAATTATTGGACGGGCTGAAGTCAGAGAAATCTTCAAAGTGCCACGCAGTGGGTTAGTTGCTGGAAGTTATGTCAACTGGGGAAGAATTACATTTAACAATCCTCTGAGAGTCTTACGTGATAACAGAATGATATATGAAGGAAAGGTTGACTCACTAAGACGTTTCAAAGATAATGTCAACGAAGTGCAAGCCAATTATGAATGTGGCATCGGTATTGAGGAATTTGATGACATAAAAGTTGGGGATGTGTTAGAATGTTATGTCCATGAACAAATCGCACGTACACTCTAATCTAATGTCATATTGGTAATATATAAAACTAAATACATAGTTCTCACTTTGGAACTTCTTCATATTAAGGTGTTGTTAAATCTCTATTTCTTTGTGCTAAGTTCTCTAAATTCGTATCTATAAGACAATTATAAGCAATATTAAGTATTGATAAACTAAAATCCATTACTATTGTCACTTACGTAATAAGATTAAGTTAATGGTATTTTATCTATTCCCAGAACTTCATCTACTAAGTGTATTCACACAACTGTCTTTGGATTAAACCTATAGAATGTTGACACATACCGTCTTTTCGACCGAAAGGGAAGTACTAATCCTACCTATTGAATTACCCGATTTTCTTAAACCGAATACACGGATAAAGATGAAGATAAAGGGTTAAGACTACGGGATTGATCCAGCAGCTGGGTCATTTTCTGTTATAAGTGCAGCTAACTTACAAAATAGAAATTTCATAGGACGTGATCTCATCGGATAGGTAAGTAAACATTCATTAATATTAAAAATTAGATATGCACATTGGTGTTTGTAAAATTAAATTATATTTGCCAGAGAGTCAGTCCCTTAAAGAAAAACGAAGGGTTCTCAAAAGTTTAATCGCACGACTCAAAAACCGATTTAATATCGCTGTTGCAGAAGTTGAAGCACTTGATATGCATCAATCTGCCGTTATAGGTGCAGTTTCTGTGGCAAATGAAGTAAAATTTGTGAATCAAGTTCTATCACAAAGCATTAAATTCATTGAGGGAAATTCATCAGTAGTTTTGGTTGACTACGAAACAGAATTTTTCTTTTAAGCAGGTAACATATAATATTTGTGATACAATAAACAATTAAGTATAATAGATAGCAAATCTCCTATGCAGAAAGATCAACCATCATGATAGAAAATAGAAGGCAAGACCGGGTGAGTGCACTCATCCAGAGAGAATTGAGTCAGGTAATACAACGCGATGTCAAAGATCCGAGAGTCGCCTTTTGTACTGTCACACATGTTGAAGTATCATCTGACTTAAAATATGTTGATGTAAAGGTTAGTGTTATCGGAGGAAATGAACAGAAGGAAAATACACTCATAGGACTTAAGAGTGCTGCTGGGTTTCTAAGACGGGAAATAAGCAAACGTTTGTCTCTCAGATATTCACCTGAACTTCGGTTTAGTTTAGATGATTCTGTTGACCATCTGATGAAAATAGATGGACTTCTCAAGGAAATTGACAATGAAAATGAAGCTGCTGAAAGTTCAGAACCAGATACTGGGTTGCCATGAATAACTTCGGTGACCTCCTGACTCTTTTTGAGCGATACCAGACGTTTGCAATAACAACTCACGTCAATCCTGATGGTGATGCAATTGGTTCCGAGTTAGCACTATACTTGTTCTTAAGGAAGTTAGGTAAATCCATCCGCATCTTCAACGCTGATGCAGTACCGAAAAAATATCAGTTTCTACCATATTGGGAAAACATAGAAAATGCACAAGCTTCTACAGACTATTGTCCTGAGGCACTCGTTATTCTTGATGCAAGTTCACATGAACGTATAGGAAAGTTTCTCAGCAAACATTTGATCCCAATACATGCTATAGTAAATATTGACCATCATATTAGTGCTAAGGATTTTGGAGATTACAACATCATTCAAACCGAGGTATCGTCAACTGCAGAAATTATTCACAATTTTATAAAATATACTGGCATGCCTATAGATGCGGAACAGGCATTGTGTCTATATACTGGACTCTTGTTTGATACAGGTTGCTTTCGTTATAGTAATGCGACTCCAGAAACACACAGAATTGCAGCTGATTTGATTGAGATTGGGAATTTTCCCCCAGATGAAGTTTACAGCAACGTTTATGAACATTTACCACTTGGAAAAATACACTTGTTGGGGAAGACACTTAGCACTTTAGAACTTACCTCTGATGGTAAGATCGCTTGGGTGATGGTGACCCAGAAAATGTTAAACGATACAGATACAACGTTAGACGATGTTGAAGGCTTTGTCAATCAAATCCAGGCGATAGATAGTGTTGAAGTGGCAGTCTGCATCTGTGAACTGCAGGATGGCAACTCAAAAGTAAGTCTTAGAAGCGAAGGGCTTGTTGATGTCGCTGCACTTGCAGCAGAATTCAATGGTGGTGGACATGAACGCGCATCTGGATGCCGTATTAATCATCAACCTACATCAGCAATAAAAATGCTTGTAGATAGTGCGAAGCGCAGAATTGACGAAATTTGATGGTTTTATCGTTCCAATATCTTGTTATATCATTCTATAAACATTGAATCGTGGAGACGTATTTTGCATACCTATTATAATTTGGAATCTATCCCTGAATTTACACAAGACACAGTGGTTACATTCGGGGTATTTGACGGATTACATATTGGTCACCAAGATGTTTTAAATATAGTCCGTGAACGTGCTGAGACAGATAAGTTGCCAAGTGTTCTATTTGGGTTTTATCCACATCCACTTTCATTACTTGCCCCAGAAAAATGTCCACCTGTTCTAATGTGTCTACCTAAACGCATTGAGGTACTTGAACAAATTGGATTCGATGTGGCTATATTTGTTAACTTCAATGATAGAATTGCTTCAATGTCACCAAACACCTTTGTAGAAAGCATCTTGCAAGACGTATGTCACGCAAACCATGTAGTGGTTGGTTATGCGTGTCAGTTTGGAAAAGATCGGACTGGTAATGCACAGGTTTTAGAAACCTTAGGACAAGAATCTGGATTCGGAGTCACAATTGTTCCTCCAACACAATTAAATGGTCTACCAGTTCATAGTACACGCATCCGACAAGCAATTGCAAGAGGAGACTTGGAATTAGCAACGCAACTGTTGGGGAGAATCTACTCTATGAGTGGAAAAATTATAGAAGGTGAAGGACGCGGTAGGCAACTCGGTTTTCCTACAGCAAATATTGAACCGGGAGAGCAACTGTGCCCACCAAATGGGGTCTATGCCATCCGCGTAAAATTAGAAAACCAACTGTTTGATGGTGTACTAAATATAGGAGTTCGTCCTACATTTAATGGAACAAAATTGCAAGTAGAAAGCCATTTATTTGACTTTAATAAGAGCATTTACGGAGAAACTATCGAAATATTCTTTATTGAAAAGATACGTAATGAACGAACTTTCTCAAATAAGCAAGCACTCGTCCAACAGATACATAGAGATATTGCAGTTGCGACTGAAATACTCGACCAGTAACCTTAGATTCTGGTAACAATGTTACTAACTCCACAATTGAACATATAACCAGACCGTCATAAACTCGTTAAATCCGATTTGCTACCCACAAAATACCCCTCCGTATAATTTCCTGAAAACTTGGATTTTCAAGGACAGCCATATCATGACCCAATGCAAAATAGAAGACTTTACCCTCACCGAAGGTGTGGTGGAACGCCATGACATGTGTTTCGTCTTTAGTATGGTCATACGCGTGCATCAAATGGTGTGAGGAATCAGGGTTGTGCTTCAAATAGTAGAGTTCATCCTTCGCTTTAAAATCACTTAATCCGTTTGTTATGGGATGATCAGTATCACTAATACTTACGGTAAAATCCATATACGGACTATGTCCGTTGAAGAATCCATTTAACATGCTGTGATACCCATCAGATTCTCTGAAAGAAGCGGCTGCAGTATGTAGTCCGAAAAATCCACCACCCGATCTAATATAGTCAAGTAGACTTGTTTCTTGTGCTTGTGTAAGTTCACCGACATCAGTGTAGAATAATACGTTGTGATATGTATCAAGACCATCTGCCAACACATTATAATCACGTGAGAAATCGGCTTTGATGTTCTCAGTTTCATTCAGCATTTCGGTTATATACTTACCATTTCCTTCATGATCGTGATATATACCCTCTGTTCCAACAAAGATTAGTGAATTAACTATATCCATATATCATCTCCTATAAATTATTTGGTGTAACAAGCACCTTCACCGACCCAAATTCATCACGTCCCGCAGCAACAGCAAATGCTTCGGAAATATCATCCAGACTGAACCGATGGGTAACTAAAGGATTTGGATCAATTTTACCGGTAGCAAGCAAATCAATCGCAATACGAAATTCGGTTTTTCCACCACGTCTACCGTAACAGAATGACCAAATAATGGTAAGTTCTCGACTTCGTGCAAACCGTTCCGAAAATGTAAGAGGGGCACCATGTCCACCTACCATACAAACGCGTCCTCGTTTCGCTGCAATTTCCGTTGCCCGTTCCAACGTGTTAGCCTTCCCTCCTACTGCTTCAAAGACGACATCTGCACCGCGTCCATCACTCCAATCCATGACGGATGCAACCGAATCGGTCTTATCCACATTTATAGGTACTGCCCCAACTGCTTCGTGTGCAATCTGTATCGGTGCATCCGGTTTACCTAAAACCGCAATAGACGTGGCACCTGCAACATCTGCTACCTGTGCAATCGTCAAGCCAACTGGACCGCTCCCAATAATTGCAACGCGATCACCGGGAGAAACCATCGCTCTGTTCACAGCATGCACAGCAACTGCATATACCTCCGCTAACGCACCACCCTCAACGGAGACGTTATCAGGTAGTTCATAAGCATTTGAGGTGGCTGCAACCATATACTCAGCAAAACCACCACCCGCATGACGTAAATTAGAACAGATATTGTAGTAACCGTTTAGGCATTCTGGACAATTGTTGCATGGACTGATCGGTTCTATTGCAACGCGTGTCCCTGCTTTATGTCCAGTTACATCCTTTCCAATATCAACGATTTCACCAGTTAATTCATGACCACCGATACGTGGTGATAAAGGTTTCTCAGGTTGACGGTGATACCCATGCAGATCACTTCCACATATACCTGCTGCGTCTACCTTGACGAGAACTTGTTCAGGTGCAGGTGTAGGATCGGGAACATTTTCAACTCTAATATCTTTTCCACCGTAAAACTGTGCTGCTTTCATCAAGTGCTCCACCTTAACGATAAATCTATATAAACCATAGCATAGGTAAATAGTAACGTCAAACATAATTCATAAAACAGATTATGCTTTACGTTCAATCGACCAATGTCTGTCTGTGCTTTGAACCACAACGGCATTTGGCATATCCATTTGTGTTAACATCTGATTGACTTCAGCAAGCGTGAAAGCAGCAAGGAAGGAGTCATAATAGAGTTTCTGTTGTTCGGGAGTATCATCAGCAGCATAACGATCAACAAATGATTGTGCATCTGCTGGTGTTTTGGGACGGATGAGATCACGAATTAATACAGGACCGTCGGGCTTGACAACTCTACCCATTTCTTGAAGTGCTGTTAAAGCATCGTGAACGTGATGAACAATACTGTTAGATATGAGTCCGTCAAAACTATTGTCTGGATATGGTAGGATTTTAGCATCAACGTGTTCGAGTGTGATCCGATTCGTAAGACCTGCATCAGCGACATGTCGTTTTGCTATTTTCAACATATCTTCAGATAGGTCAATTGCAGTGATGTGTATTTCTGGACAATGTTGAGCAAGTATGATGGGAATTTGTGCGGGACCCGTACCGACATCAAGAAAATGACCTTTGTTTGCTCCAAGAGCGATGACTCGATCAACAAAAGCTTGGTCTACCTCACCATGTCCCATGGCATCATAGGCTTCTGCTGCTTCTGCAGTATCCATCACTTCTGGTTCAACAATTCGTTTCATTCTCTAATTTCCTGATGAGTTCAGCAACAGTTAACGCATTTTGGTGAATCTGGTCAGGATGGTATTGGGTATACATACCGACCGCCATCGCATCAGTCGGTTTGATATTTTCAAGAGCAAATCGAAAAGCTGCTGACGGTTTATTTCTACCTGCTGCTAAGACCTTTATAGCAATTATCGGTAGTGGTACTGCTTGGATGACAGAAACCGCAGTATCACGGTCGTCTGGCAAATACATCTCTCTATGTCGTGTATGATTATACAAAGCACAGACAAAAAAGTCAACGTCATAACCTTCTGTATAGCAATATTTGAGAATCTGTGGATCATGTGTTCCAATGCCTACTGCACATCCAAAATCACGAACCCGTTTCAAAAAATCAACAAGTGAATTGAGTTGTCCATTAATATACAAGGCATCAGTTGTGCCTCCGTGATGATATATGGCAATTGGGTTATAACGTGCAATTATCTTTAGATACTGGTTCAAATCGCCATATTCTGTAGATTTTGGTGTCTGTGCTATCCACTGAATTGTACCGCCTGCGTTCCAATATTCATTCAATGCACGCATGATATGTCTATCCGCACGGGCAAGCACAGTGTTGATACCGCTCTGTTCTGCTTGTGATAGATCATCCATTATCCGACGCGTCGTATAGTAATCCTCCATTGCTTTTGAAGCAGCAGGAGATTGGTGTGAGATACCACTATATGGATTTCCACCGATGATTAGTCGTGTGATGTTGTGTGATGCAATGGATATTGTTCGGAGTTTCACAGAAAATTACCTTGATTGATATGTATTACCTAAATCAATCTGTCCTATATTCTCATAGTTCTTCTGGTGTCGCTATCATATAGACATGGTTTTGTCCAACTGCAATACTTAACGGTTGTTGAGATTGAAGTGTGATAGCAGAAATAAAACGCTTGTTTTTATGGACATCAAGGTCCAAAATGGAAAGGAATCCTTTTGAATTTGCAACGTATAGAAACTTATCGTAAATTTGAAAATCTGTGAGGATACCTAATAATTGATTTGGTTCATACTCTATCGTGTGTGTCCACTCGTCTTGCGAAACAAACTGAATTTTGTATCTATTATCATGTAAAACATCTGTTGGGATTCCCTTTGGAAGTGTCTTTTTTCCTGTTAGGTATAGATGTGCAAGATAGTTAGCTGCTAAGTTGTAGTCTTCAAGCCATTTCGAAGTAAAAGGATGATACCGGTCTCGTCCTAAGACTATAGTAATATCGTCACATGGATACCTACGACTTGCAAACACAAGATGACCGTTAGAACTTCTCACTTTCCGATGCACACAGTTGAACTCTAATAGATCGGTTGCATCTGCGAGTACTGACCAACTATAGTCACTTGGAGTACTATGCTTCAACACAATCTGTTCAACGTCTGCTCCCATTGCTTTTACACCGACTACACCTGAAGAATATTCTATTTCTACAGTCTTAATTGGTAAGATATTATCATTAGCCAAATGATAGATATGTATATAGTCATTAACATCCTTTACATATAGGTAAGATTCATGGATGTCAAATTCACTTATCTCATTTGCATGGTGTAGACTTACCTGAGATTGAAGTACTGGTTGATGTGGATTGGATACATTTACAAGATAGAACTTATTTTTACTTGCTACGATAAGATGATCATCTGAAACATGTGCTTTTGTAATTGTTTCAGGGAATGAAATCGAAGTCTGATACGATGGTTGTTTCGGGTTGGAGACATCAATAACGAGTAAATCAGTTTCAGTTGTAACATAAGCATATTGATCAGAAAGAATAACATTATTATTCAAACCAGAATGAAATGGCAAATGAATTGAACTTACGATTGAAGGATTCTTAACATCTGTAGTTTCTATAACAGTGAAGATAGTTTCTTGTGGTTTTTCAACTTCCCCTGCATTTTCATTCTGTTCAATAACACTCAGAACACATCCTGCATTAATTGTGGCAGTTAAAATAACAATGAAGAATGTAATACTGGATTTATCAAGCAATTTACGCATAATATTAATCTCCTATGTAATGATTTCTTTGAATATATAATCAGCAATTTCTGTGCCAATATCAGACTAAGAAATACTGAATATCAAGGTAGGAGATGCACATAAAGGGGCATATTGTGATTTATATGTACATTTATGTGCAGGTGATTAAGGAAATATGAAAGTTGGGACAGATGGATTGCTGTCCCAATAAGTTTAGTGTATTGCCATTGGGTTACCTTGGAGAACCTGATGCACCTTTCAAACGAAGTGGCGCGAAACAGAAGGCAAATTCGTAGACTTTTGCTGATGATTCCTCTGTAAAAATGTTTTCTTGAATGTGATTCTTGTGTACCATTGCTAATAAATAAACTGGTATTTCTCAAAAGCACTCGGAAGCCACTATCTATCAACGTTCTCTCAATACGAGGTTATGAAAATGCTAATTGATATGCCCTCATTATGTAAAAAAACACCTTATTTTTAATACAAAATAGAATAAAATCGCTCGTTAAATGGGTTTTTCATAGGAATTTCGTATTGATGTTATTAGGTTTAGAAGAATTAGAAAAACTCGCTCATGTAAAATGTGTGCGTTTGTTTCACGAAGTCAGTGGTCATAGAGGTAAAAAGTTTCATTAGTACTTATTTTTTCTATGAGCCGAACAAGTGTGAGAAATACCAGATTATTAGAATTGGTATTACAATACCGCCATTTCAACATTGTCAAAGTTTC
Source organism: Candidatus Poribacteria bacterium (assembly GCA_022825665.1). Classification (GTDB taxonomy): domain Bacteria; phylum Poribacteria; class WGA-4E; order WGA-4E; family WGA-3G; genus MSPOR6. Next base: position 13,830 of record JAJDWI010000085.1, read on the forward strand.
GCCGGTAATATTTCATATATTGTACCTTTTTTTCCAGTGCTTCAATAACAGCAACGTTAAAATTGACTTTTTCAAACCGTTGTGCGCTACCTAACCCTCCCGGACTAAAAACATTAATTTCCATAAGTTTGTTACCAACAATATCTAATCCAACCAAGAACATTCCATCCTGAACTAATTTGGGTCTTACTATTTCAACGAGTTCAAGCATTTCATCCGTAATTTCTGCTTGTCGAAGTTTACCACCAGCATGAATGTTGCTTCTCATGTCTCCTCCTGTCCGAACTCTGCGAAAGGCAGCGTATCTTCCTCTGTATCGTAGTGGTTGACCATTGAGTAGAAACAGTCGCATGTCTCCTTCTGCAGCTGCTGGAAGGTATTCCTGAGCAATAACATACCCATCACGACTGACAGCATCAATCATCTGATTGATATTCGGAAGATCATCTGGTCTCACGAGAAAGACACTTTGTCCACCAGAACCTTGTAAAGGTTTTAATACGATCATTCCGTCTTGTTCTTGAGCAAAATCTTTGATTTCACTGTGACTTCGTGTGATTAGGGTTCTTGGGCGGACTTCTTCTGGGAAGAGTTGGAAGTACATTTTGTTAAGTGCTTTTGCAAGTCCGTTTGGGTCGTTAAGAACAATCACGCCGTGACGCATTGCCACTCTTCCGAAAATTAACCCTGCATTTTGTGCCCAAGGTCTGTTTACTGCGTCATCTGCTGGATTATTCCGTAGTAATAGAATATCTAATTCATCCACTGTAATCCGTTTTACTAAAGCGTTGTTACTCTGCAATTCATTGAAGTATGTCTCATGTGACTTATAATTTGTGCGAGGAGCCATCCGTGCGTTTGCTCGTATATACTCATCAGGATCATAAGCTAAATCACCTATTGAGATAATCCATGCCTCATGCCCCATATTGATAGCTTGCATTCCTAAACGTGTGGTAGTGAAACCTGCTTGTTCGGTCTTTATGTCATTAATTAGAAAACCAATTCTCATATTCTCTCCTTTTCTTATATTAAATCAAGGACGGTAATCCCTTGACGTATTGTCTCTATTTTTTGTTTTATATTCGGATAATCCATATACCTTGGGGTTAAAGGGGGTGACTTTAATACCTTCCGTAACTGAAGTTCTTGAATAATTGGAATATGTTCAGCTGCAATTTTACCGACAAAAAGTGGTTCAATTGATCCTCTATTTCTCAGATAATTCAGTAACTGGACTAAACCCCTGAGATAAACTGCATCTTTGGTTAAACCTCCACTACGGAATATTCTTGCTGTAATAGTAAACGCTGTTCGTTGTGTGAATTTATAGATTTTGTTAAGTTCACGATATGTATCTATAAAAGTTGCGCCGTCGGTTAGACATCTTGCGGCAATTACGCGTCCAGCAAGAAGTCTAAGTCGAGGGTGACTTAGTCCGTCAACAAGATATTCTGATAGAACAGCGATACCCTCCTGCATTTCTTCATAACCTGCGAGCCCGGTATATAACATTCGGAATGGTTGTGCTTGACCATTATAGTAGGTAAGTATGTGTGTTCCGACTTCGTGCTGTATCAATGCCTCTGCACGTGAAGAAGGTATATTCGTTTTTTTTCCGATCAGTATGTTACCCTTGGATACCATTAGTCCAGCGTAAATGTCATCGCGTATCTCAATTTTTGCTGATATTCCGGGATATTGTTCTCGGTAATATACAAGTTCTTCGTTTACCAGTTCTGCAAAAGCCTTTGCATTAAGAGTTGTACTTTTTTTACTTTCTTGACTACGAGATGCCAATAAATTTATCAATTCATTGGCAGTGTTAAATAGAGTGTTATCAACAACCCCAAAGAGTTGCATACTTCCATATAGGAAATCCTTTGTATCAATTCGTCCAAGCATAGATAGTTGTGTATCAAGTTCATTCCGTTTATCTCTGAAAAGAAATGCAAGTGTGGGATCCTCTATTCGCTCCAAGCGTATTTCCCAAAGTTTTCGTTTTAATAGTGATAGGTCTGAAGATAGAGGACGATAATAGAATATTGGTGTTTTTTCAAAATGACTTCTTTTGAATGAATGATATGCTGTTTCAGTATTGATTGGCGTTACTTGTAGTAAGAAGTCAAATTCACCACAGATTTCAGCGAGTTTTTTGTCTACTTCCCACACAGCTTTAACGACTGCCCGTCGACCTAAAACATGGAAGTGTGCTGGACGATGCGTTGTTTGATTACGTGAAAATTCAAAAACAGTTTTCTGTAGTGCATGGGTCAACTGATATGAGATACTCCTACGAATATCAGGAAACAATTCATCTGTTTCAAGGTCACGGTAGATAGATTTAACCGCGATTCCAATTACAGTACAATTCTGTTCCTGAAGATATGGGGTTGGTAGTAGTTGGGAAAGTCTTGGTGCTGCTATTTTATTCATATATCTATTTAAAACTGTGGTTGATCTTTTTCGAAGACGGACGTTGTTCAGTGCGTTAGAGAGAGTTTCTACCGTTTTCATATCTCTGTTTGCAATATGGGTTACGATATGAAATTCGGGTTCCCTAATAAGGTCATTGACATTTATATCATTGTTATTTTCGTTAATGCTCCAGATTTCTATTATCAGAAATGCACCAAAGACTTGAGATAAGGTCTTTGTTATATGATATATGAGTTGTGATACGCTTTCATGATCTCTTTTATTTCCTGAAGCAATCAAGTAAGATGGTTGACCCATCACAAATCTTTCTGTTCCAGCATCCTTCTTTGAAGGATATCTATATACACATAAAAATGGAAGTTGTCGATCTATATGCAACCTACCGAGATTTGGCAGTGTTCTGCGTACTTGTTTATTCTCGACAAGGTGGGTAGTGACAGACTCAATGAATTTCTCATTGATTATATTGTTATATGTACTTGATTGTTTATCCATCTTACGTTTCCTTTATTTAGACTTCAGTTGTAAACCGAGTTTTTAGAAATACAATTGACATGTGCCAGTTTTGTTATTTTTCACAAATGTTCATATTTTGTAGGAGCAATCTCCAAATCGCGACCCATTTATCGGCGGGAATCGGAGTTCCCTCCTACCTTAAGTTCGTCAAGTATCGAAAAATTGCGGCATTCAAACCTAAACAAAGTGAACAGGAAATATAAACGGACACATTGTTAACAAGCACAACGCGTTATTATGATTTTGACAATTTACGAAGTTCTGAATTGATGCCTTCTATTGTAGACTGTAATGCTTGATACATAGCATTTATTATTATATTATCTGGTCTTCCAGTCCATTCATCCATGAAAATTTTTTTGAACTCAATGGCAATTGCACATCCAGTTTTTGGGAAAGATTGATGAATCCACCGAGAGAAATAGCCCCCTTGAAATCTTATATTTTCCCGGACATCAAGATGTCTACCCAAAAAGTCGAATTTCTGAAAATCGTCAATAAAACGGCGTATCAAAGGATTCCACATACGATGCATTCCGGTTCCTGTACCAATATTAATTTCTGGATTCAGTTCTACATCTGCTGGTTTAACATTGGGTCCGTTTCTTCTATGGTTATATGAGTGTATATCTAATAATACGAAATGCCCAGCATGTTCTACAACCTTTTTCAATAAAGAATGGACATCTGCGTAGAATGCGTCATACGCTTCCAATGACCTATGTATCAGTTCTATATCTGGTGGATTGTTCCAGACCTGCAAACCCCATGCATCCTCTGGTTTAATATAGACTGCTTTCTCACGCGGACGGTTCAAGTCAACTTCAAAACGTGAGTGAAGACCAATTATCCTTGTTTCTGCTACTTCAGTCCAGATCGCAGTAAACGGATCTTCTTCTCTTAGCCTTGCTTCATCGGTTATTGCAAGTTTTTCCGAAACTTCCTTACGAACTTTATGTCCATCATGAATTGCTGCTGCGATAATTTGATTGTTTCCACCTATAATTTTCCATGTTTTTTGTTGCATTGGTTTCCTTGAGTTATGGTTAAGTATAGAACTGGTATCTCTCACAAAAGTGTTTAACCTGATAGCAATCAACATTTAGAATGTAAAACGCTATGAAAATGCGTTTTGTTTTGAATTTTTCTTAACTTTTAGTGCATGAGATACCATCCTAAATGGTAAAAGTTGAACCTATTACTTTTTAGGAGACTATCCCATGCAACAACATTTTATCAAATCAGCTATATATTTTCAAACACTTCTCTATTTTTAGGGTGTGTAAAGTTTTTTGCATTAATTGAGAAGTGTATCTTGAAAGGTTATACTAAAAATGGTATCCTTTCCTAATATATATTAACTTCCTTATAGGAGAGGATACCGATGTATAGTATATCATTAAATCATAGTGTAG